>NZ_BAABLI010000032.1:0-95836 GCF_039544265.1 Corallincola platygyrae | reverse complement strand
TATTCCCGGCTTACCCCTCACCGCCATTATTCTTAGGAAGCCCAGCATTATGCTGGGCTTTCTTGTTTTCGGCGGTCGGTCGCGAGCGTCCGGCTTCGCAATCACAAAACCCATAGATTTTTCCTGAAAGGTTTTGGACAACAAGGTAAGATTTCAGACCGTTAGGCCCAGATGCTCTTTAGTTTGAGAGCGAAAACTGTCTAGCAGACCAGTATTGTTACTTGAGAGCCGCCTTTGAAATTTCTCCATACCTCAGATTGGCATTTGGGTCGCCAGTTCCACAATGTTTCCCTGCTTGAAGAGCAAAAGTTCATCCTTGAACAGTTAGTCTCTTTGGCTGAGCAGCATCAGGTTGATGCTGTTGTTGTTGCAGGGGATATTTATGATCGCTCTGTTCCGCCTGCGGCTGCAGTAGAGTTGCTGGATAAAGTACTGGAAGAGTTGTGTGGAAGATTAGGCATTCATGTCGTGCTTATCTCCGGTAACCATGACAGTGCTGCAAGACTCAGGTTTGGGGCATCGAGGTTAAAGAGTGGTGGTCTGCATATTGTTGGACAGCTTTCTGAGTTATCGCAGCCGGTAATATTGGAAGGTAGCTCCGGTCAGAAAGTGCAATTTTTCGGTATACCATATGCCGATCCGGAGTGGGTTCGCGACCAATTCCCTGGGCAGGACCCAAGTTTGCTGAAAACCCATGATCAAGCAATGGCCTTTATGGCCGAGGAGATCGCGAAACACAAAGATCCTGCAATGCCTAGTGTTGCCGTTGCCCACTGTTTCGTTGTTGGTGGCGTAGGTAGCGAATCAGAACGCCCGCTGTCTATCGGAGGCGCAGATCAGGTCAGGGCCTGTCATTTCGAAGCTTTTGACTATGCCGCGCTCGGACACCTGCACGGCCCGCAAAAACAGGGGCTGGAAACTATCCGTTATTCTGGTTCGCCACTTAAATACAGTTTCTCAGAACAGCACCATCAAAAGAGTGTGGTGTTGGTTACCATGGAAGCAGGTGAAACCGATATTCAACTTATCCCATTGACTCCGCAACGAGATATGAGAGTTATTGAAGGGGAGTTAGAAGCACTTTTGGTTGCGGGTAAGGACGACTTACACCGAGATGATTATCTGATGGTGCGACTTACTGACACCCACGCGATTCTTGATCCCATGGGTAAGCTGCGGTCTGTCTACCCCAATGTGCTGCACTTGGAAAGAGTCGCTCTACAAGGAGACATGGGGAGTGAGCAGCAAGAGCGTCAGGCCAGGTTACAACAAAGTGAAATGTCGATGTTCGAAGACTTCTTCAGTCAGGTGCAAGGCGATGTGATGAATGATGAACAGCGCCAAGCTTTACAAGCATTAGTGACAAAGCTGCATAAGGGAGACGAGTAGTGAAGCCGTTACGCCTGTCTATTCAAGCGTTTGGTCCTTTTGCCACAAAAGAAGATGTTCTATTTGAGTCATTTGGCGAAAACCCGCTGTTCTTAATTAACGGAGCAACAGGCGCAGGTAAAAGCACGATCCTTGATGCCATTTGTGTCGCTCTCTATGGCCATACCACGGGCGCTGAACGTGAAGCGGGGCAGATGCGTTGCGATTATGCAGATCCCGATACGATCACCGAGCTAGAGTTAGAGTTCTCAATTGCGGGCAAGCGATATCGTGTGCAACGTAGGCCTCAGCAGCTAAGACCAAAAGCGCGAGGTGAAGGCACCACTTTGCAAGGGGCTGAAGCTAACCTGTGGCAGTTCGATAGTGATGGAAATGAACGACTGATTGCGGCTAAAAAAGTAGGCGAAGTTAACGAGCATATCCATGAAATAACCGGGCTGAATGTTGAGCAGTTCCGGCAGGTCATGGTGTTGCCGCAGGGGAAGTTTCGTGAGCTCCTGCTTGCCGATTCGAAACAGCGGGAAGCGATTTTTGGTCAACTGTTCCAGACCCATATTTATCGGCGTATTGAAGAGGGACTGAAACAAAAAGCCAGCGCCATTCGGCGTGAGGCTGAGGCACAAAAACATCGTATTGAAGGGATACTTCAGAATGCCGATGTCGAATCAGAGCAGGCGCTGCAAGTGCTTGTCTCGGAACTGAAGGCGCCGCTTGAACAAGCAGAAACAGCTAAAAATGATAAACAGAAGCAACTGAATAAAGCCAAGCTGCAACAGGAAGAAGCAGAGAAAACAAAGCAGCAATTTCATCGTTTGGCGCAGGTTACTGAGGCTTTAAATCAACTCGTTGCTGGCCAGACAGAGATGGATGCTAAACAGCAGGCGTTAGCGTCTGCCAGACAAGCTGATAGCCTTGCCCCCGCTTACCAGTTGCAACAGATAAAACAGAAAGATGTCGACGATGGCAAACTGGCTATTCAGCAGTGCTATGCAGAAGTTCAATCTCTCACAGAGAAGCTGGCAGGTGCCGAAGCTAAACTAGAGCAGGCGCAAACTAACGCTCTTCAGATAGAGCCGCTAAGTCGAACTCTGTTGAATCTGGAACAGTGTGCTTCGGATGTTGCTGCATTGCCGAGCGTCCGCGCCCAGCTTATTCAATCTCAATCTCTCCAATCAAGGCAGGAACTCACGTTAACCGACGCTGAGAAGCAAATAAAGAAAAAGAAACAAGCGGTTAAGAAACTCGAAGACTCAAACGCGTCGCTTCAACACCAACTGCTGTCTCAACCCAGTGTTCACCAAGCATTTAGTCAATGGCAGGCCAACCTGTTGGTTGCCAAACAGAGCCAGGAGCTGAGCGACAAGCTTCTTGCGGCAGAGTCCAATGGCAAACAAGCGGCCGTTTTGCGTCAACAGGCAACGGTGTATCGAGATGAGTGCCAACAGGCGCTTACCCAGCTTGAGATTTATTGGCATCAGGGCCAGGCCGCGATGCTTGCAGAGCAGTTAAACGAGCTCCAGCCATGTCCGGTATGCGGCAGCACAGAACACCCTTTACCTGCGAAATTGCCGGACGGAGTCGCGCGTGTTGAACGCGCTCAGGTCGATCAGGCGAGGCAGGTACTAGATACTTCGCAAAATCGCTTGTTGGATGCAGAGAAGCAGCATGCGGAGTTGCAACAACACTGGCGGCAGTTAAAAGAGCAACAGCAAACACTTTTAAGCCAACTGGCCGACGCTGACTGTGCCAGTTTAACGCTGAATGAGATCCAGCAAAAAGTTGAGCAACTAAGCAATCAACTTGATCAACTGAACCAATACCAACAACAAAGCCTTCAACAATCAGAAGCGCTAAAAGTTGAAAGGGAACTAATTGCAGGGCTTGAGGAGAAGCTTGCGTCTTTGCAGGTAGAGTTAACTGAAACTCAAAAACAGACCGCGCTGTTGATGTCGGAGAAGCAGCGTCTTGAGGCTCTGCTCCCGGAAGAGCTTAAGGCGGAAGGTGCACTTGAGCAGCGCATTGCTGAGTTAAAACAGAATCTTGAAACACTCAGGAAGCAACTAGAGGCAGCAGCAGAGAATAAGCAGCGGGTGACGTCAGAGCTGGATAAAGCCTCCAGTCGCTTAGCGCATCTGGAACAGCAGCAATTGGCAATGAACGGCGAACTTGAAAACGCTCAGCAAGCATGGACGCAGGCGCTCAATGAAAGCACTTTCGAGCATTCAGAGGCTTTCTCAGCGGCGCGAATGGCACCAGAGCAGCAGCAAATACTTGCTACTGAGATCGAAACGTTTCAGAAGAATATTCATGAGCTGACAGCCCAAAAGCAGCATATTCAACAGCAGTTGGAAGGGATTGTAGAGCCTGATCTGCAGATGCTGACTATCCAGGTTCGTGATGCTCAAACACAGTTCAGTGAAGCTGAGCGGAGATGGCAGCAGCTACATCAACGTCTATCCCACCTCGAAAAGACCGCAAATGATTTAAAACGTGCTCACCAAGAGAGTGCTGATATCGAAGCTCAGTATCGAATTTATGGCACCCTAAGTGATGTGGCTAATGGTATGACGGGGCAGAAAATCAGCCTGCAGCGTTTTGTATTGAGTGTGCTTCTTGATGATGTACTGATACAGGCTTCTCAGCGTCTGCAACTCATGAGTAAGGGGCGTTATCAGCTTATTCGCAAAGAGGACCGAAGCAAGGGCAACCGAGCGTCGGGCTTAGAGTTGGAAGTCGAAGATGCCTATACCGGCAAAACACGCAGTGTGGCGACGCTGTCCGGTGGTGAGAGCTTTATGGCGGCACTAGCGCTTGCGTTAGGGGTGTCTGACGTAGTCCAGGAGTATGCCGGGGGCATAAAGCTGGATACCTTGTTTATCGATGAAGGTTTTGGCAGCCTGGATCCTGAGTCGCTGGATTTGGCTATTCGTACCCTGATCGATCTGCAGCGCAGTGGGCGGATGATAGGTATCATCAGTCATGTAAGTGAACTCAAAGAGCAGATGGCGATGCGGTTGGATATCAAGTCGACACAGCGTGGAAGCAAAGTAGAAATGGTGACACTGTGAAGCTGTCTGGACGTTGGTCCCTTACTTTCTCCTTAATTTGCGCATTCACTATCATCTGGCTGCCACTTATACGGGCACCTCTGAAGTATATTGAAACGCTGTTGCATGAGGGCAGCCATGCTTTCGCTGCATTGTTATCTGGCGGGAATGTCCACGCAATAGCTTTGCATCTTGATGGTTCAGGTCTTGCCACGGTAAGTGGGGGATGGTTTTCGCTGGTCGCTTTTGCTGGTTATGCGGGGGCGTCCCTCAGCGCCTATCTCCTTGCTATGCTGCAGGCTAAGGCATCTAAGAACATAAGCTTTCGCTACCTCTATTTCACCATAGTTGGGGTGTTTGTCCTGACCGGCATCTTCTACACTCGGGATATCGTTACCTTTGGCATCATGTTGTTTATTGCTGCCGTATTTGTCGCGCTGTTTTACTGGCGCCACCTGGCTGTCTGTCAATTTATGTCGCAGGTGATCACTCTCTTTGTGTTGTTGCAAAGTGCAATCAGTCCGAGTTACTTGCTATTTTTAGGCGAGCGAGGTGACCATGTGGCTTTGCGCAGCCATACAGGCGTACCAGCGACATTGTGGATACTGGTATGGACCGCTCTGGCACTGTTTTTGATGGTCAGGCTGTTTATGTGGCGTTGGCGTTCTAACCACTGAGAGCCTGACTTATTTGAGTAGCCGATAGCTGTTAGAATGATCTTCCTCGGCACAGCCTGGCATTCCTATGTTTACCCGATTTTCTACACCTCAAAACTTTCTTCTATTGATAGCCTTCGCCATGCCGGTGGCATTTTCTACCTGGATGGCACTGCTGAACAACTTTGTTATCGAAGCAGCGTCTTTTACCGGTAAAGAGATAGGTATCCTTCAGAGCCTGCGTGAAGTGCCGGGGTTCCTGGCATTTACAGTGGTGTTTGTATTGCTGCTAATTCGAGAGCAACGTTTCGCAGTAGTGTCATTGGTGTTGCTTGGTGTTGGGGTTGCACTTACCGGGTTTTTCCCTTCAGCCGTGGGCTTGTATGCCACCACAGTGCTGATGTCTATTGGTTTTCATTACCTAGAAACAATTAATCAATCACTCACATTACAGTGGCTTCCTAAAGACCAAGCTGCCCACTTTATGGGCAAGGCCATGGCGGTGAAGGGGGCGGCAGCGGTAATTTCGTTTGGCGGTGTCTGGCTGTTACTTGACCAGCTTCAGATTGAATTTAAATGGGTATATCTATTGTTTGGCGCCGTGACTATGGGATTGGGCGTATTGTTATGGTTAGCATTCCCGTCATTTTCCCACGGCCCACAGCAACATAAGAAGATCATCCTCAAACGTCGCTACTGGCTGTATTACCTGCTGACTTTTTTCTCCGGCGCCAGAAGACAGATATTTGTTGTGTTCGCCGGCTTCTTAATGGTCGAAAAATTTGGTTATAGCGCCGGTCAAATCGCTTTGTTGTTCCTGTTTAATCACTTTTTCAATCTTTTCTTTGCGGCAAAAATTGGTAAATGGATAGGCAAGATTGGCGAACGTCGTGCACTGACCATTGAATACGTTGGCTTAGTGCTGGTTTTTGTCAGTTACGGTCTGGTTGAGAGCAGCGAAATTGCGGCCGTGTTATATGTCGTTGACCATCTGTTTTTCGCTTTTGCTATTGCCATTCGCACTTACTTCCAAAAGATCGCATCGCCCGAGGATATCGCATCGACTGCTGGCGTGAGCTTTACCATAAACCATATCGCGGCTGTTGTGTTGCCTGTGCTGTTGGGATTGGTTTGGTTAACTATGCCTGCGGCCGTATTCTTTATTGGCGCAGCACTGGCGGGGGGCTCACTGATATTGAGCCAGTTAATACCTGATAGCCCGAAAGCAGGGGAAGAGACCCGTCACGCCAGGTTGAATCGTTTGGCCACAGACAAGGCTTAACGGCCTCTATTCAGACCGACATACTTTCATGGTGAGAAGCCGCACTAATTGACTGCGCTAACCAACGATGATGTGCGGCACAAAACGGCTGGTGTCTTTGGTTATCAAGCTGTTGTCCTCTCGAATCGTTAGTCCAGCAGCTTGATGACCGATAACCCAACTACCTATGAGAGTGAAGCTTTCCTCAAATCGGGGTAGGGGGCTGAGCCCCTGCACTATATATCCCTCGCCTCCATATTCTCCACCCACTTCAAGCAAAGGTTGATTTGGCCTGACGAGAGAGATGTTCGCACCTTCGCGGCTAAACAGGGGTTTACGGCAATAACTATGGCCCAGGTCTGCCTGCTCTTCCCCTTCAAAATAGGAAGGCAAAAGATTGGGATGGCCTTTGTGACGTTGCCAAAGTAAAGGAAGAATGCCTTTGTTGCTCAGCAATGCTTTCCAGGCTGGTTCGATAAATCGCGTTTTCGATTTCGCCAGGTATTCGCTGAATGGATCGTCAAACATCCACTCCCAGGGATAGAGTTTGAACAGGCAGCTGATTTCGAAATCCTGTAGATCGGTGAACTGTTTGTTGGTATTGAGCCCGATCTCTTCTACATACAAAAACTTGGTAGTCAATCCGGCTTGGCGTGCGCAATCCTCTAAATACTCAACGGTTGCTCGGTCTTCGACAGAGTCCCTGCAACATGCGAAATGGATCTCACCGTCAGGCGAAACTTCCGCCATGCGAGCGATCAGCTTCTCCTGAATAGAGTTAAACTGGTCTGCACCGCGCCATACAATCCCGGTGTCTACCTGGTCTTCAAGCCATATCCATTGGAAAAAAGCGGCTTCATAGATTGAGGTGGGTGTATCGGCATTGTATTCAAGTAGTTTGGCAGGCCCCTGACCGTTGTAGGCGAAATCCATACGTCCATAAAGGCTTGGTTCTTTGGAACGCCAGGAATCAAGGATATGGTGCCATTGGGAGCTTGGCACCTTGAGTTTAGCGAGCAGGTGTTCGTCACGAACTATGTCTCCGACCAAGTCGAGACAAAGCTGTTCCAACTCGTTGGTAGGATCTTCCAGATCATCTTCGATTTGACGGAGTGTGAACTGGTAATAGTGAGTCTCATCCCAATAGGGTTCGCCATCAATAGTATGAAAGTCAAACCCGTATTGGTTCGCGCGCTCTAGCAGGTTGGCGCGAGGCGCTGATTTGATACGTAGCAAGCTTAACTACCCCAGCCACCTCGAGCTGCAGATTTTGAACCAAATCCACCGCGCTTAATTGTTGGCGCCTTTTTCCCGTATTGGCCGCCAGACTTCTTAATCGTTCCAGAGTTGTTCGGCACCGTGGTCATAATTGACCGGGGCAGGTTGGTCATTTTGCCACTGCTGCCATAACTGCCTATGGGATAGTTACTGCTGGTTCGATACATGCCCCAGTCGTCACGAGAACGATACAAGGGCCGAGAGTAGGCACTGCGATAGTAGATAGCATCACTTACGCCACGCGCGATTACCGACATCATGTAGCCAGCCATAAATGGCTGCCAGAAGCTGCCATTGCGTGTTGACGCGCAGTAGTTTTGACCAAAATCCTGTTCACAGGCAAAGCGGCTGCTATATCTGGGGGCTTCTAGCTGATGGGCTGCAACTGCTTTCTCATATTGGTAAACACAATCTTCTGCTTCGAACAGATTGCTATCAACACAGTCTTCAATGTCTTTGAAGGTAACAATCTGCTCTTGAGGTTCACTACAGCCGGTAACTACACCGCCTGCCAACCCCATTAGGGTAAGTTTGACTGCTTGGGAACGTTTCATTGTGACGCTCCTTAGTATGTCATACAGGCAGCGTTCAGGATCCCGGTCGCTAACGCACAACAGCCGAGGAAAACGCCTGCTGGCAGTTCGTTTGCTGTCAGACGCTCGGTTAACTTAGGCATGTAGAAGCGAACGGTGAAGTACGTGAGCAATTGCGTCACCATGGCTACGCCACCCCAGATGATGAAATCCAGAAGCCCAACAGAATTTATTGCGGCACTGGCAACCGGAATAGTAAATCCAACAACAGTGAGTCCAAACGCCACTGCCGCAGCACTGTTATTCTCGCGCATGAGCGACCATTCACAGTGTGGTGTGATCTTGGTGTAAATGGCTGTGAATAGAAGAATCATCACATAGCCACTAACGAAGTAGAGAGCAAAGGCGGGTAAGCCTTGAAGGGATTCCATGATCATTGTTTTTACTTCCTATATTTATACCGTCAGCTTGGTGTCACTTCAGTAAACAGGCCCTAGCTGATCACATTAAACTGCGATGGCGATAAATGAACGCCCAATGCGTAGCTAAGTAGTCGTTCATTTTCACCACTCTCTTCGGCATTAATCAACAGTAATTCGCTAACATCGTCGTTGATCTCACGCTCATAAAGCATACAGAAGTTATCGACGGTGTATTTTTCGCCAGCTTTATTTTCAACTTGCTCTGTCATGGCTACTGGCGGGACATTCTCTTCACTCTCATCGAAGAAGGCGCGATGATAATTGCGCTCCCGGTAGTCCTGGCTTGCTGAACCAATGAAGTCGGCACTGATGACTTTGTTCCACTCATTTTCAGTAGCTATTGAACGGCTCTTGTCATAAACAAACAGCAGTACGTCTTCCACGTTCTGTTCTGACTCATCGCCGGAATAGTTGATCTGAATAATTGCATCGTCGCTGGTGTAATAGCGAAGCATGTAGGAGCCAGCACCCAGCGAGGTGCGACTTATTGCTTCTACCAATTGCGTCTCACCAGGGAAGCTCAATCGAAGCTCTTCTCCGAGGATCCTGAAATCGAGCGAACTAAGTTCAACTGCACAGCCTAGGTGAAGTCCGTACAAGCCTTTTGTTGGGAGTTTTTCAGGCTCTTCTTTTTTGCCAAACAAATTCTTAAAAAAACTCATGCAACCTCCGTATTGCTTACTGCATCCCAGTCGACATCAGATTCGGTGATTCTCGACTGGGCAATGTAATAAAGTGTGGTGCCGGCTTTTACCTCAGATTCCAGTGAAGGGTTCATCTCTACTGCGCCCGCCGTCTCATGGTCGGCAACGGCAATCACCGTGGCTTGATGCTGCTTTTTGAAATAGACAAAAAGTTTGTCAAAACGGGTGGTTGACCTATTGTCTGGGACAGTTAACGAAAACTGAGTGGCACCATCCAAGGTATTCATCAACTGTTCGAAAACTCTGCTTGAGCCAGGATCCTGCATTGAGCGGGTCAGCAATTCCGCTTCTCGAGCTGTGCTCACCTCGATGTGTGGATAGGCGGTCTCTACCAGTTTGGCAATGGACTCGCTCTGAAAATAGGCACACACATGGGTGACGCTAGCATCTGTCGCTGCGCCTACGCTCAGTGCGATGGCCAACGTCTCTTCATCTGTTTCACCATCGATGATAACTTTTGCTGCATGTTCAATACCCGTTCGCTGTAACGCTTCAGGTTCACTGAAACTATCAACCCTTACAAAGCTGACATCGATAATTTCAGGGCAGGGGTGGTCCATCTCCTCTCTAACGCAGAGTAGAATCTGGCGCTTTTGGCGCTTTGTATCACCCAATATCAGCTCGATGATTTTCAAAGTATGAGTCGGTGTCCAACCCAGTAACACGATATGGTCAGACAGATGACTGAAATCCCGTTCGCCTTTCATTGTTTGCTCCCACATTAGCGAGATAGTTGTTGCTAATTTGCCGATAAAGGCGCCGAAAAGTCCTAACCCCGTGGGAATAACCCATAAGGTAACCACCCACATACCTACTTCGGACTGAGGTGAATAATCGCCGTAGCCCACGGTAGATATGGTGACCATGAACCAATAGACATAACGACTGATTTGTTCTGTCAGGGCTGTCTCTCCAGACAGAGACAACAGAACATAAGAAATGACTGCGTGACCAACGACAAGGCCGGCAAGAGCCGGCCAGGTGAGTGAGCGCAGATGTTGATTGAGGCGTAAATTCGCCCAACGCAACCACCAATACATGCTACGCGTCCTTGGTTAGCTGGATTGTTTTGCTTTCAAACGTTCCAGTACTGAGTTAGCAGACGAGGTGGTTGAGCCAATGCCTGCAGCCTTGAGCTTCTTCTCTAGGTCGTCACCTTCATTAGATAGCTCTTCAGCGGCTTCCAGCTTAGCCTGCTTCTCAGCTTGCTTATTTTTGATACGTTGCAGTGACTCTGCGGCGTTGGCTACTTTCGAGTTCGCATTAATGCTGGTTGCCGCAATCTGTTCCTGTGCTTTCTGCACCGCTTCAGTTGCTTTTACCTGAGCAAGTTGGCGCTCCATTTCGCTGAGTTGCTTTTTGCTCTTGGTGATAATGCCTTCAATACGGGCGAAGTCAGCATTAAGGGTATCCAGGTGCGCTTGATCTTCTGTGTATCGCGTTTCCAACGTTGCAATTTTTTCGGCCACTTCAGTCGCCAGGGCCTCATCACCTTTGCTGAGTGCTTCAACCGCAAAGTTCTCGTACTTGCTGATCTCTGCTTTCACATTGGCCACCTTAGACTCGGCCAGCTTCTTTTTACCTGCCAGTTCAATGCGACTGCGACCTGCTTGGTCCAGTGATTGACGCGCATCGCGAATGTGTTGCTCTAACAGGCGGATAGCCTGTGCATCGGTAAATTCTTCTTCCAGCTCTGCTTTAATGGCGCGACCAAAAGTAAACATTTTCTTAAATAAGCTCATGGGTCTCTCCTATTATTCGGCGGCTGGATGGCGGGCGATATGGTCTTCACACGCTTCAGCAACAGTCAAAACGTTTTCAGCCAGTGTGGTCAGCTCCAACAACACATTTTCCATGGTGGAGGTAGCGCTCAGAGCACCGAACAGAACGTAATGGTCTTCACCATTAATGCTCTCGATTGCCACAGTCGAGAGAGGGAGGTATTTGTGGTTGCGCAGAAACTCTTCGTTTAAGGCGACTTTGTCTTTTACGACTGAAACAGGGAAGAGCACCGACTCGACCAGCATCTGATCTTCCGAGATGCTGATGACGACCGGCAGGTCACCCTGCTCATGCATAGTGGCGGCTAAACAGTCACCTACCAGAGAGACGGTGATCTCTCCAGAAGTAACCAGTTCCAGCTCATACATAGCGTCAAGTAATGATTGTGTTGTCCAGCTCATGATTCACTCCGTGTTATTGGTGCTGGCGAACCAGCCACTTAAGCATGGTGTTAAAATTAATTAATGTCAACAATATTCAACAAAAGTTCTTTTTGTTTGATTTATGATGTTTTTGTCTCAATACTCTCACCTAATCACTGCAGCTGTATTCTAAGCCTGCTAATGTGGTCTCAACGTATTGACGAGGAAAAACTATGACAACAGATACGCCTCCTGCGTTCGGTTCTGTAATAAAGCGTTTGGTTCGTACCATGATGGCGCAGAGTGGTATCACCTATGCCGAGCTGAGTAAGCAGCTTTATGTTCAGTACGGTACAACCCAGTTGGACAATAATCTGAGGTCCAAGGTCAACAAAGGCAAGATGTCGGCCGATCTTTTTATTCAGATTATGGCCGTGTGCAACTTTTCTGTGACGCCAGACTTGATTCAGCAGCTAATTGATAACAGCCGTAATCAATAGATGATATCGCGCAAACACTTAAATGGTTTGATTAGTCACAATTTCTAACAAAACACGCAGGAAGCAGGAGTTTCTTTATGAATGGTGCAGGTGGTACCCGCGGTGGTGTCGGTCAGTTTTTTATTGGTTTAGTGATGATGTGTGGTGGTTTTTACATGCTGTTCAACGCTATCACAGTACGTTCAACGTTTGGCATGGGCACTTCGTTGTACGGCTTCAGAGCGTTTGGTGGAATGTGGAGTGTCACCAGCGGTATGGTCATGATCCCCTTCATTTTTGGCGTTGGCCTTATTTTTTATAACAGTAAGAACATATTGGGATGGATTTTAACGATTGGATCGCTGGTTGCGCTCACGTTCGGGGTCATCTCTTCAATTCAGTTCAATATGCGCTCGATGACGGCCTTTGATTTGATCGTTATTCTGGTGCTTTCGGTCGGTGGTGTTGGGCTGTTTTTGCGTTCACTTAAATCTTTCCCAGAAACGGCTGAATAAGGATATTCGCGGTCATCTAACCTTCTTTTTTTGTTCACCTGATTGCCATTCCCCGAGCTAAAAATGGCGCTGCTTCAAATAGCAGAAACTGTCGGCGCAAAGCCGCAATACAGCAAAAGCCATCAAGCTTGGGGGATACAGGCTATGTATGATTCAGATTTCGTCATGATCACTTTTTCAGTTTTGGCGCTGGCCCACCTTATTCAAGTCGGAACTGATTGGTTTGATTATTGATCAATATCAGACCCCGTCGCGTTAAACAAAGCCTACTCGTTTTTAAAGGATACAGAGATGACCAGAGTGGCTGTTATCGGGGCGGGGATATCAGGCGTTGTGGCTGCTTCTAAACTGCAGAAGCTTGGCTATCAAGTGGACCTATTTGAAAAGTCTCGGGGTCGGGGAGGCAGGATGTCTACCCGACGACTTGGTTGGGCGGACGTCGACACAGGTGCACAATATTTCACCGCCAGAAGTGATGAGTTCAAAGCCGAAGTTGAGCGCTGGTTGTCTACCGGTGATATAAGCCAGTGGGAGTTTACTCCCCAAAAAGCCATTGATGGTCAGTTGGTATCCAGTCCTGACACCGAAACGCGCTATGTTGCGATGCCGAGTATGAGCAGTTTGGCCAGGCAGTATGCCAAGGACCTAAACCTGTATCTCAACAGGCGCATTGTTTCTGCAAGCCAGAAACCGAGATCATCATCAAAGAACGCCCAGTGGACAATAAACGATGAATCCGGACAGGAGTGGGGACCCTATCAATGGTTGGTTTCCAGCCTGCCAGGAGATCAGGCAAAGCAGCTGTTCTCAGAGCATCACGATATAGCTGCGCGTTTACCCAGGCAGAGCCATTTGCCGTGTTGGGCTGTAGCGCTTGTTACCCGGGGGGAAGTGGATCCAGGAATTCAAGGCGTATTTGGAGGCGACATGGTCTCCTGGGTTTCCAGGTTATCAGCAAAGCCTGGTCGAAGTTTGCCTGAAGATGGTGATGACCTATGGCTACTCCATTTCCAACATTTGTGGTCGAAAAGCAGAGGCAAAGATTGCAGTGAGCAAGTACTCCAGGAGGGTGTTGAATGGATGAAAAAACACCTGGGCCCAGCACTGACTATTCATCACCATTACATTCACTACTGGCGCTATGCTCAGGTATCTCCTCAGTGCCAATTAAGTGGGCCGATCGTTTGGCCGGAACAACATATAGCTTTCATTGGTGACTGGACAGCAGGTGGTAGGGTCGAGGGGGCCTACTTGTCAGCGGTGCAATTAGTTGAACATTACTTCTCTCACAATCGTATGCGTGAGGTATCAACTCCTGACAAGATCTTGAGTTGATAAAGGGTTGAATTTTGCGCCTGCAAAGTAACGGATGGCTCTGGTCTCTACATGAATCCTGATGACCTTTACTTTATGGTTGTAAAAATTTCTGACACTAAAATATTTTTTAAAACAATAAGTTACTGTTTGTTAAGGTAAAGCTAATTCGGCGCCTGTTGGTTGCAAAATAAACAGGTGATTTAACGTTTTTGCTACATTAGAATCGCCAGTTCTTGATAGACAAACGTTAAACAAAAGAGAGCTGTTCGCAATGAAGTATCTGCGATTTCTTTCCATTTTATCTTCTTTCACAATAGGGCTAATTGGTTGCACATCGACCAACTATTTGGTAGCTGATTCTCTAGGAGAAGGTTGGGAGATAACCCTCGTCAACGGGTTTCACTATCCAGTAAGCCTGAGCAAACTGGGTGGCAAGCTCTATATCGAATGTGATGAACTGCGCTTGTCAGGCGAATATAGTGTGGCGGCCTCAGGAATGAGCCTTAAAACACCTGAAGACTCGCTTATGCGGCGCGTGGAGTTTCGAATGCTGGATGATCAACGCTGGGTCATCACGTCAGCGAGATCAAACACCTCACAGATGTCTCATCTGGTTGGCGCGAAGTTAACCCGCTCTTAATGTGCGCCTAACTGCCTTTAGTCAGTGTCTGTCGAAGAAATCTTTCCTCCGAATGTATTTGCCCATTGCATGATAAGTGATGGGCATCATCAGCCAACTTGTTAAGGTTTTCAGAAGACGAAAATGTTCTGACACGTTTTCATAGATCTTGTCATTGTGCAGCCATAGCATTTTGCCCACATGCCAATAGAGTCCAGGCACAGGCGGCATGAAGGTGACGATATCTAAGTCACAACATATTCGGTAGGTACGTTGGTGCAAAAGGTACTTCTTTTGAAAGCTCCAAGCCCCGACGCCAGGTTGACCAAAGGTCACTACGCGCTTCACGGAACCAGAGTACAGACGCTCGAGTCTATCTGCGGCCAATACCGCCATGGCGCCCCCTGAAGAGTGACCTGTCAGCGCCACTCGCTTTCCCTGTTTAATCAGTGGTGTGAGCACCTCAACCAGGCGATTAAATACGGTCATAGTGGGATTGACCCGCTCCTCGGAAACATCCTCGTGGTCCATGATAACCGGCGGGCTGGGTTGTTCGAGCAGACGTGAATACCCCCAGTGGACACGATATTGGCAGGCGCCAAAGCGTCTTTTTACTGGCATAAAAGCCAAATTAATCAGCCAGTCAGGCAGGCTTTGGCTTCCTCTGAAAACGACGACTACCTCTTTTTTCTCGCCCCAAAGGACGCGAATGGATACTCTGCCCGAGGCGTCTTTTACATCTCGCCTGCCGGCGACTGCAAAGCCGAATTCGGTATGATCGAACTCTTCAGGGTAGGACGCTTTGCATAACAAGGCGTAGCGTTCGTATTGGTAACTTTTAAGCTTTTTCAAAGGTCTGTAGCGGCCAAAAGTGTCGGCCTTAGCCTAGCGGCAAACAAACGCCAGAATATGTCAATTTGAAGACGTTTTTGTGTCAGTCGGCGCTTTTAGCGTTGTCAGAAGGGCGGTTTGTTTTTGCTAACTGTTCGGTCAAAAGTGTCACTTGCTTTTGAAGCTGAGCGATATCGTTTCTAAGGTTGATCACTGTGTGCTGCTCTTTTCTTTCATCCTCTTCGAGTAACCAGGAAGCCACAAAACCGGTGAAGGTGCCGAAGAGACCGACCCCCGCCACCATCAGCATCGCAGCAATCACTCGGCCACCTGCCGTTACCGGATAGTAGTCTCCATAGCCAACGGTCGTCATGGTGACAAACGACCACCATAGCGCATCTCCGCCCGTCTCTATGTTAGCTCCTGGGACATTTTGCTCTAGCTGTAGAATGGCGATAGCAGCAAAGATAATCAGCAACAGCGAGACGGTGCATACTAAGCTGAATGAGCTCTCGGCTTTATGCCGCATCACATAGCTGATCAGCACCTTGGTAGAGCGTACCGCGCGCAGAATCCGCACCACCCTAATCACTCGTACGACTCGCCCGTATCGTAATGGATCGAGCATAGGAATACTGGAGATGAAATCTATCCAGCCCCACTTCATAAATTTGGCGCGATTCTCGGCGCGATAGAGACGGATAAAAAAGTCGGAAAGGAACACCATGCAGATCAGGTTATCTGCCGTGTTCAGAATTTGGTTAACAGGGGCTGGCAGCTCAAACAGGCTCTGTATCATCAGCGCGAGTAATACATAAAAAGAGAGAAACAGCAGTGCTATCTGAAACGGACCTATCTGCTCTTCTTTCTCTGTCTGCGCCACTTCTTGCTCCTAGATCTACAACTGCGACAGCTTCTCTAGCAATCGTTTGTCGTGACCATAGATATCCTCAAACAGGAATAGTTCCTCGTTGCTGTCCACAACTGCGGTCAGATAGAGGATTGCAACGATAATCGGTTGTTCCAAATTGACCTGTTTTGGTTTGGCTTCCGCTAACACTGCATCTACCTTAGAGCGATCCCATCCCTGTTGCTTAAACACCCATTCAGCGAGTGCCGGCACATCTTCAACGCGAATACAGCCAGCACTGAATGCTCGCACCTCTTTGCCAAACAGCGATTGCGCAGGCGTGCCATGCAGGTAGACGTTATTGGCGTTCGGGAAGATGAATTTGGCCTGGCCTAACGCATTGTGCGCACCGGGGGTTTGTCTAAGTAGTAGCTCTCCCTTTTTCAGACGCTCTATATTTTCCGCCGTGGCGGCGACTGTGGGGGCCGTTTTGCTGAAGAACTCCACCATCTCGTAATGGTGTGCGGCAAGGTAATCGGGGCCATCCACGTTTGGTAGGATGGACCGGCGGAGAATGCTGTTGGGAATATTCCAGTAGGGCGTGAATACCACATAGGTCATGTTTTCTCGGAATATTGGGGTTCGATAGCGTGTATAGGTCTTGCCCACGACCACGTTCATAATCATTTCTGGATTTTCCAGCGGCCCATCAAATGCTCGTAACTTAAATTCAGGTACATTGACGATGATGTAGCGCTGTTCTGGTGTATGCCTTGGCAACCAGCGCGTGCGCTCCAGGCTGGTGATCAGTTTGTCGATCCTGGCTTTCCAACTTTTATTCATCGCGGCCAAGGTCCGTTTTCCAACAAGGCCGTCGGGATGCAGACCGTGCAGTCGCTGTATGCTCTCTACTGCTTCAATCCAATCGCCTTCATATATGTCACTTTCGGGAGGCGGTATGGCACCAATCAGCGCCATTCGTTGGCTTAACGCAAGCGCAAACTCTGTGGGTAACGGGTCGCCAGGATGAAGAGTTTTAGGGAGCACAGCAGGTGTTAACTCGCCCTCCTTACTCATGGGTAACCACTTAGACAAAAGTTTTTGCAGTTGGTGATAAATGTTTATCGGCGGAGCTTGTTCGTAAATAGCTTCGTCAGGTGATTTACCCTGTTCTATTTCAGAGAAAAACGTGGGGAAGTCAGCTGGGCTGTGCATCACAGGCAGGCCCAATTGAAGGTCGCCGGGGGTGACACGCCCATTTCTCAGGTCATCAACAAACTGCATGGTGGAGAGTGTTAGCAGCAGCTCCAACGCAACAGGGTTATTCTCACTATCGCCTATCGCAAGCTCATTCAGCCTATCCAAAAGATAGTGCTCTGCTATTAAACCGTCACTTTCCGCATCGGCAAGACGAGCTAAAAGGGCACTGCCTTGCGCGTTTAATTTGCTGTTCTGGTCCAGCCAAAAAGGTTGGTAAGCGCGGTTCTCATAGAGCGTCACCAAGGAAGGGTAGAGGGCGCCCATATCTCTGAAATGTGCTATCTGTTCCGGCGGCGCTTGTTCCAGCTGATGTGCGATAGCGTCCATCATTGTGGCGGGGGTGTCCTGCCCAAAAACCGGCGTAGAAACCGACGTAAACGCTGATAACAAGCAACCGAAAAGTGCGAGCTTCCATTGCTGAATCTGTTTCATTTTCATTGCATTAGGTTGATAGAGTCACCCAACAATGAAAGCAGAGGATCAGCTTGGCTGCCAGCCCCAGAAACGCACACGGCCACAATCAATGTGCACAAACTGGTCCTTGGGATAATAACCTACGCCGCCCAGCTTACTTTGCCAGGCGATATCCCTTATCGTTGCCAGTTCAGCACCCTGGATACGGAAATCGATCGCTTTACCCTGCATATGCAGGCTGCGCTTGGCAACACCACCACTTTTGTTGGCCAAGTTGGCGTTGGTTTTTGGTGAGCGATAGCCGGAAATAATACCTATCTCACCATCCACACCAGAGGACTGCCAGACGTGGTGTAAGAAATCCAAAGTGCGAACATCAATCGGATGCACTTCGCTAGTTCGACGGTCACGCAGCAAGTGCGCGATCTTCGCAAGCGAATCTGCGTTGTATCCGTCCGCATTTGCATAGGTCAGCTGCAGGCGTTCACCGGTATGCAGATTAAAAAGAGAAAGGGATTTTTCGCTTTGTGCCGACTGCTTACTGGCAAACACACTCAAGGGAGTGGTGAGCGCCATTGCTGACGCGGAGCCAGCAATGGTCTTTATGAAGGTACGTCGTTTCATAGCATTGTATGACCCGACAAGTGCTCAAAAGTTGCACAGTTAAGCGCATTTTCGTGCCGGGCCCGGACTTACAGCCAGCGGGTTCTACTTAACTCTTTGATTTAGCGAAGCTGACTTTGCCGAAATCATCCAGTACTGAATAAAACGCAGGCACCATAAATAACACCAACGCCGTCGAGGCAAATATCCCGAATACCACGGAGATCACCAGCGGTTTTATCACTTGCGCCTGCAGGCTGGTCTCCAGCATCAGGGGCAACATGCCCGCAGCGGTTGTCATTGAGGTAATGAATACTGCCCGGAAGCGCTCTCGGCTGGCCTGAACCACGGCATCATGGACTGAATCACCTTCTTCCACGTGATGACGTATGTACTGTACCAGCAAAATGGAATCGTTCACGACAATCCCCGCCAGGCTGACAAACCCCATAATGGAGGGCATGGACAAGCTGTAGCCCAAAAGCAGGTGGCCCCACAGCACGCCAATCAGCGCCAGCGGAATCGCTACCATCACAGTGAATGGCTCCAGATAGCTTCTGAACTGCAGGCTGAGAATGGCAAACACGCCAAATAAACCGATCATAAAGCCTTTCGCCATTGAACTACCGGTTTCGGCGCTCTCTTTTACCTCACCTTCAAACTCAACTCGCAAGCCGGGGTATTCGTCCAATAGTTGTGGCATCAACTCCTGGCGGAAAGTCGCCAGTACCTCATTGGTATTGGCTTGGCCAACATCAACATCACCCAACACACTGACGGTACGCAGACCGTCGATACGCTCAATGCGCACGTAGCCGCGCTGAAATTCAATATGTGCCAGAGAGGCCAACGGGATCTGTTTGTCGCCAACGGTGATAGGGAAGTTGAGCAGATTGCTGAGTTTGGCCGCATCGGTTTTAGCCATCTTCAGGTCGATCTGAATATTTTCCGGGCCCACCTGGATCTCATCCGCTGTTTGATGGAAATAGGCCCCGCGTAGCTGGCTTGCCAGCATTTGACCGTCGATGCCGTAGACCTCTGCGCCAGGGCGCAACGTCACCTTAATCTCTTCCTTACCCGGACGCATAGTATCGAGCAGACCATAAACGCCTTGGAATTCGCCCAAATAGCCTTGTACCCGATTGGAAACCTCTTTCAGCAGGTCGAGATCGTCGTGGCGCAATCGGATCTCAATAGCACGGCCTGCAGGCCCCATCTCCGGTTGTTTGAACACCATAGAGAGTGGTGCCGACAGCGCCCCGGTTTGCTCTCGCCACTGGCGCACAAAATCGTGCAGCGAGCCGTTACGTATCTCGGCACTCAGCAAATCTGCACGTACTGTAGCAACGTGAGGACCGCTTTCTTTGGCATCGTAGTTAAAGTTGTATCTTTCGGTGATGTGCTGGACATAGGACTCGCCATCTTCATTGGCGGAGAATTCGTCATTCACCTTGTTTGCCGCATCAATCAGATGCTGAACAATGGCTTCGGTTTCACTCAATGGTGTACCGGGGGGCAGTACTACGCGCGCTTCGACGATATCACCATCCAGCTCAGGGAAGCCGATAAACTTGATCGCGCCACTGCTGATAAGTGAAATCGACACCAGAAACACACCCAATACACCACCTAGAAAGGCATAGCGCCAGCGAACGACCCATTCAACAGTATTCACTAATTGATTGTTCCTGAACTGTTCAAAGCGTTGGTTGAATCTGTCGCGTAGTGAGCCATTTGATGTCGGCTCTGGTTTACGCAGCGCATGCTCAAGGTGATTCGGTAGAATATAGAATGCCTCAACCAAGCTGATCGTCAGGATCAAGATCAGGGTCAGTGGCACCACTTTCAAAACGCTACCCATCTGCCCCTGCAAAAACAGCAATGATGAGAAGATAAATACCGTGGTCAGGAAAGAGGAGATAACGCCGGGCGCCACTTTCTTCACGCCGCTGATAATGGCATCAACGCGGGACAGTCCACGCTCGGTATGCGACGCAATCGATTCGGCGATCACAATAGCGTCATCCATCATGATGCCGATAGCCATCAGGAAGGCGACTAGGGTCATTACGTTCACCGAGAGGCCAAACAGCGGCATCATGGCGACGGCAGCAAGGAAGGCGACGGGCAAACCCATCGCCACCCAAAACGAGTAGCGGAAACTGAAAAACAGCCACATGGTGAGAAACACGAGGATCACGCCCTGATAGCCGTTCTTAATCATCATTGATAAACGATCTGCTACCAATGAGGACATATCGTTGGTTACCTGCAGCGATACGCCATCAGGCAGTGTCGGACGGATCTCATCGAGCAGGGTCAGTAGCCGCTCTTTTACCCGTAGGACATCTTCCTCTTTGTTTTTACTGATGCTCAGCACGGCTGCTGGCTTACCGTCAAAAACAATTTTCTCCTCGTCTAACTCAAACCTATCGGTGAGCTTGGCAATATCGCCTAAGCGTACGACGCCGCCATCACTGTTTGAGCTGATCACGGTGCGGGCCAGCGCATCGGGCGCGACTTTCTGTTCGTCGAATCGAATAAGGATGTTTTTATCCAGCGTTTCTATTGTGCCGGAAGGCAGTCTGACGTTTTGGCGGCGTAACTTGTCGGCGATCTCTTCGACGGATAATCCCAAGCGGCGCATGTCTGTGAGTGACAACTCAACGCGGATCTGGTGGTCTGAAAAGCCAGTGATCTCAACCAGTTTCACACCCGCTTCCAGCTTAATACGGCGTTTCAGCTGTTCGGCATACGCCTTTAGCTCAGCCATCGGCAGGTCTGCTACCAGTGCCACATCCAGCACTCGGTCATTCATCTCAAGCTCGGTGACAATGGGCGCTTCCGCTTCTTCCGGGAAGTCGTTCACCGCATTAATCTGCGTTTGTACGTCCAGCAGCATACGGCTGACATCACCGGCCGGGGTCAGTTTCAGGGTGAGGGTAGCCATGCCTTCGACCGCTTCACACCTCACTTCTGCGATGTTGGATAGCCCGTCGACGGCGTCTTCCATTCGCAGGCAGAGGTTTTCCTCGGCATCTTGTGGTGCTGCGCCAGGCAGCACTATCTTTGCCTGCACATAGTCAAACTTAAACTCGGGAAATGTCTCGCGTTTGATGGTGGGGATCACCATCAAACCCACCAGTATCATCAGCAGCATTAACAGGTTGGCTGCCGTGGGGTGCCGGGTGAAATAGCTGATCACTTCTGCACCTCAACATTCAGTGGTTGCAATGCCATGCCCGGCACGGCGGGCAATAGGTCGGTTAAAACAACTTTGTCGCCAGCCTTTAGCTCTGCTGCAACGGCAACATCCTGATCGTGGAAGAACTGCAGGCGGGCCGGGATAATGCGCAGCTTGTTTTGTTCGTCGAGCAAGTAGATCTTGTTGCCATGTAGGGCTTTCTTAGGCAGCAACCAATGGGGTTTAGGTTGACCTGAGATCTCTGCTCGTAAAAACATACCGTTCACCAAGGGTGGCTTAACGCCGGGTTCAATTTCCTGCCAGATCTGCTCCACTTCAAGAAAGATGCCTACCGTTGCCTGGCTGGGGTCGATGGTTTCGCTAATTCGATCGACTGACGCGGGCCAACGGAAATTGAAGTCCCATCCTTCCAGTATTAGTTCTGCTGTCATTCCCAACTCGGTTACTTTTCTCAGACCACTTTCGCCCGGCTCAAAGTTCAGGCTACCGACCAATGTGCGCATATCGTGAATCGATACCTGTGAGTGCACTGTCATCAGTTGCATACCATGGGCGGTGATCAGCTCCTGCTGTGCAGACACTACTTGATCCAGCTCGGCGGTGACATTAGCAATACGTGCGGTAAAGGGCAGGGTGATGGTGGTTTTTTCCAGTTTCCGTGCCGCTTCTGCCACCCGCGCGGCGGCTTGTTTTAACTGTGCTTGCAGAAGTTCGGTTTCATTAGGCAGTAGGATCAACTGGTTATCTAACTCCTGCACCTTTTGCCGTTGCTGTAGCAGATTTTGACTCTCCAGGTCGACTTCAGATTGGCTCACCAACTTCTGTTTTTTCAGCTTTTGTTTTCTTGCTAATTCCTGCTCAGCGAGCGTGAGTCGTTCGCGCTCAATCTGAAGTGATAGAGAGAGGTTTGTCTCCTGAAGCGTTTTTCCTTCCAGCTGAACCTGTATTGCCTGATGATCGGCTTCCGCTTCAGCAAGGCTGATCTCATAGTCGGTTTTGTCGATCTGAAGTAACACCGTGCCTTGTTTCAGCATCTTGCCTTTATAAAGGTCAGGATGGCGATAAACCACGCGGCCACTGACCTCAGCAATCGCCTGCCAAATGGTCTTGGGTTCCACCCTGCCAAACCCTTCAATGGTTGGTGCCACTTGCTGTGGCGTCACCACCAAGACGTCGACATCAACGGCATTTCCGGCGGACTCAACCAAAGGCGGTTTAGATCGAAATATGACCGTGGCGATCAACACCAGTAATCCGGCAGCAATGCCGAGCACAAACAGGCGCTTCTTAGGCTGAAGTTGTTTCAGAGAAACCATGAGTAATCAGGTCCTTGTTATGTTTAGCTAGTCTTTCAAGAAATTGTTCGTTCAGGGTCAGCCCCTGGATTTGTAACATCGCGGGTGGGATTAAAAACGGAAACACCATCAGGCTGATCACCGTTAACCGCACCAGTTCGGGATCGAGTCCCTCACGCAGATTGGCTTTTGGTATCGCTTCAGAGATCTTTTTGTCGAACGTGCCATGCACTTGTTCGAACAGGCGCTGGATAATCTGACGTGTAGGATCATCTTCGGGTGATGACATGGCCCGCTGGATTAACTTTGGAAACGCCGGCAGAGGTGCCATCGTTTGGTAGTAAGTTGCGATAATGTCGCCCAAACCTTCGACTGAGGCGTCGGAAGCAAACTGCTCCATCTGCTCAGCCATCTTGTCGATAAACTGCTTACATATCGCCTCAAATAGACCGGCTTTATTGCCAAAGTAGTAGTGGATCATGCCGATATTTGATTGCGCACGTTCGGCAATCATCCGGGTACTCACCTTGTGATAAGGCAGGGCGGTAAACAGGGGAGCTGCCACTTCTAACAGCCTTTGCCTGACGTCGGCTTTCTCTGAATCATGTTTCGTCATGGTGTGATGCTTCGGCTCGACTTAATCAACTGATTAAATTTTAGGTGGCTAGCGGCTGGATGGGCAGCAGTTTAATTCATCAAAACTAAGAAACTGATTAAAGTAGTGTAAAGACAGCAATCCTCAGGCTACCGAGTGGGTGAGCTTTATGTTGTTGTCATCAGTAGACGCTTTGCGGCTTTTATTAGAGAATTCTGCGACGCCATCCGGCAGTACTTTTTGTCCGTAGGTGACTTGAACGTTACTCTCGTTAGCCAAGAGCCAGTAACAAAGAGTCAGTAGCAAAGGTCAGTTGATGAAAGTAGAAGAAACAAGTGATTCTGAATTGAAACCGGGGGCGCAGTCCTTCATCGAGAAGGTCGGTAAAAAGATCCCAGATCCTGTCATTATCTTTATGTTCTTGTTGGTATTTTCTCTCTGTTTAACCGCTGTCATTGGTGGGCTGCAGTTTGAGACTCAGGGGGCCGATGGTGGCGTCGTTGTCCATACCATTAAGGATATGACCGCCACTGAAAATGTTCGTTGGTTGTTTGATAATGCGTTATTGAAGAATTGGCTTGGCTTTGGCCACGGCGTATTGGGCGTGATCCTTATCGTCATGCTGGGTGTGGGTGTGGCTGAACACTCCGGCCTGTTAACCGCCATCATCAAGCGTATGGGCACCAAACTCCATGACCGCTTTCTAGCCCCCGCCGTTGTTTTCCTCGGTATTATGAGCTCTCTGGCGACGGACGCGGGATACCTGGTACTGATTCCGCTAGCGGGTATGTTGTATGCCGGTTTGGGGAAGAATCCGCTTATCGGTATGGCAGCCGCGTTTGCCGGTGTATCAGCGGGGTTCAGTGCCAACCTTATCCCTGCTACCCCAGTTGATGTGATCCTGGGTATGAACGCAAAAGTGTTTGCAGAATCTCAGGGAGTGCCTTTCGCCTCAACCGATGGTACGCCACTGACACCCGCGACCATGCATTACTACTTTATTTTTGCCTCCACTTTCCTGCTGGCATTCCTGGGCGCATGGGTGACCAATAGATTTGTCGCGCCCAAGCTGGAAAAGTGGGACTACCAATTGCCCGCGGAAATCGACTTCTCAGACTTCAGCATTACACCGGAAGAGCAGCGCGGCTTGCGAGCGTCTTTTTGGGGACTGCTGGCATCTCTGGCTGTTATCTTCTTTCTCGCGACTGGCCCGCTGGCGCCTTACGTAGACGAGTCAGGTAACGAAGTGGTCCCCTATCTGAATAACGTGATCCTACTGATCGCGCTGGTGTTCGTGATGGTAGGTGTTTCGTTTGGTTATGCGTCAGGTAAGTTCAAAAAGTTGGCTGATGTAGTACAGGCGATGGTAGCGCAGATGAATACCATGGGTTACATCCTGGTGCTGACCTTCTTCTGCTACAACTTCCTGGGGTTGTTGGGCTTTTCCGGGCTTGGCACCTACGTAACGTATTTAGGCGCCAGCTTCTTGGAGTGGCTGGGGCTGCAGCAGTTCCCAATACTGCTAATCATCGGCTTTGTGTTGACTACGGCCGTTATCAACCTGTTTGTTGGCGGACTGACGTCGAAATGGATGCTGCTGGGGCCGATCTTCATCCCCATGTTGTATCAGGTGAACCCTGCAATGACGCCTGATATGGTGACAGCGGCATATCGCGTGGCTGACTCGTCTACCAATATCATCACGCCGATGATGAGTTATGCCGGGGTGATCCTCGCCTTTATGCGTAAGTACAAACCTGACCTTTCGTTCGGTGACTTGATTGGCATGATGATCCCATACTCCGTGGTGTTCCTGATCTCTTGGACCATTTTGCTGGTGACGTTCTTTGCTTTTGGGATCCCGCTAGGGTTCTAATCACCGTTCGAGCTTCACTTCAAAACAAAAAAGCCTGCTGAATGCAGGCTTTTTTTATCTCGGTTGTAGGTTGCCGATGATGAACTAATTACTCAGCCATACCGGTAAACACTTCTTCCATGCTCAGCTCGGTCAGCTGGTGGATGGTGTGCCACAGGTAATAAAGAATAGCGGCCAACATCACCATTGAAGGGATTACGATCACCGGGTAACTCAGCAGTGTCATGCGCCCCAATTCTTCGTTAAAGGCCGCAGTACCCGCT
This sequence comes from Corallincola platygyrae, assembly GCF_039544265.1. Taxonomy (NCBI): domain Bacteria; kingdom Pseudomonadati; phylum Pseudomonadota; class Gammaproteobacteria; order Alteromonadales; family Psychromonadaceae; genus Corallincola; species Corallincola platygyrae. Next base: position 70,220 of record NZ_BAABLI010000032.1, on the reverse strand, counting down.
GGGCTGGTAACAATCCATTTAGCCAGTACATAGTTCATCACCGAAGAGAAGAAGAAGGTACCCGCAAGTAGGAAGTTGGACAGCTTTAAACGGCGGTCAAAGTCGCTGACATTGTTTTTCTCGTTCAGCACTTTCTCAACCAATTCCACGTTGAGCAGCGCAGGGTTAAACAGCAGCTTTCGTACCAACGGATAAGGAGTAAACACCGAGCCCGCGACAACCAGTCCGATCAACCCGGGGACGGCGGCTTCTTTAATTGCCAACCACTTAGGGTCCAGCTCCAGCAAACCAATACCACCGGTGAGCATGACACTGATTATCCCCAGCAGTGCTACCCAATTAAACTTGCGGTAGCGGATCTTCTCAAACAGACCCCAGCTAAGGGGAAAGGAGAGGGCCAAAACCAAGGCGAAAACGGGGCCAAGGGCGGTTTCGTCACTAAGCTTCATCAGAATGACGGAAGGGATAACAATGCTGACCAACAGATCAATGAAAGTACGGGGTTTGTGTTCTGCCGGGGGGCGCTGTTCTGGAATAGACTGCTCGGTCATCGAATCTCTGTGTATCTTTTGTTTCAAAGTTGGGCCCAGCTTAGCAGATGCCAGCCCAACAACAACCTCGGCAGTTGTAAGGATTGTTGTATGAGGAGGAGCTGTGTCATCTCAGGTTTAAAGCCTTGCACGAAATAAAGGCAGTTTGTGTGCAACAAAGCTTACACTCCATACGCTATCTATCTGACTACCAGGCTTTGACTGCAAAGGGCTGCTCGCCGACCATACCTCTTTTTGGTTAGGGATTAACGGATGAAAGTTGCCGTGATTGGTGCTGGCGCGGTAGGTGTCGGCGTATGTAACTACGTAATTGCCATGGGTAGCTGCTCTGAGCTGGTTCTTTTGGATATGAAGAAGGCCAAGGCGGAAGGCGAGTTAATGGACTTCGGCCACGCGAACTCTCTAACCTTCTCAAAGAATATAAAGCTCAAAGCTGGCGACGACTATGCCATGGTCAAAGATGCTGACATCGTGGTTGTGACTGCGGGTGCTCAGGTAAAAGAGGGCCAATCTCGTCTCGACCTGGCTGAGATAAACAGTCAAATCACGGTTGATATTGCCAGACAGATCGAGACCTATGCGCCGAATGCCATTCTGGTGTTGGTGACTAACCCCTGTGATATCGCAACACACTTCATCGTTAAAAACACCGGTTTTGAGGCCCATCAGGTGATCAGTGCCGGCTGTATTATTGATACCGCCCGCTTGATGAAATTGGTATCGGAGCGTGTGGAAGTCGATCCAAAAAATGTCTCTGGCTACATCCTGGGTGAACATGGTTCACACTGCTTTATGCCTTGGAGCCTAGTCGGTGTTGCTGGGCAGCCCATCGATTACTACTGTGACCAAAACGGCTATGACCGAATGGATCCTTCTGAGTTGTTGGATGCGGTGCGTCAGGCGGGGTTTGAGATCTTCAATCGCAAACAGAACACCACGCACGGTATTGCTGCCAGTGTGTACCGTTTGATCCAGGCTATCACTATCGATGAGCACTCTATCTTACCTGTAGGTACATTGCTGCAAGGCGAATATGGGCTGCAAGATGTGGTAATCAGCCTGCCTACCATCATCAACCGTCAGGGCGCTCACAAGGTACTTGAGCATCCATTCAGCGAATATGAAACACAGCAGCTGCAGGAAGTTGTCGCCACGATGAAATCGCTGGTGGCGGATGTGGCAGAGAAAACTGGCCTGAAAGCCTGAGCAGTTTGATAGTATTCCGTTGTACATTGCATAAGAGCATAAAACGGTGCCATTAGTATTCACGACACCGTTTTTACGCGAAGGTTATTTCAGCTTAATCACTGACAGTGTATGTGGGCGACCTGCTGATTTGTTGACCATCTCCGGGCTATCAAATACGGCGTCAAAGTTCATAACGATAACCTGATCACCTCGTACGATTACTTCGGATGGGCCATCTAGTTCGCCGTTAGCACCGTCACTGTCACTATTTTGTGCCAGCAGTTCCAATTCGCCCTGCATGTTGATGGCATATACTGCGTTGTTGAAAAGGTCAGCAATATAGATTTTATTGGTGCCTGCGTCGTAGTACATGCCATCGGTTGCCTTCATACCTGAGGCAAATGGAACCGTTTTTATTTTGTTGCCGTTTTCATCTATTAAAGTTTTAACAACGGTGCCTTCTTCCATAATAGCCGTGTATAGATTTCCCTCGCCATCAAAGGCCAAGCCGTTTGCGCCAAATCCCAGCTTTGCGCTGGAAACAAAGGTTTCAAACAGATGAGGATCGTGATTTCTGTTGTCCTTATAGGGTGTTATCTCCAACGGGTTTTTGGCATCCAGTTCATCGAGACTTACTTTATATACGCCACTCAGATGCTGACCTTGCTCTGTTTTTAACACAGTATCAGAGATGAATAGATCGTTGCCTTTCCAGACCACAGCATTGGGAAACAAAAAGCCCGTTGCGACGACTTCGGTGTTAACTGCCGCGCCATCTTGAAGGTTGATGCGAAGAATACGCGACTGATACATACCCCCTTCAAACCACATCTGCATGTCTGCTACATACAAATTGCCGTCGGGACCAAAATTGATCCCCATTGGGGCGATCTGCTTAGTGACAGGATGAAGGTCTGCTTCACTGAATCTGTACCAATGTGAGAGCTGATTATCTGTGCCTAGCTTGCCAATAGTCGCCATTTTCGGCGCGCTGATGTGTCCCGCTTTAATCAAGCTGCTGTTATGGAAGTTGGGAGATGAGAAATAAACATTGCCCAGCGAGTCAATATCGGCACTGGCTGGTGAATTGAAATTATCTGGCATGCTAACCAGTAACTGTGACTGCTGTTCTGTTGCCATAGTGACAAACGGTGTGGTAAGTAACATCACAATTGCGAGTTTGAACAAACTATTCATAACAATCCTAACGGTCTTAGTGGTCGAAGGGGCGATTTATCATAGTTGGCAAAATGTTAGTTGATAGATGTCTTCATGATTAGCCACAGAATCTATAAACACCTTCAACGAAACCAATATAACAGGTACTTTTTAAGTATATTTTCAATGATATCTTAAAAGTGTTTCTCCCTATTTCTCCATTGTTGTAATGGCGCGCTCGCTCTAAATTCAACTCAGTGTTTTGGATAGGCTCGGTAAGCAGGCTAGCGCCTCAAACTGGCATGCGCGAAGGCATTAATCGCTGAACCTGAATCGAGTACTCATTGCATAAAGGCCAGGAGACGACAATGTTTAATAACAATGGTTGGATTGTTGAAGCCAAGTTGATTGAAGGGGAGTTGGAGAACTTCAAAGCGGTTATGAATTCTCAAATTGCTCAAGCTTTGACGGAAAAAGGTACGCTCAACTATCAATATTACTTATCTGATGAAGGTGATGTTTTGGTTTATGAGCGCTTTGCTGACCCAGAGGCTTCTCACGAACACATTGACAACTGGAATGCACATGTTGAGCGTTGGATCGCAGCGGCAACGCCAACACGCATGCTCCACCTGGGCGATCTGCCAGAAGATGTGCGTCAGCGACACGCAGCACTTTCACCGGTCTGGTTGAAACCTCTGGGCGGATTTGCGAGGGAAGATGCAGACGGTAGTTTGCTAGTCAAAAATGGCAATACCAGCTTCGAAAATTTTGGTTGGATCGTTGAAGCAAAGCTAAATGAAGGTCAGCTGAAGAATTTTAAAGCGGTCATGACTTCGCAAGTTGAACGTGCTCAGAGCGAAGCGGGCACACTCAATTATCAATACTACATGTCAGATAACGGCGATATTTTGGTCTATGAACGTTTTAAGGACCTAGAATCGTCTTACATCCATATTGAGAATTGGAATGATCATGCGGAGAGTTGGATAGCGGCGGCAACACCGAAACGCATGGTCCATTTGGGAGATCTACCTGAAGCGCTCAGGCAAAAACATGCAGAATTGACTCCGTTGCTGTTAAAGCCTCTAGGTGGCTTTGCCCGCTAATCGTCCGAGCTTATAAATACCATATTGAGGAAACAAAATGACGCACCCAATTATCCGCGACCTGAACGCGCGTTATACCACCAAGAAGTATGACGCCAGCAAACGTATTTCTCAGGAAGATATGAAAGTGATTAAAGAGGCGCTACGCATGTCAGCCTCCTCAATCAACTCGCAACCTTGGAAGTTTATTGTGATTGAGTCTGAGGCGGCCAAGCAGCGTTTTCACAACACCTTTGCCAACATGCATCAGTTTAATCAGCCTCATGCAAAAGAAGCATCACATACCATTTTGTTTGCCTACGATCCTTACTTTACCAAGGAGAAGTATGCCAAGCGTGTTGATGCCGAGGTTGCATCTGGTCACCTGCCGAAAGAGATGTATGACAACATGATGGGGGCCTATGCTTTTGCCGAGGCAAATACGGATGAAAGTGGTTACAACGGTGGCTGGACCAAAGCCCAGCTCTACATTGCTCTGGGCAATGTGCTTCATACGTTAGCGCGCCTAGGTATCGACTCAACGCCGATGGAAGGGGTGGATCCCGATCTGATTGGTGAAGAGTTTAAGCAGGAACTGGATGGTCATGTCTGTCAGGTTGCACTGGCCATGGGCTACCACCTTGAATCAGAAGACTATAACCACGGACTGCCCAAAGCACGTATGAACCTCGAAGACGTGGTTACTACGCTTTAAAGACTGTTCTGCTGAGCTTCAAACATTAAAAACGCCTGCGCTTGTTGTTCAATAATTAGTCCAACAACAAGCGCAGGCGCTATTGATTTTTTAGAGGCCTCAAGCAGTGAACTAATTTACCAGTACGATCTTTCCTACAGTGCGTTGTTCACGTATCTGTTTCAACGCATCTCCAACGTCGGACAAGCTGATTTCCGTCAGCTTTTCGACCTGAAGTTTGCCTTGTTCCAACCACGCTGAGAAATCAGTACCGGCACGGACAAGATCGGCCACGGCTTTGACACCATTGCGGTGACCTGAGCCCAGGCTGAGTTGATGGAAACTCAGGCCCTTCATAAAGGCATCAGGGTAGAGTTCCGGCCTGACGGTTTGCACCAGTTCAACCATCTCGCCTTCATATCCCAACACACTGGCACAGAGAATATCGTTGTCGCCACCGACCGTATCCAATGCGATGGGGACGCCCGCGCCGTCTGTGATTTTCAGTAGCTCACTGACCACATCTTGCGAGCGGTAGTCGATGGCATGAGTTGCTCCCTGGCTTTTTACAAACTCATGATTTATCGCTGAGCAACTGGTGATCACTTTTTCCAAACCAAAACCGCGTGCTATCTGCAGTGCAAAGCTACCCACACCACCTGAGCCACCCGCCACAAATAGGGCGTTGTGCCTTTCAATATCCAACTTGTCGACCAACGCGCGCCACGCTGTCCAACCCGCACAGGGTGTCGCGGCAGCAATTTCAGGTGCCACTTTCGGCATCGGGATCAGGGTGGCTGCGGCATGAATAGCGAATTCGGCAAACCCACCATTGGGGCGGAACATATCACCGTGATACAGCACCTTGTCGCCCACTGACCAGCCAGAAACCTCGCTACCCAGTTCGACAATTTCACCTGTCACATCCAGGCCCGGCACCCAATCAGCATTCATGCCGGGCGCGGCACCATGCCAGAGGTTGATCTTGGCATCGACTGGGTTTAGTCCGCAGGCGAGCACCTTGACCAGCACGTCATTTGGGCCAGGGGAGGGCAGAGCTTTGTCTGTGTATGAAAAGGTATCGTTGGCTGGGTTGTAACAGGTCGTTTTCATAACGAGTAAATCAGTTTCGGAGAGTAGGCTAATAGCTTAGCTAAGTGTGGCAAACCGTTGAAAGGCTTGCCACATAAAGAACCGTTACAAATCATTGCAATGTTGAGGGATAGATTTTCGTTTTAGAAGTCGATGACTTTCGGCTCGCATGGCGAGAGTTTAATGGGGGGCATCATGCCTGCGTCGATCATATCCATGTATTCAGTCATCCATTTTTCAGTACATTCAGATTCGAATAGATCTTCATTGACGTTTTTTACAACGATACGCTGCCCTCTACTTGGCTTTGCAAAAAAGGAGTAACTAGCCGGCGATACATAAGCGCTCAGATCGCCATACACTGCTAAAAAGTTATAGTCATCAATGGCATCAGGGGCGAAACTGTGAGATGGTTTTTTAAAAACATTTTCACAATAGTACTCATAGTTTTTTAGCGCATTGGCCTCTATGTCTTTTAGAAAGTACGGCCCTTGCTTACCCATCTGACGTTTGTCATTTACCCAGTATCTATCTTGGCAGTATGTAGCTATCGAAGTTGTCGCTTCACCTATTCCATAATCATATTGCGACCAGTCAATTTCCTGATATAACCCGTATACATAATCAGCGTATTGCTGGCCGTTACCTGCCAGCGCTAATGAGAGCAATACGGGGACATGTTTAACCATTTCGGCATTTTCAAAGCCAAGGTAAATATGTGTTGCAATGTCATAGCCGTTGAATTCATTTTGCAAGAAGTAAGAAGCTGGTTCACCCTCAAAAGTGAGCGGATCCAAAGAGATATCATCGATTGATTTGTCGATGTCCCCTTCAAATATGTTTTGGTATTTCTGACTGCATATGGTCGAGTGTCGACAGAGTTGCACTACTCTTTGCACGGCAATTGCCCAGCTTTCAGCTGTGTATTCCAGGGTGGGGTATCGCTCTGGCTCGGGGTTGAGAAAAATGGCTGATTTAATAAGGTTTGGATTGTTTCGAGCCAAAATCTGAATTGCTTTGGTTTCCTGGCCGTATGCGATCACATGGAAGCGCGGAAGCTTCATCGCTTCGCTAAGTGCAACTATGTCATCAGCAGCTCTTTCTGCTCGATACTCGTAAACATCACTTCCTCCGGCTGATATCTCCTTTATGCAATTGCCAAAGTCCATTCTGTCCTGAGTTGAATACGCTTCCTCTTCGGGACAGTTCGGGATTGGTTTAGCCAACCCTGTTCCTCGAGTATCAATATAGATATGTTTTCTGTTGCCAAATTCATTTGAGGAAAACCCCGCTAGCGCTTTCGCTATGTGTTCTTCACCCAGACCAAGCCCATATAGAGGGCCTATGCTGGGTAGAACTACCGGAGCCAGTTTTTCGTCAGTTTCACTATCCGTCAAAACCACCACGGGTAAAGACAAAATAGTGCTGATTTTTTGGGTTTTACTCTCAGGGACCCTCAGTTGATAGCACTCTGCAGTGACTGCTTTTGGAGTATCAAACCAGCATACTTTTTTAGAAATGTTTGCACTGTCGTGGCTAACGGAGAGGGCCGTTGCCAATAAAATTGAAAAGAGTGTCATCCAGACTCACCACTTCCTATGTGAACTAGTAATCACCACTCGTCGGACAGATTATTAACAGCGAATTCGAGTAGTTGAATAGTTTCAATTCTCCATGGTTTATCCAGATAAACCAATGCTAACAAAATAAAAATTAGAGCTTGCTCATGCGATTCGGGCTTAGGTTCGTTAAGGCTAAGTGCACCGGTCCTGTGCACTTAGCCTGAATTTAAATAGGTTGTTTCAGGAGTACATATTTCTCTGCTCTGGCAGATCGCTCAGGTACTCCACAAATTCCACTTCAAACCCTGCTGGATCGATGAAATAGACGTTTTTTCTGAATGGTTCATCGGCTCCCTGTTTAGCCACTTCAAAACCTGCGTCACTTAAGCGGGTGATCATCGCGTCCAGGTTATCGACTTCGAAGGCGAAATGGGCCAGACCGGTGCTGCTTCCGGTTAAATCTCGGTTTTCACCTTGGCCAGCGCTGTTCAGGGTGATGTAGTTATTGTCATCGCCAAAGTGTATCCAGCTACGGGGGGTGCCATACCACACCTGATCGCCACCGCCACGGGTGCGCCAGTGCGGAAACGCGGCTTGGTAAAATGCCAGTGCTTGGGCGATATCGGGGACTACCAGGTTGATGTGTTCTAATCTAATCATGAGGTTTTTCCTTATTCTTTGGCTGCAGGCTTAAGCTGTATGCACTACATGCCGTAGGGGTAGTTACCTTGATTTGGGTGTGGGTTTGTGTGGGCTTCTTCTCGCAAGGGTTTTAGCGCTTTTGCATACTGGTGCAACATGTGCAGGGAATAGTCGACTCTGTCTCGCAGCCTGCTATCGCGAGGACTTTCCGCTTGGGCACTATTAAGCACTTCCGTGCAATCTCTGATGATCAGGTGATCGGGCACCGCAACCAGTTTGATGTTTTTAGTCGCATTCATACGCAGCTCTGCAATAGGGTAGGCGCCACTGATACCACTCACAACAGATACCAGTAAGGCTGGCTTGTGAGCACACTCGTTCAGGCCACACATCAGCAGAAAGTTCTTCATAATTGGTGTTGCCATGCCGCCCCATTCAGGCGTAATCAGCACCAAAGCATCAGCGTCCCGGACGGGTTGTGACACCTGCTCCCAGACCAGTGCATCTTTAGGGGAGAGCTCCCCTCCATCCCAAAATGGTAGGTCATAGCGACACAGTTCGATGTGGGTGACTTGCTCATAATCTTTGACCGTTTCAGCCAGATACCCGGCTACTTTGGCGCTTTGAGATCCTGTGCGATGGCTTCCACTGATAATGGCTAGCTTTATTTTTATAAACTTTGTTGTTTATTTAATAAGTAAGCTAGAAGGTTTATCTATTAAAGTAAAGTAAAGTAAAAAGTTTATTTAATCTTGGTTTCTTCGCGGTGTTTGGCTCGCGGAAATAGGGGTTACTCACAGTTTTCAATGCGTTAGCGGATGTAATCTATCGCTCTCGATATGATGAAGTTTTAGTGCGAGTCTATTCAGTTCTGGTGGGGCTATGTGTTTCTGTGCTGAACCCAACCAAGAGAATGGGGGGATGAAAACCATGGGGCTAAAGCTGGGTAGGCAAAACTTGGTGAACGGCTGTGTATCTCCTGGCCGCACACTCTTGATGACAAGCCTGTGTTTGGCGACTTTTTCTCTTTGCGTAACAACAGATGCAGCGCCCGCAGTATCAAGTCATTCTTCTATCATCTTGCCTATCACAAGTTTAGCCATTGCCAACGAAAGCTATGCTGAACTCGCTGCGTTGCAAAAAGCATCTGCTGAACCTGCGCCCGCACCCGCAACCCAGGCGCCGGAAGACAATATTGAGTGGTACCGTCATGCTACGGGCTACCATATCTGGCTTAAATCTTTTGCTGATGGTGATGGCGACCAGATCGGTGATTTTAAGGGCATTATTCAACGCTTTGATTATCTCAATGACGGCAATCCAGCGAGCTATGCAGACCTTGGTGTCGATCTGATCTTACTCTCTCCCTTTTATCAGTCCGCCAGACAATCCAACGATCCTCTCGACAATATTCATGGTTACGATGTCACGGATTACTACCAGATAAACCCGCTGTTTGGAGACGAAGAAGATTTAAAGGCGTTGTTGGCACTGGCCAAGTCGCGGGGCGTAAAAGTGTTGTTCGACTTTGTGCCCGGCTATACCTCAGTGGAGCATCCCTGGTTTAAATCGAGCCGGGCAGGGGGCAAATACAAGAGTTGGTATCCCTGGCGTGACGAGGCGCCAACAGATTGGGAAGACGCCTGGGGCGGAGGAGAGTGGCACCATGTGTGGAAACCTGCCGACGGCCGCTATTTTTACACCTATTTTCAAAGTGAGGAAATTGCCGATCTCGACCACCATAACCCCTTAGTGCGAGAAGAGATGGCCAAGGTGCTTAGGTACTGGCTGGATTTCGGTTTTGATGGTGCGCGGGTTGATGGTACACCTTACCTAATTGAAGATGGTCCGACGCTACAAGCCGACAGGCCTGCCACCTTTGAACTGTTAAAACAGTATCGCCAGATCGCTGACAGCTATCAGCCAGCGAAAGTGCTAGTAGGCGAACTTTGGCGACCCAAGGAGCAAGCGGGTCGCTACTTTGGCAATGGGCAAGATTCCCTGCAATTGGGATTTGATTTTAATTGGGCGTGGGAAGCCGCCGAAGTGGCTGCGGGGGATCCTTCAGGCTTTGGTTCGTCAGGTTTAACGGAACTTTGGCGTTATCAGGCTCGCCACTTTCCTGCTGGCTATCAGACCATGACCTTCCTTAGCAACCACGATAGCTATCTGCCAAGACCCATGACCCGGCATAATGGCAATGCCAATCAGGTGGCGATGGCAGCAGCGTTACAACTGCTGGGTCCCGGTACGCCGATGATCTACTACGGTAACGAACTGGGGCTTACCGGCAAAGTACGGCCCGATGTGGAACTAAGAGGGCTGTTTAACTGGCAGGATGAAGCCAAGCAGACACAACAGGCTAATTCGCTGCTGCAGCAATACCGCACCTATTTGCAGATCCGCCATCAATACCCAGTTACCAAATCCGGTCAGTTCACCTCACTGCGAGCCCATCAAAGTGATGTGTTTGCACTGGCGCGATATAACCAAAATGAAGCGATAGTGCTGGTGCTCAATGTGGCTAAAACTAAGCGCACCATTTCATTGGATTTGTCCTCCTTGAAACACTCAGCGCTGCAAAAAGAGGGCATTTATCTTTCGCCTTTGTTGGGTGACCAATCACATGCTCAGACAATATTGGATGGTAACTACGACCGGGTGCGCATCGAGAACGTGCCCGAACAAAGCGTGACCGCACTGTACCTGGGCCAGCGCCAAGCGGATTTGATCGCCGCATATCCCGGTGACATAGAAGCGATCACAACACCTGTGATGTTGAGAGGGCCGAAACTGGATTCGCTTTATCTGCGCGGCAGTATGAATGGCTGGGACGGCTCATCGCCCATGACCACTGACGAGAGTGGCGTGTGGACCGTGGATACAGTCTTAAGCGCGGGTCAGTATGAATACAAGTTCGAGGTTAGGGGAGAGTCGACCTGGGGCTTAAACTGGGGCGATAACGAAGGCGATGGGCAGGGTGATGTTGATGGTCATAATATCCGTTTACGCATCTCAGAATCAGGCTGTTATCGGTTTAGCTTTGATGCTAATTCGCGGCGTTATCAGGTTGAAGCATCGGAGCGGTGCCGCTAAACGCTGCTTGGCGTTAGTTGTTAGTCGAGGTGGTTAGTTAGAAACAAGGGTATTTTGATCAAACAGCATTAGCCATTTACCCTGCTCAAAAGTAAACGTCAGGCTCAGGTAGTAGCTCATCGAATAGGGCTCACCGTCAGCGTTTAGGTCTTGGTAGTCAACTAGCAGCAGGGCGGTGGAGAGAGAGTCACCTTCAACAAGGCTTATTTGTTTTGTTTCAAGCCGCCAGTCCTGATCGTTAAACCACCCGGTATGGAACGTGAGTACGTCATTAAACCCTTGGATAACCTTGCCGTTAGGCAATATCACCATCAGGCGTTCGTCCTGCACCACTGTTTCACGAAAACCTCGTAGATCACGCTGCTGTATTGCTGCAAGGTGGTGAGCTAATGCTTGTTTGAAAGTCATATCAAGGTCCTTTTTTGGGCACGCAGCTCTTTAAAAGAACCGCTTTTTGATAAATTTAACCAGCGCTTCGCCCAGCTCATACAAAAGTACCAGTACCCATAGCCCTGATACCAAAAACAGAAACACTTTTAAGTGAGATAAAAGCTGCAAAGGCAGCGTCGATTTTTCTGGAGCAGGGCTTTCCAGCGCCTCCCTGCCAAACAAACCCTCAGCGCATACGGCGCAGTATGTCTGAGTTTTGATCACCAGCAATTCTTTATTAGTCGCGCGTTTATCGCAGCAGAAGCATTTCATAGGTTTTGTTTAGCTTTTAGAGTGCCCTAATTCACGGGAGCAGCTTCAATTTGCGGCGCAGCAGCTACGAGGCAAAGACCTTAGTATATTCGATTTGCCAGGTGTCTACTTGTAGCCATAGATGCGAATAGATTTTTCGCGAAATTCAGTTTCAAATTGTCCAAGACTCTTAAGCTTAGCCTCAATGTGCTCCAGGACTGCTGACGATGCGGAAACTTCAATCCATTCCAGCTCGCGGTAATCGTAGAAACCTTTAGGGTAGCCACTTATCATTGATTCCATTGATGATATGTAATAGTCGAAGCCAAACTGAATGTCGCTATCAATACGTATAGATCTAGGGCTTTTATCCCATACAAGCTTTACTGTGGTTTTCAAATTATCTTCCGCAATTTCGGACAAGTTCGAAAGTAACTTTACCCACTTCGCATCACTCATCAGAGCCACATTGAAAGATCTAATGATGGCATCGGTTTTGTTGCGTTTAGAGTCTAAAGGGCGCATCAGAAAGTCTTACGTGTTAGTAACTGGATCACAGATGAATTAGGCTGGCTAAACTGCCCATCGAAATATAGAAACTTTGTTTCGAAGTACCAAGAGAGCTAGAGCGAGCAATGAAATAGAGATCTGAAGCCGTTTTTACACCAAATGTTTTGTGTACCTTTACTTCATATATGTCGATTGGACTGCCGATCTTTAGTACGCCAACGGTTTCGCCGAAGGTACAACTCCCTTTTTGGTCTTCGTCATAAATCAATTCATAGTCTACGAATGACCATAAGCCAGTTTTTAAAGGCTTACCGCTGCAAACAACTGCCTGTTCTTTAAGTGGGATATCCCGACCCAAAACCTCAGAAAACCGCGGATCTGTTGAAATGTCACTAATAGAGCTGCAACCTGACACACACAAGAGTGTCACTAACAAGATGGTTACGTTATTCATACAGAGTCCCCCTTTAGACCGACCTTATCAGCTAGTTTGCTATCGAAACAGGTGGTTAGGTCACTACTATTGAAATTAGTGACTCTCTCAACCGGGAAACTACACGATTGCTTTGGCTGTGTTCTAGTCATCAGTCCGCTATTGATGCTGTATCCAATATCGTTATCCCCTTGTGATACTTCTGCGATATTTGCTCCCTAATCTCAGTTTGGTTTTGCAGTAAACCCTCGTCAGTTCTGTTGTTGCGTGGTTTGCCAGATTGTCTGTGGTGTGGGTACTTCCGATGGTCTGGGTAGCGTATTAGCCGCCGGGTGGTTTTAAGCCCCTCATGCGCGTTTTATCACCTTGGATGGACGCATAGGTTTAAGACTTGGGACAAAAATTATGAACAGGATAAGCAAAACAATTGCGATGACGGCGGTTGCCGGGAGTGTCTGTCTGTCATCGGTAGCCAATGCAGCATATGTAAGAGTGGAAGTGACCAGTTTGTTTGATCAGGGAGGGCTGGCGATCACCCCGGTGTGGATGGGTTTTCATGACGGCTCGTTTGATAGCTTTAATGCCGGCGCAGCGGCATCAGCATCAGTGCAGGCGTTAGCGGAAAATGGCGATACCTCGGGCGTGTCTGGCGACTTTGCGGCCGCTCAGGCGAATGGTGTGCAGGGCACTTTGCTGGCAACCGGTGGTATGGCGCCGGTATTTGAACCAGGTGAGAGCGCCGAGTCGGGTGTGTTTAAATTGGATGCGGTCGACAATGCCTATTTCAGCTTCCTTTCCATGCTGATCCCAACCAATGATGCCTTTATTGGTAACGACAACGCTATGGCATACAGCCTGTTTGATGGCATGGGCAATTTCCAGGAACTGGACATTCTGGTACTGGGCTCTCAAGTTTGGGATTCAGGTACTGAGAAGAATACTGGCTATGGTGCCCCATTTTTGATGGGTGCTGATGCACTGCCCAGAGAAGATGAAAATGGCCTGATAGGCTTTCACCAAGGGCTAGATGTACTGCCCGGTGGCCTGGCGATTATCGGCGGTACTACCGCGACGGGTTACACCATTGATGAGATGGCGGCTGACTTTACCCAACAGGGTTTTGAAGTGGCGCGAATTCAGATCCGTGATGTGCCAGAGCCTGCGGCGTTTGGGGTGCTGGCGCTGAGCGGTTTAGGTTTGATCGCGCTACGTACCAGAAAAAACGGTCGCAGAAGAGATGGCAGTAGCAAGAGCCTTTCGTAAAAGATAACTAATATAAAAAAGCCTTCTCTTAACCTTGTGTTTTTAGCAGAGAAGGCTTTTCCTTTTCGAATAGATCTTAACTCTTAACCGCCTGTGCGCTCGGAGCGGGCTGCTTCCTAAAGCTCACCCTAAACATTATCGCGTACAACACGGGTACGGCGATAAGGGTAAGCACGGTGGCAAAGGCCAGGCCGCCCATAATGGTGACTGACATATCGGCAAAGAACGCGTCAAACAGCAGCGGCGCCATACCCAGAATGGTGGTGATTGCCGCCAGAGATACTGGACGTAAACGACTGAGGCTGGCGTCTACAATCGCCTGCCGAACAGGTTTGCCTTCCTCAATCTGAAGATCGATCTCTTCAATCAGAACAATACCGTTTTTAATCATCATGCCAAACAGGCTAAGGAAGCCGAGCAGTGACATAAAGCCAAATGGCATTCCAGTACTGATCAAGCCAGTGACAACACCTACCACGGCCATTGGCACAATCAGCCAGATAATCAGCGGTTGACGTACTTTGCCAAACAGCAGAATGGTCACCAATAGCATCACCAGGAAGCTGACGGGTAATCCGCCTCCTAAAGCTTTTTGCGCATCGCGACTGGATTCGTATTCGCCACCCCATTCCAGCGAGTAGCCGTCGGGAAGATCCATCGCTTCAATAGCGGGGCGAATCCGGGCCAGCGCTTTGGCGGCGGTTTCATGATCGCCGGGCTCAGCCAGCACACTAATGGTCCGAATTCGATTGCGGCGCTGCAGCAGTACCTCTTCGCTTTGCAGTTCTACCTTTTCCATTACCTGACTTAACGGGATGTAACGTCTTTGCTGCGCGCTCCACACCTGAGCATCACGCAGGCTATCGACGGTAGCGTTTTCAGAGTTCGGCACTTTTGCAACGATGGGGTAGTCATAGTCACCATCACGTAGCTTGCCCAACTCCAGACCATGGGTGTTGTACTGGATCGCATCGGCAAAATCGGCACGCGTCACCCCGGCGACACTGGCGTTGTATTCTTCATATTGCGGTGCCAGCGTGATCGCTTTTTCGCGCCAGTTGTGGCGCTGGTCCTTGAGATACGGGTCTTGTTCAAATAGCTGCAGAGCCTGTTCACCCAACTGTCTGAGTACCGTGGCATCCGGGCCAGAAATACGGGCTTCCAGTTTCGCCGCTGTGCCAGGGCCAAAGATAATGCGTTTCACAAAGATATCGGCTTCCGGATCAACCAAACGCAATTTAGGCCCGATTTCAGATGCATATGCGTCGATATCGGCAGGATCTTTCATCCGCACCATAAACAAGCCGTAGCTTTCGTTACTGGATTCCGGTGCGTAGGTGAGGGTGAATCTATCAGCGCCGCGGCCAATAAACGTGCTTACTGCTTCCACATTCTCGTTGTCACGTACCAGCTTTTCCGCTTCCACCATGAACTGCTCTGTGGTGCGGATATCGCGGTGCTGCGGCCCCCAATAGTGGATATAGAAGATGGGGGTATTAGAGGGTGGGAAGAAGCCCTGTTTTACTTTACCAAAGCTGGCGTAAGCGACCACGGTGATAACAACCAGCAGCAGTACGGTGATCCAGCGAAAACGAAGGGCACCGTTAAGTCCTGCAAGGTAGATGCGGTGGAACACTGAATTAAAACTTTCGTTGGCGCCACTGTTACCCACTTTATAGAAGTATTTTCCAAACAAAGGTGTGGCGGTTACGGCCAGGATCCAGCTCAGCATCAGAGAGATCAGGATCACTGCAAACAGCGAGAACAGGAATTCACCAGTTTGGTCATCGGACAGGCCGATACCGGAAAACGCTGCAATACCAATCACTGTCGCGCCGAGTAGGGGCCATTGGGTGCGTTTAACGATAAAGCTGGCCGCGTCTTTGGCGGACTTACCCTGCTGTATCCTCAGCATCATGCCTTCAGCCACCACGATGGCGTTATCAACCAGCATGCCCATTGCGATCACCATGGCACCCAGCGAGATGCGTTGAAGCTGCAACTTAAACAGCCACATGGTGAGGATGGTGCCCATGACCGTCAGCAATAACACTGAGCCGACAACCACGCCAGAGCGCCATCCCATAAACAGGCAGAGGGTGAGGGTAACCACCATCACCGACAGTTCCAGGTTCAGAATAAAGCCATCTACGGATTCATCGACCACCTTGCCCTGGTCATAAATGGCATCCAGCGTGATACCGGCAGGTAAGCGTTCAAGCAGTAACTTCACCTGGTGATGAACCGCTTTGCCGACCTCGACAATGTTGACGTCGCTCTGGGCTGCAACAGCGAGCGTTATTGCCGGATTACCCTGGTAGCGCACCAAGTTAGGCTGTACATCTTTGGTTTCTAAGCGCAGGTCGGCAAAGTCACTGATGCGAATGGTGGCGTTGCTACCGGGCACTGCCAGCATCAGGTTGCCTATTTCCTGCAGGTGGTTGGTGGCTGACTCCACTGGCACGCGGATCTGGTTGCCTTCAATTAACATGCGACCACTGTTAAAGGGACGCAGGTTGTATTGCAATAGGGCGGCGACATCGGGAAAAGAGAGACCTAACCCAGCAATATGATTGGGGTCCATTTCTGCGACGATCTGTTCCTGCATCACGCCGTTGACTTCCACCTTGGCGACACCTGACACCATCAACAGATCGCGGCGAATGATGCGAGAAAACTCGCGCAGTTGATACGGTGAAAAGTCTGGCGCAGATAGCGCATAGTAGAGGCCGAATACCTCACCAAAGTCATCAACGACTCTGGGTTTGCCTGCACCATTGGGTAGTGTGCCCTGAGCGTCTCTCAGTCGCTTGCGCAGTTCATCCCAGATCTGTGGCAGCTGGTCGGCATCAAAGCGAGTTTTTATCTCTACTGTGATCTCCGAATTGCCAGGTTTTGACACTGAAGTTACTCGGCGAAGTTGTGGCATCTGCTGGATAGCGATCTCCAGCGTTTCGGTGATCTCCTGTTCTACCTGTTCGGCGCTGGCGCCAGGATAGGCCGTCAGCACTTTGGCCTGCTTGATGGTAAATGCGGGATCTTCCAGCCGGCCGATATTATTCAGGCCCACCAAACCACCGATCAGACAAATAAGGATCAGCAGCCAGGTATTGACCGGGGTGTCAATTGAGTAACGAGCGATATCCATGTCGGTTACTCCGCAACGTAGCGTTGAACCAACAAGCCTTCGCTCATCTGCGATGCGCCTGCGGATACAATTTCATCGCCGGCACGCAGACCATTGGCAGTATCTTCTTCGACAATGATTGCGTGTTCGCCGGTAACGCTGGCAACACGCACTTTCTGTTTGTGTACCGTTTTGGCGCCTGGATTAAAGCGCCACACACTGAAGCTGTCGTCGGCTTCCGCCACCATGGCGGTCAGAGGCACGACAATACCGCCCTGATGATGAATGTTGGCGACGCTCACTTCGACGTAGGCGCGCAGTCCTGGTGTCAGGCGAACACCTTCGGGGGGCTCCATCTCAAACAGCACTTTGTATGTTTGGGTTACAGGATCGGGTTCAGTGGTGTGTTCGACGTAGTGGATATCAAAGGTTTGGTTTACGGCGCCATTAAGAAAGGCTTTGGCACTGACGATCTTGTTGTCGATATTGGCGGTCAGAATGCGTTCAGAAACGTTCAATTCGAAGCGTACTTTGGAGATATCCTGAAGGCGCACCACAGCCGTACCAGCACTGATGTAGCTGTCATTCTCCAGTAGGCGCTCGCTGACCAGGGCATCGAAAGGTGCTTCCAAACTGGAGTAGCTGAGATCCTGACGGCTGTTTTCCAGATCGACCAGGGTGATCTCAAACTGGGTTTCAGCATTGTCCAGATCGCGTTTGGCAGCCAGGTTCTTTTCATACAGGGAGCGGATGCGCTCCAGCTCCAGTCGCGCCTGTTTATGACGAGCGACGTTTTCACGAACGCGGCGCTCAAATGGTGCACTGTCCATGGTGGCCAACAGATGACCTTTCTTTACTGCTGTGCCTTGGGGCATATCAGTGAAATTTAAGCGACCAGAGACTTCAAAATTCAGCTCTACGGTTTTTACCGGTTGAACCGTAGCAGGAAACTGGTAGTGACGCTCAGCGGTTGCGGAGATCACTTTTGATAGTTGTACCACGCGTGGTTTTAGTTGTGACTGCTTATTTTGCTCTGCGTCGGAACCGCTGTTATTACAGCCAGTTAAAGTAACTGTTCCAGCCAGGATAAAGGCTAAAGCCAAGGCGGCCGATTTCGATATAAGGGGCGGTCGCTGGATAATCAATGTAACACTCACTGCATGGTTACTATACAAAATTGAAATAAAGTTAACATATTTACAAAAAGTGTAAACATGAAAATTGCACCTTGAGAACGAAGTCGTTAACCTACGCGCCGATTGTTTGATTCAAGTAGTACGGCAGGTTATGTCTCAGTCCCGCGAAATCATTCTTAATGCTGCAGAGCGTTGTTTCTTCCGCCATGGTTACAGTGCGGCGAGCATCGCCATGATCAGCCGTTACTCTGAGATCTCCCGTGTCACCATCCACAAACAGTTCTCCAGTAAGGAGGAACTGTTTCAAACCGTGGTATTGCAACACCAGAAACGCCTACAGGATCGCTTGCCTGAGTATCCCGCTAAATATGCTTCTGTTTGGGATGCAATCAAGGCGTTATTGAACGACTGGGGTCTGCCTATCTTCGAAGAGATTAGTGATTCACTGGTATTGCATGACTTGGTGCAGGCTGCTCAGCGTTATTGTGCGAAAGAGATGGAAGCTCACCGTCAGGTGATGGCAGAGTTTGTTGCTGAGTGCCTGAAACAGAGCGCTGAAAAAGGTGAAATCTCTTTTAGTCGAGTAGGTCTCACTGCTGAAGCGATCGCCAGCAGTTTGATTTTGAGTATCAAAGGCCTGTTTACCTCTGCGACTCAAGAGGAAAGCTGCGAGACCCTTGAACAACTCATCACTATTTATCGCACGGCACTCATCGACTGATGTCTCACAGTCTGAGTAACATCCGCTAAATAAAGCAAAACGTGATATGTCACCTTCCCGAAACGCAGGGCTTTCGGTAGGGTGAATGGCAAGAATGGAACTCGATGCCTATGTACATGATAAAGAAACTGATTGGCTGGGGATTAGCCTACTTCGTTATGCTGGCGTTGGCGCTACTGGCTGTACGTTTCTATTTGGATTATTACCAATCTAAAACACTTGCTCCTCACGACTATAAACTGGTCAAAGCCGTCTCTTCCGACCTAGCCTTTATTGGCCAAGGGTTAGAGGTCAGTGAAGCTGACCCCAAGTGGCAATGGTTGTTACCGGACTTACAGTCTTTGGCTCAGAAAACCGCAGATGAGTCACTTTTCAAGCCCGATCCCATTGCCAGCCAGGTGAAATACAAACGCAGTTACCGAATTAAACAGGATATAGGTTTTGTGTTCTACTGGCTGCATAAGGGCAAACCTGTCTACCTGTTCTATCAGTTCTTGGGCGACAATGGATTTACCCGTGTCATGGCGCTCAATACCGGTGATACATCGCTCGATGACCTTATTATTGCCACCTACTTCACTGACGAGAAAAACTGGCCCGTTAGCAACTTACCTTGGGATGAGACCTACCCTGACGATGACTACTACCCAGAAGCCTTGGGGTTTATTGGAGAAGAAGTGTTTCGGCGCAGCGATTACTTCAACCGATTTCCCGGGCGCATTGCTTCAGTGATGTGGGAGCGTCTGGATATTCGGACAAAGCCTTATGGCATTTGTCGATTGCACTACGACAACTGCTTGCCACTGCCTGGAGAATTCGAACAACAGCTGGAAGAGGCGTTAGACCTGACTGTGCACACGCCGGAGAAAGTAGATAAATACCTGGCCAGCATCAAAGTCCAATATGGTGAAAACGGCAAGTTTGAAAAAGTGATCTCATTGACGCTATTTAATGGTGACTTTGTCTATTTCGAAGATGAACACGGGACAGGGCGAACAGAGATGCAAGGCGAGTTCGTTCTGGCTATGCCCGTGCCTTCCCCCTCATTGGGAGAGGGGAGTGTAGCTTTTCATATTCAAGAGAGTGAGTTTGCTCAATAACAGATGGCAACGGTAGATTTTGGGAGTTAGTAGCGTGAGAAAAGTATTGATGGTTGTTCTGGCGTGTTTCTCTTTGCAAGGGGTAGCACTGGAACGCAAGGAACTGTCTGCGGTGTCAATTAATGAGATAACGGCAGATACGCAGGCGCAGTTTGAAGGTGCAGGTGATAGCCATGTTGCATTCAGCTGGTGGGTCCCTTACGAGTATTGGAAATCGGTGCTTACTCGTGACCCGAATATTACTCAGGCGATGAAGAAACAGATGCTGTCAGTATTGATAGATTACTCTGTCATTGCAGTTGTTCAGGCTGATATTTCCCCTCTCGGTGCGTTTAACTTCTACTCGAGAGAGGAGATGACCAAGAGTATGCGTGTGACATATACCGCTGCCGGTGCAGAAGAAGTCATTCTCAAGCCTGATCTAAATGTCGATCAAGAGATGCAGCTTCTGATGGCACAATTTGGCCCTATTCTTAAAGCGGCAATGGGCCAAATGGGAGCGAACTTTCACTTCTATATTTATCGAGACGTTGACGGCAAAGGTAAACGCCTGCTAGATCCTTATGCCACCGGGAATCTTGAAGTGACAGTTAAAACCAGAGAAGGCATCCCCTTGAACGCTAGCTTTGATACGCCGTTGAATTCGTTGTTTGTTCCGCGTGTGTGTCCGAACGGCGAATTGGCCCATGTGTCCTGGAACTATTGTCCTTGGTCAGGGAAAAAGCTGTAACAAAGCGCTTAAACTAGCTGTCAAATATGCGCGAAATACCTAGGGTGTTTCGCGCATTTTTTGCTAACAAAGAACTGTTTTAAGAATCTCCAAAACGGAGTGTGAGGTAGCAATGTCGTATCGTGCTGTTTGGGAAGAAAATGGCATCTATATCAGGTTTGCCGGCGTTGTCCCTTATCAGGATGTTTGCGGTGCTGACCACGAAGTTTTTGCTAGTCCACGCTTCCCTGATGCTGATTATTGTGTCTGGGATCTATCGGACGTTGACCGTTTAGAGTTGTCAGAAACACAAATCCTGATGTCAGCAGTGAAGGATATGGGACGCTCCATCGACAAGGCGTCTTTTAGAGGCGTTTTTGTTGCTTCAGATAAGGAGGTCCGCGTTAAGATCAAACGTTATATTGAGGCCATTTCCGACCTCGCTACTACCTGGACATTCAACCTTTATTCTAGCCTGGAAGAAGCCGATTCTGCGGTTGGGCGTGCTTAAACAGTTCCTTGCTGTCTGGTCGTTGTTAGAAATCACTTGCTGGTTCAATCAGATCCCATCGGTTGCCATATAAGTCTTGGAAGATAGCAACAGTGCCATAGGGCTCGACTCTGGGCTCCTCTTCGAAGATCACACCGTTTGCTTTCATCTGCTTATGGTCCCGCCAAAAGTCATTGGTTTGCAGCAACATCAACACTAATCCGCCAGCTTGATTTCCCACTGCTTGTTTTTCCGCGTCTGTCGTTGCCTGTGTCAAAACCAGATTTGTGCCAAGGCAATTGGGCGGCGACACCTGAACCCAGCGTTTGCCATCACCTATGTCGATATCCTCAACCAAGGTGAATTGAAGTTGGCTGGTGTAGAAAGCTATCGCATCATCATAATTTTCAACCAGCAGGGCGATATTGCCGATCCGCTGTGTCACAGGCTTTGTCATAAAAGAAAACTGCCCCTCTTTGGGAAAAATTTTTGGGTCGTGTGAGAGGGGGATTCTACACATTTTGCTAAGCAGGGATGAGGGTAATTAGAGTTCAGCCAGACTCTTTATCCTGCGAACGTTTTTAGGTGTATCGATTAGATTGTCACCATTCAACCAAACTACATTTAGGCCCGCGGCGAGGGCGGGCAATACGTCTTTGTCGAGGCTGTCCCCCACATAAATGATCTGCTCAGGCGCAGCATCTAGCTGCTCTATAATCCGCTGCAAAAACTCCGGTTGTCCTTTGCGCGCGCCGATATTGGTGAAACAGAAGTAGCCACTGATATAGCGAGCTAGGTCAACGCGGGAAAAAGCGTGTTCAATATCATCGGGAGTAGATTCGGCCGCATTGGTGGCGATATACAGATCCGCCTGTTGCGACAACTGGGCTAACGTTGTGGCCGCGTCAGGGCAGGCGATGACCTCTGGCCAGTCACACATTTTTCCCGGTTGGCCGGGGATATCCACCATCAGGGTATCTCCCCAATCAAACAGGTAGATGGGTTTAGTTGCCACAGCAATCAATTCCTCGAAAGATAATGGGGAAGCAAAATATCTATCATAATTTCATGCTCAAGCGTAATCGAATCCAGAGTTGTTTAAGTAATCCCCCAGATGCCAGGTTACTTGATGCTGCGGCAATAAAGTGACGGCGAACACGCGCAATGAACTGACAGTTGGGATCTTGTTTGCGGCGTTTTCTTACCTCTTTCATCAGTGGCAGTAGTTGCTCAAACTGCGTATCCAGAGGCGCATCCAGGATCGCCCCGTAAAGGTGGCACCACTGATAGAGGTGCTGCTCCGTGGTCGTAATGTAATCCTGATTCAAGTTAGAGAGTACGTTTTGGCCTTGCTCCTGTCCCGCCATCAGCAGATCCAATGCGCGCCAAAGCAGCGCGCTGTCATAGCAGTTATCCGGTTCGTTCTCTACCGCCAGCAGGTTGATACGCTTGGCATCTGTCCATCGATTCAGGTATCGCAAAGCCCACTGGTATTGATACCAGATGTAGCCAGGCACTTGCTCAGGTTTGCCTGTGGGCAGGTGTTTATACCAGTCGATGGCATCGTAGAAATGACCATTCATTTGTAGCAGGTAGGCGTAACTGCCCGTTAGCCTCACAGAGGCTTTCATCTTGGCCTGATGCTGTTCCAAAAAGGTTGGATGAGGAAGTTGGTGGTTCTCCTCTAAGCGTTCAAAATAACCTTCAACCAGCGCATCCCATACCGGACCGTGCAACTTATCAAACATTTTGAACAAGTTGACGCGATTCTTTCGAGGGTGCTGGCGTTTTGCCCATATATTAGCCGCAACAGGAGCCGCCTGGTTGTCAGATATAGCCGCTTCCAACTGCATAATTGCCTGTTTTGACACCGATGTGTTGGTCAGTGCCTGCAAGCCTGTTTGATATAGCCAGCCTGTGTCTTCGCCGCTTCTAAGAACCTCTTCCCAGCGGGCCAGCGCTTGCTCCGTTTGCTCCGTAGCGCAAAAACGTTTTATCTGTCTGGTCCAGAGCCAGGGATCATCTTCAAACTTGGCGATAACCTGTTCAACTTCCTGTGCCTGTTCATAGGCATTTTGCTCCAGCAGATGGTCAAGCCAATTGAGCGATACGTAGCTTTCCTGAGGCTGAATGGAAAAAGCTTTAGCCAGCCAATCGCCCACCTTAGGGTCACTGGGACGGAATTCCGAGAAGACATCGGCGGCAAAGGTCAGGTCGCTGGCATCATGAGGGTTGGACTTTGCCAGTTGATTAGCAGCATCCAATGCAATCACCTTGTTGTTCATGCGTCGGGCCATGGAGGCGAGCCTGCGCCAACCCGTGCTGTAGTTAGGTGAATCTGACAATATGGATTGCGCTTCGGCGATGGCCTGTTTACCTTGGCCTGTGCGCCAGAATGCCTCAACGCGCTTAAATTTCACATTTACATTGAGGGCGTTTTTGCCGGTCCATTCATCACAGGTGGATAACACTTCTGCGTAGCGATATTGGTCCAGCATCAAATCAAGCAGGGCACTCTGTGCGCTGCTGTATTCAGGGTTCAAAGACAGCGCCTTGCGAATGTTGGCTTCTACTTGCTGTTTATTACCCAGCTCACCAAATCTCGCCAGGTTCAACCAGGTGATCGGCGCGGAGTCGTTCTCCTCTACGAACCTATGGGCCAACTCGGAGGCGAGATTTGGTTTATTAAGCTCGTTGCCCCAGGTGGTTAACTGCTCCCACGCCCACGGGTAATCCATGGTACGTTCCAGCGCTTTCCCGAGGTTGCCAAGCGCCTCTTCACGTATCTCTTTGTTGCCTTCTCGCCATTGCATATCGGCAAGTAACCCATAAAGAATGCCATCATCGGGTTGATAGACGAGTGCACGCTTTAACACCTCGGTTGCCTGGACCAAATCGCCCTGGCTTTCATAAATCTCGCTGAGCTTTTTGTAAGCGGATGTCCAGTGTGGGTTCTGTGCCAGCGCTTCGTTTAGAGCATCTACCGCTAATTTGGACTGCCCGAGGTAAAAGGCGGTTTCAGCAAAGTCATAATGCACCTTAGGTACCAGTGGAAAGCGTAATCTGGCTTTGTTCAGAAGGTCCAAAGAGGTGGATAGATCATTTCGGTCTCTGTGATAAGTTGCGGCGCTGCTCCATGCCTCCCAGCAGTCTGGATAACGGTGCAGCCATAGTCGATGCAACTCTCCAAGTCGTTCATCAGAGAGCGCATTTTGAGCCCAATAACTGATGTTCCATAGGGCATCGCCAAACACTGACTGAGTGTCTAGCAGAGCAATGACCCGCTCCAGCACGTCAGTGCGCTCTTCCATATTGGCGCAGGTGCGCATCAGGGTGTAGATAGCGTCGTCATTGTCGACATTGATGGCCAGTGCCTCCAGCGCTGATTGTTTGGCTTGCTGAGTTTCTGAGTTAGCAAGCAGGGCTTCGGCTAGTACTGCATGAGCCAAAGAAATCTGCGGCATTTGCGCAACAAAATTGCGGGCGTGAGCCAGTGCCTGATCAAGGGCCTGTTGCTTGATCAATGTCCTCACCAGTTGGCTATGGACTTGCTCGCTATCTTCATTTCGCGCTAAAAGCGATTTAAGCGCTTCGATCTGTCGATCGGAATTAGTATGCCAATCGGCTACCAGCCATAAGGGAGTCCACTGGGTTGGGGCGTTTGCTAACTGCTGCTCCAACTCTTGGTCCAGAGTATTTCGGTCTTCACGCTGTGCCATCAACTGGCAGTAGTTATCGCCAAACTCTCGACTCAGCGGGCGTACCTTATGGAGTTCTCGATAGAGCGGTAACAACTCGTTGAACTTGCCTTGATACCTGAGCGCTTTGGTTTGCAGATGCTTCGCGGTGATCTCGTCCAGGTGTTGATGTTGTTCTGAGAAGGCTTTTTCAAACTGTTCAATATTGCCCGCCTGGATCAACTGACCCAGATAGAACGCCTGTAGCTGGCTGTCATTCGGCCTCAGTTCAATCGCATCTTCAAGTAGCGTCAAGCCTTTGTGCTCGTGGCCCATTAATTCATGGGCCTCAAACAGGGTTATCGCAGGGCCTGCGGCTTTGGCACCCAGCCTTTGATAGCGCTTCTTAAGGAATTCCAATCCTTCTTGCTCGCGCTTTTGGCAGCGCAGAGCCTTGAAATAGCTGATAGCACTGGTTTCACTGGTATCTTCCAGTGTGGCAGACCATCGGTAGGCGTTAAGCGCTTGCTCAAACTCTTGCTTTGCCCAATGCCAATGGCCCAGCGACCAGAGCGCCTCTCCCAGGTGCCAGCAATATTGCTGAAGCTGCTGCGTGTATTTAGCAACCTCAGCTTCGTATTTCTTCATGCTGTGCAGTTGCTGGGTTAGCATCAGCAGAAAGCTGGGATCCTTCCTCAACGCCAATTGATTTCGGCCGAAGTTCAGCGCTTCTTCGGTATCTCCCAGATTGAGCATGGAATGAAATGCGGAGCGTGCCAGTGAGCTCTCTTCGGGGTAGCGGTCAAGCAGGGCTTGAGTCTTCACCAACATGGTCCTGTGGTCGACCTGCTGATGAGCCAGCGATCGTTGCGCCAACAGTGTGAGCCTGTGGTCAGAGTGCGCACTCTCTAAAACAGCGAGCCTAGATTCAGCCGCGGTCAGGTCCCCTTGCTCCAGCGCATCAACGAAGGGGTTGTACAGCGCGTAAATCTCAGCTTCAGCCAATTCAAACTTTGCCAGCTGTTCGGCTTTGTCTGCCGGTGCCAGTGCCATTGCCCTCGGGCCGTTGTACTTCATCTGCTCGATGCCGGGATCGGCCAGCATTTCAACTTCAGAAGAAGACGAAGGGTCCATCAGATACAGCACCCGAGTCGTCGCGTTGTAACCGATCACCGCCTGCATATGTGAGCTGGTAGAGTCGTGAGTCACCAAAGCAAACGGGAACCCCGCATCAAGCAGCGTCACCGCCGATTCCCAGGTCATTGCAAAGCTTCTGTGGGGGATCGCATGTTCATTCAGCCACTTACGCTGCAGGTGCTCGGGGGTACCGTCGTAACAGATCTGATCTGCAATCTGTTTTGGACTGTAATCCATACCCCAGTAACGCAGCAATGCCGCCAGGGTGGTGGGCGCACAGGTCAGATATTCTTGGCGAATAAAAGGTACGTTTAGCTGTACTTTGTTCTGGTGATCGTCACTGCTGTTGAGTTGCTTGAGCAATGATTTGTGGTAACTACCGCGGCAAAGGCTTAAATGCACCTTGGCTTTGTCATAGTCGCCAAACTCCAGCGCCAGCCGGGCATATTGCCCCTCAAGATACTGCTCCAGTGACTTGTCGTGACCAATTCGGTATTGCTGGATTTTCGCTAGTGCTGCTTCTCCTTCAGACCATTGGTGATTGTTCAAATAGAGGCTCGCCAGATGACTCCATAAGCTGGCTGATTCAAACCTCTCAATATGTTGTTCAAGCAGGGCGATTGCATCGGATTTGCTGCTGGCTGCCGTGGTGGCATTCGCCCATTGGTTAAGCACTGACTCGACAGGATGAGACAGATATAGAGCGCGGTAGAATTCAGCTGCGCGCTCGAACTCCTGCTGTGACATCAGAATATAGCCTGGCAGTGAGATCACCCAGACGTCATCGGGTGTCATTTCTATTGCCTGTTCTGCCAATGACTCGGCTGTTTCAAAATCCCTGAACCGGATCGCTACCAGCGCGCGCATCACCAACCATTCGGCTCTGTCTTTGGTGTTGTCTCCAGCCAGCGGTTCATGGTCTTCAATAAACCTAAAGGTGGCCAGCGGTCCCTTGCTGTTTTGCAGGTAGATAGCGTATTTGATGGCAGCATCATTGTTATGTGGGAATCTGCGCCAGAGTTTCAGGCATAGGCTATCTGCCAGACGGTCAGCACCGAGTCGGCTAAGCAGGTGGGTTGCCAGAGACAGTTGTTTGGGCGTGTGCCAGTTCTGCAGCGGGCCCCAGCTATCAATCGCTTTCAGGTACGCTGTTTTGTACAGGCCCTGCTTGGCTGTGGCTTTAAGCTCTTTTACAAGCGCATCAATCGGCTGCGTCTCGACTTCACGAGTGACGTCCATGTGTATTCCTTGGAACAACTTCGAGATAACAAATCACCGCCGATGAATCATTGTTCAGACTTCAGTGATTAGGAAAAGCAGCAGCTTCTAATAAATTCGGACTATTTGCGACCAAGGTGGTCACAAAACCATACCTTTTATATGTATTAATTTGGTCCAGACTTTTCTTTAAGTCCAAAGAGAAAGCGGCGGGTCTTTGATGACGCAGTTCAGTATATCTGTGCGAGATAGGATCCCCAGCATAACGCCCTGGTCATTGACCACGGGAAGGGCCTCTATCTGTTCGCTAAGCATCACTTTGGCTGCACGGCGTATATCCGAGACGGGATCAATGCTTAATACCTGTTGTGGGCGTTGGGCCAACAACTCAGCAAGCGTGGTTTCTCGCGACACTGAAGGGTCACTTACCAACATCTGATACAAATGCTGCCGGGAGATGGCAGCGACAAGTTTGCCCTCATCTAGAATTGGGAGAAGTTTGTAGTTGTGCCGGTTAAATACGCCAATGAGTTCAGCTAGCGTAAAGTTGGGCGTGACACTCACCACTTTGCGGCTCATCGCCTGATACGCATGATAGACAGGTTCTCGCTGGCCCTGATCTTCGAGAACTTTTTGATAGGCCTGTAGCTGTGTGGGGCTGGCCTGATAGGGGGCGTCATCACCCGTGATCTTTTCATGCTGTTGTTGCTCAAGGGGGTCAGCGAAATTAGCGGATGCCTCTATCTCCTGCTGGAGAAAATACTCCTCGCGCACGCCCGTTCTCTGAGAGCTTGCGCCGCGGTCTACTTTGCGCAGTTTCTCCAAGGTACCGCTGAAGATCCGCCCTTGGGGCGAATAGATGTAGAACATGACGTCACTCCCTTACCAGAAAAGACTGGTGTATCACCCTATATTTCAACGAGATACACCAGCCACTTTATATATGACCCATGCCGTGAGTTATCGTTTCCTCCAAATGGTCATTTCAGCTTCTGCCACCAAGGCTCTGCGTTTAGAGTGGGGCACAACTAAGGGCAGGTTTTTTACCGACACCAGAGTGAAGTGCGGGATCAGTAACTCGGTGAGGCCATCGAGCGTAGTGAAGTTCTCGCCATTCACTTTAATGCCGCCGATCCAGTTTTCTGGCTTGGTGACTTCACTGTCCCAGTTATAGGTCGACGTGATCACCAGATAACCCTTACTGTTGATACGCTCACGGATCTGCTCAAGAAACCGAACAGGTAGGTTTAGCTTATCGATTAGGTCATTTGCTAACACCAAGTCGTATCCGGTAAAGCGGCTTTTGAGGTTGCAAGGATCGCCCTGAACAAAGTTCACTCGCTGCTTGGCTTCCTGGTAACCGAGCTCCTGCAGATTGATAGTGTTGAAGTTAACCAGTTCACCTTCTGTTGGGCTGGTATATCTGTGCTCACCCTGCTCAACAAGGGCGTAGCCCTGCTGAATATGGCGAGCGGTCATATCAATGGCGTCTACGTGGCCTGCGTATCTGGCTAACTCAAAGCTGGCACGGCCGACGGTACAGCCAATATCCAATACGCGACACTGATTGCCCAGCTCGATCTCTTCGCGCAGTTTATCCACGCTATTGACCTGGAAGTTAGGTAAGCCCAGTCTGGATTCCCCATAATGGGTTTCCAGCTGACGAGTGATCTCAGGATCAGTTTCATAGTTCAATACTGGCGATTGGTTGGGCTCGGCGTGTTGTGCGCGGATATAGCGGAAGCCCGCATGCTGGAAGAAGTGTCTGCGAAACGCATAGCGGGAGCTTTTTATCGCTTCATTGCCGGTGGAGATCCAACTACCGCCTTTAAACAGATTGTGTTTGCCATCGAAGGTAGGCGTAGAGAAGTCATCGTACAAAGGATGCACTTCAAATCCGGCAAAACCATCAATGGGTGATTCTGTCCACTGCCAGACGTTACCAATAATGTCGTAGAAGCCAGCGGTTTCGAACTTATCAACTGGGCAGGAACTGGCGAAGTACTCCAGGTTGACGTTGCCTGGGGCTTCCTGCCAGTAAGGCTGGTCGGTTTCAATCAGTTCGCGCAAACAATACCATTCAGCTTCAGAAGGCAGCCGGATAATCTCGCCGATCTTGTCTGCCTTCCAATTGCAGAACGCCTTCGCTTCCAGGTAGTTCACTTCCACTGGCCAATTCTTTGGTAACGGCACTTCCTCGAGCAGATTACGTTGGTAGTAATTGCCGTTGCGCTTGAGCCAGAAACGAGGCATTTCCGCCTTAGTAAATTTCAGCCAGCCTTGTCCTTCTTCGGTCCAAAACTCGGGAGAGTGATAACCGCCATCTTCGATAAACGCCATGAACTCTTGATTGGAAACCAGATAGGTGGAGGCATCGAACTGCTCAACAAGGGTGGTTTGCTCACCATACTCATTGTCCCAACCATAGGTTGGGTCTTCCTCAGTTTTTCCCTGAACAACAGACTGCGCGGCAACAGGACGCAGCGCATTTTCTGGCGCATCGCCAGCATAGGGGCAGGCTTGCCACGCCGCTTGGTTGTCCAGGTATTCGAGTGGCAACATGCGCATAATCACCGAGGATGTTTCTAAGTGGATACGCTCATGTTCGCTGCCCATCAGAATGATCCATGCCAGTGAGTCCTGAGTGATTGGCAGACTCAGTGGCATCTCATCAATGAGCTTCTCTATTGTTGCTGCGACGCGCTGACGATAACATCGCACTTCATCTGCGCTGGGCCAGTCGTAGTGGCGGCTATCCAGATCGTCCCAGCTCATCTCATCCACGCCAATGGCACACAAGCTTTCCAGTCGCGGGTCAATGCGTTGCTCCAGGTATTTACCCAGGATCAGTTTGTTGACGTAAAACACGGCGGTATGGCCGTAGTAAAAGATAAGCGGGTGACGAAGAGGCTCGGGTCTGAGTAAAAAAGCGTCGTCGTTATTTATCAGGGCAAACAGTGACTCATAGGTATCCCAGCTATTGCGAAAATAAGCTTTTAGTTCCGCTCGTTTTTGCTCTACGTCGGATCCCGTGAGCAAAGGGGTCTTCAACTGCGCAATGCGCGTAGATTGGATCATGCTTCTAACCTTGGTGTTTTCTTTTATATGGTTTCTGTCGGGTTGCCGTTAATGCTTGCCAAATTGGCTGTGGCATCTCCGATAGGTTGACGGCGCGTGAACGAAGCCATTAGCTCCTGTTTCAGCGCGGCGCCTATGTCGTTGTATTCAGTTTCTGGTTTTCTGTGTGACTGTATTCGCCACAGTATGGTTTCCAGCCAATCATCTTGCTGTAACAGTGCCAGGGCCGATGGACCGGGGAACTCGCCAAGACTGCTGTCGTAAAGTGCATGGGGTAATGGCTTGGCGTCTGCCTGTTGTTCGCTACAACGTTTTGCCGGCATGGTGCCGTGTTGTCTTTCAGCGAGTACATCAACCACATTAGCGAGCGCGAATACTGAATTAAGGTACGGATTGTAGTGAGGGCTTGATGCCCCAAGTCTGTGTTCAATGCGTGCACCGCGTCGCCAATCCTGGCGGGTTACCAGCGGTTGCTGTTCGCAGTCGAGCAGGGTGGTTTCTACGCCCATGGGCTGATTGTGTTTACCCCACTGACGATAGAGCGCGATACTGCCTTGATGTCCACCAGACAGATTCACTGGCGAGCTTAGTTCTTGGTCAAGTCCATAATGGCTCTTTAGCCGGATGCGCTCGAACGCTTCCTCTTCCGGCAAGAACAGGGCGCAGTAGTGATAGCTGGTTTCCAGCAGCTTGCATTGGATCTGTTCGGCCAGGGGGCCATCCGCCATTAAGTTGTTACCGTGGCTGTCTATTAAGCTTAGGTTGAGTTGCACCGCGTTTGGTATATGAATATCCCGCGCCGTATGGTGGAAAATTGCGCGGCTGCCTGATGCCATGCCGCCTCTGTCGCCATTCCAAATCACTGGACGGATATAAACCTGCTGCGCGCCATGTTTACAGAGCAGTTCGGGTAATAGTTGGATCGCTTTGTAGAGATTATCTGATTCTTGCAGTGGAGACTGGCCGTTAAATAGTGAAACGTACTCCCACTGACATTGCCAATACTCAGGCTTAAGTTCTGCCTGCAGAGACAACTTTGCCATCGATTTGTTAACAGCTTGGTAATCCAGTTGCTTGCCAGGGCGTGGCTTGTATCCGCCCTCAAGCTCGTAGTGGATCGCAGGTTTAAACCCGTAACTCAACACCTCCGCCTGTAATAGTTTCAGCGCCTCTCTGGCGATATGACTGAGATGGTCCAAACCCGCTTATTCCTCTGTTTTCACTGATGCTTTGTATGGATATACGTTGTCGACAATGCCGATCGATCTAAACGACCTGAATTTTTTAAGTTTTCTTTCGAAAATTCAGCCTATTCGGAGAAGTGTAGATGGGGATTATTGCAGTTGCTCGATTGCTGAACAGAAAGCGATTGGGCTGGGTTACTCAGCGAAAAGAAGTGCCGTAGGCGAGTGTTTGAGCCTCATTCATAAGGAATTCATCTAATCTTGCTAAACCTTGATCGAAATCTGCTGTTTCGATTTGTTATTAATGTTGTAATAAAACAAGAAAAGGACGTGACTACCCCGATAGGAATCGGTTGAATCTGTACCACGAAAGTAATATTACTACGATTGGGTAAAACCTGAGCACCAGGGCACCTCGTCAGATCTGCATTTGTGGTTGAAGCGACTACACTATTGGTTTGCCAATTTAACAATATTTGATCACGCTCATGTAAAACGCTGCAATGTGAGTTATCTCTCACGAAATCAGTGCAATTTTTCAGGAACGTGATAGGGTATCGCGCAATTTTTTGAATCCCTAAATCTTAACGTTAGTAGCCAAGACTACAGAGGCCTCGAAATGAGAAAGACCAAGATAGTTTGTACTATTGGACCTGCTTCAGAATCCAAAGAGATGCTTACCAAGCTAGTAAAAGCTGGCATGAACGTAATGCGTCTGAACTTCTCCCACGGTGACTACGATGAGCACGGTGCACGTATCAACGCTGTTCGCGAAGTATCTGCTGAAACCGGTCAGAAAGTAGCTATCCTGCTCGACACCAAAGGTCCTGAAATCCGCACTATGAACCTGGCTGACGGTGATGTTGTGCTGGAAGCAGGTCAAACTTTCACTCTGACTACTGATCAGAGCGTTGTGGGTGACAAGACTCGCGTTGCTGTAACTTACGAAGATTTCGCTAAAGACCTGAGCGTTGGCAACACTGTATTGCTGGACGACGGTCTGATTCAGCTGACTGTTACTGAAATCACTGGTAACGACGTAGTTTGCCGTGTTGAGAACACTGGTGAGCTGGGTAACAAGAAAGGTGTTAACCTGCCTGGCGTTAGCGTGAACTTGCCTGCGCTGTCTGAAAAAGACAAGAGCGACCTGGTATGGGGTGCTTCTCAGGGCGTTGACTTCGTTGCAGCTTCTTTCATCCGTCGCGAGTCTGACGTTCTTGAAATCCGCGAACTGCTGAACGCTAACGGCGGCGAGACTGTTAAGATCCTGTCTAAGATCGAAAACCAGGAAGGCGTAGACAACTTCGACGCGATTCTGGAAGCGTCTGACGGCATCATGGTTGCTCGTGGTGACCTGGGTGTTGAAATCCCAGTTGAAGAAGTAATCTTCGCTCAGAAGATGATGATCGAGAAATGTGTTGTTGCACGTAAGCCGGTTATCACTGCTACTCAGATGCTTGATTCAATGATCAAGAACCCTCGTCCTACTCGCGCAGAAGCGGGTGACGTAGCTAACGCTATCATGGACGGTACTGACGCAGTAATGCTGTCTGGTGAGTCTGCTAAAGGTAAATACCCAGCAGAAACCGTTGCTATCATGGCGAAAATCTGTGAGCGCACTGACGAAGTTATGGGCGAAGTTCAGCGCGAACTGCCAGAAGTAACTGGTGCTCTGCGTGTAACTGAATCTCTGTGTAAGTCTGCTGTTGCAACTGCACGTAACCTCGACGCTAAAGCCATCGTTGTTTGTACTAACGAAGGTAAGTCTGTGAAGTCTGTACGTAAGTACTTCCCTAAAGCACAGATCCTGGCGATGACTTCTAACGCTAAAACTGCTCAGCACATGTGTCTGACTCGTGGTGTTAGCGCGTCTGTTGTTGAAGATTTCGAAAACAGCGACTGCATCTACACTCGTGCTAAAGAGAAAGCGGTTCAGTACGGCCTGGCTAAGTCTGGCGACAACATCGTTGTTGTAGCTGGCGCGCTGGTTGGTACTACCAACACTATCTCTGTTCACTCAATCGACTAATCTCGATAAGTGAATAAGAAAAGGCGCCGTAAGGCGCCTTTTTTTGCTTTGGTGATCTGAGCGACTTTTTTTGCCTCCCTCGCAAGCTACTCTTGACCATCTTGGTAAGTTTGAGAGTGTCCAGAATCCCTTCTTAACAGTTTGTTTATCAAGCTTTTTCTAAAGAAATTATCTACTAAAAGGATTTAGTTAAATAGATATTAAGACTCTACGTATGGCGTGCATTCAGAGTTTTGGCGTGACATTTGGCATCTACTCTGGCGCATTCCTCTGGGCGTTTTATAAAGGCCGGGATACGGACTACCTTTTGTCTCCAACTATGATTGGTTTTCATATTGGGTTGCTTCTCGTCTGCACTTTTTTGTCCTATTTCAAGCAGCTACCCAGAAAATAGTTTTGGGCGGAGCAGTTTATATAGTGTGGACCAGACCCTTGAATGTTTGAAGGCGCCGAAAGGCGCCTTTTTTGATTCCGCAATACTGCTTTCTCCCTAGATTTCAGGCCCCATTTTTGGCCTTCGTCGATTCCGTTCTTATCTGTTTCCGTCTAACATCTTTCTCTTATACCAATCCGCATAAGAATATGATCTACCAGCGGGAATTTAGAGCACTTCAGGCAAGGCAGGTGATTGAAGGCATAGTTGTTCTACGCCGAAATCAGCTAACGCAGCATTAAGTGATTTAAAACCCGCCCTACGGGGAAGTCTGGGCAAGCCCACTTCTACGTTGCAGCCATTTGCAAGGGAACAACCATTGCTGCATAACTGCGCCTTGAATTGAACTTGCCCAGGCTTCCTGGTTGACCATATCTTTATGCGGATTGGTATTAACTGTTACCAACATATTTTTGGTAACCAGCTTGTTGATTTAACTGCGCTTTCCCAAGAGGCTCATGTGCTGACTGTATATCCTTCCAATCGTCTGGAAGATCTCTCCTTTTTGATTGAAGCAGTACTGGCTACCCGCCAGGGTTCTGTATTGCAGCCAGACACTATTCTGGTTGAAAGCCAGGGCATGCAGCACTGGCTCAATATGCAGTTGGCTGAGAGCCAGGGTATCGCCATGAACCTGCAGTTTCCGATGCCCTCGCGGTTTATCTGGGACACTGCCCGATTGTTGCTGGGACAGGACGCGATCCCCAAACAATCTCCGTATCGAAGGGAAGTGCTGGCTTGGCGCATTGATAGTCTGCTGGAAAGTGACGGCTTCAAAGCGCTTGCCGACGCCTCTGCGGCAACCCACTACTGGGGCGGCGATGGTAGCCAGCCAGATCCACTGAAACGGTTTCAGCTAGCCACCAAACTGGCGGATCTGTTCGAGCAGTACATGATGTTCCGTGCCGAGTGGATCCTGGCATGGGAAGGTCAGCAAACAGCAACAGATAGTGACGAGTTAGAAAACTGGCAAGCCTGGCTGTGGCGGGAGTTAGTCAGGGAAGAGCCTTACCATCCGGTTAAACTGCAAAAGATGGCATTGGAAGCGATGGCTGAAAATGCCTCTAAGCTGCCCAAACAGGTGATGATATTTGCCATCAACACACTGGCGCCGCAGACATTGGCATTTTTTGAAGCGCTGGCCGCTTACAGTGATATTCACCTGTTCCACCTTAATCCGTGTGTTAGCTTCTGGGGGGATGTTCAGAGTGACAAAGCAAAAGCTAAATGGCTACGCGAGGCGCAGGTAGATGCCTGGACCGCAGGTGCCACCAGTGGAGTTAATGGCACTGTCAGTGGAATCAATGGTGAGGGAAACCATCAGGAAGCAGAGCCTTCTAACCCTTTGTTAGCAAATCTGGGCCAACAGGGCAGGGAGTTCTTTAACCTGTTGCAGTCAGTGCAGGGTTACGAGATAAGCGCCTTTGCAGATTCACCTGAGAACCAAGAGCAACAACGAAGTCGCGTTCTTCAACAGTTGCAGAGTGATATTCTTAACCTAAGAGATGCGCGTGAAAACCCGCCAGAATCGGCCGTAGTCGACGATTCGATAGTGGTTAGCAGTGCGCACAGTGCACTCCGTGAAATCCAGTCCCTGCATGACTATCTTCTGCACCAGTTTGCGAATGATCCTGCACTCAAGCCGCAGGATGTGTTGGTGATGTGTCCAGCGATTGAGGATTACGCGCCTTACATTGATGCGGTATTCAGGCGTCCTTGGGACAAACAAAACCCTGATACGCCCAGATTACCCTGTTCTATTGCTGACCGAACCTTGCTGGATTCTGAACCGCTGATTTCGACATTCTCAGAGCTGCTGTTGTTACCTGACAGCCGTTTCGAGATCAGCCGTATCCTCGACTATATCCGTTTGCCCGCGCTGCAGAAAAAGTTTGGCTTTACCGATGATGAGCTATCCACCATCGAATGGTGGTTAAGGGATGCAGCGATCCATTGGGGCTTGGATAGCGCCCATAAACAGGCGATATCGGGTAACGAACAAAGCTCTGACAAATTCACCTGGCAGTGGGGGCTGAGCAGGCTGCTATTGGGTTTTGCTCAAAGCGATCAGGAGCAGATCAGTCACGGCCGATTGTTGCTACCTCATGTTGAGGGACAGCAAGCGATTTTGCTGGGGCGTTTAATGCAACTGCTTGAACGATTGCAAAGCCATGCTGCAACCTTGTTGAAAGCCAGAACTCCCGAGCAGTGGCAAAATTATCTGCTGCAGCTAAGAGATGGCTTCTTTGCGCCTGAACAGGGACATGAACAGGAAGCGTTTGAGCTGATAGGGCAAGCCATCAGCAGCCTGGGGGAATACACGGCGCAGGCAGGTTATGAACAAACCTTAGGGCTGGAAGTGGTCAGGCACTACCTGAATCACCACTTTACCCAGCCTGACGGCGGTAACCACTTCCTTACCGGGCAGATCACCTTTTGCTCCATGGTGCCGATGCGCAGTATTCCATTCAAAGTGATTGCGGTACTAGGGCTTAATGACGGGCAATATCCAAGGCAAAGCGTCCCCCTGAGTTTTGATTTGATGGCGGCAACAGGCAGGAAACCGGGCGACCGCTCCCGTCGTGGTGATGACAGATACCTGTTTCTGGAAGCGCTGATCTCAGCACGCCATTCGCTTTACCTGAGCTATCAGGGCAACAACATTCGCAACAACGCAGAACGCCAGCCCAGCCTGATCCTAAAAGAGTTGATGGACTATCTAACTCATGGCTACGGCTGGCAGTTAGATCCCGAAGCAGAAACCGTGAACGGAACTGAGACCAGAGCTGAAATCAGAGCTGAAATCAGTGGCAACCAGAATCAATTGTTGCTCAGGCCACTACATCCATTCAGCGAACACAACTACACCGGTCGTTTCCCCAGTTTTGACCCGGGGTGGATCCGCCTTAATCAGCCGCAAGCGTCGGTTGATAATCTGATTTCATTACCCGCGGAAGAGCCTACTGAAAAGCGGGTCCAGCTCGAACAACTGGTTAGATTCTTTGATGATCCACTGCGTGGTTTTGCCCAGGAAAGACTGGGCCTGAGGTTAGGTCAGCAGGTGGAAGCCTTGTCAGATCCCGAACCCTTCGCACCTGATGGCCTGACCGGGTACCAGATAAAGGATGCTTTAAGCGAAGCGTTTCTGTCAGAGCACTCTGTCGAAGCGGCGAACCTGATCCGAGAGCGTTATGAGCTTAGCGGGCTTTTGCCTGAGTCTCCGTTAACGCCGCAGTTTTTTGATGAATGCGAACAGATCTCATCGCTATATGCCGAAGCTTACCGTGGCGTTGGCCAAGCCGAATCCGAGCCTGTCACCATAGATGTTGGCGATTGGACACTGGAAGCCAATTTGAATTGGAACACTGCGGACGAGCAGCGTGGTTTGTTGATGGGGCGACCAGCCACCAGAAAAGCAAAGGATGATCTTAGCTTCTGGCTGCATCACTTGGTTGCCACCCTGGTAAAAGGTGAACCAGTACAAAGCCACTTTGTGCACCTGCACTCCACCGACCAAGGCAAAACGTTCAAAGCGCGGCGTGCTCAGTTCGAGGCTACTTTGACGCCGAAAATTGCGGGGGAGTATCTGTTGCAATGGATCTCTACTTGGCAGCAGGCGTTAACTCAGCCTCAGCTGCTGCATGGTGCCCTTGGCAAAACCACATCTCAGGCGCTGCTTAAACTGGCCGCGAAAGCGGGGATACCGCTTGATAACGAAACCGCAGTGGATTTTTATGGACCATTAGCAGGCAGCTTCGAGACAGCCTGGCAGCAGGCGCTTGCGCCCAGCGAACATGGTTTCGGAATTGCTGACAACCCCTATTTTCAGTGGTTTTACCGCCATACGCCTGAATTCTCAGAGCCGCAGCGCCAGCTGCTTTGCTCACTGTATCTGCCTATTTACAGCGAGCTTCAGGAGATCAAGAAATGATGCAGGACCTAAATGCATTGACCTTGCCCCTTGCCGGGCGACACTTGATTGAAGCGAGTGCGGGCACAGGTAAAACTTACAACATCACCCGACTTTATTTGCGTTTACTGCTGGAGCGTGAGTTGCCTGTTCAGCAGATTTTGGTGATGACCTTCACTAAGGCGGCTACTCAGGAAATTAAGGGGCGAATCGATAGCTTCTTGCGTGAAGCGCTGGCGGCGCTTTCTCAGCCTAAGCCCGATGATGACTTCATTGCAGCATTGGTAAAACGCGTAGATGCACAGCGAGCCAGAAACCTGTTAAAGGTGGCATTGCTGGAGCTGGATGAAGCGGCGATTTTTACTATCCATGGCTTTTGTCAGCGGGCCTTAAAACAGCAGGCGTTTGATTCCGGTATCGCCATGGAATTGAACATGGAAGCGGATACCAGTGACCTGCTAATGGAATCGGTCAGGGACTGGTTCAGGCTTATTAATCGTGATGAGCAGGCATTCAATCAACTGGCAGAACATGGCTGGCATACACCCGAAGCTTTCTACGACAAATTCCGTTCGGCGCTGTACAGCCGCCATTCGATCATTGCGGCTGACGAAGCCCAGGTAGGGCAGCATTACGAGTCTCGCATTCATCAGGCTGTTCAAAGTGAGTTTGGTGAGCAGAAACAATCCTGTTTGACTCTATTGCAGTCGGGCCAAGCTGAGATTTTTTCGCTTCTGGTTGATGGTCATAAAGACGCCGCGGGCCGACAGGCTGAATGGGCGCAGATCATTGAATGGTTGGAAGCGCAGGATGCCACCCCATGTCCAAAAGCGGTGGGCGATTTTATTAACGGCAATCGCTACCGAAAAGCGGAAATGAAAGAGGTGTTGCTGCCTTTATTCGAACCGCTGAAAGCCTTACGCACCGAGTTCGGCAAGCTGCTGACAAAAGCCGTATCAAGACGTGATAGCCAACTGTCAAAGGTACCAGCGTATCAACTGGCAGTCGCTGGAATTAGTGAGATACGCCGGCGCTTCAGTGATGCCAAACAACGTGCGGCGGTGATGGACTTCGATGACCTGATCAGTACCTTAAGTGACCAACTGCAATCTGCTGAAAGTCAGAACCTGGTAACGGCACTAAGAGCGCAATACCCGGTGGCCTTGGTCGATGAGTTTCAAGACACCGACCCAAGCCAGTACGCCATTTTCGATACCCTCTACCCGAAGGCTGATCCCCACCATTTGCTGCTGATGATCGGCGATCCAAAACAGGCGATCTATGCCTTTAGAGGCGGCGATATTTTTACCTATCTGAGCGCGCGTGACGGTGCTGACTACCAGTGGAAGATGGACACCAACTGGCGTTCAATAGCTCATGTAGTGACCGGCTATAACCGCCTGTTTTGGGGCCAACCGTTAGAGCAGGAATCACCTGCCGATGTGTTTGGTTATCAGATTGGCTACGAACGGATTGAATACACATATAAGGCAAAAGCCAATGCAACACCACTCACTGACAGTGCTGAGCGTGCGGCGCTCAACTATCTGTGGCTAAGCCAAGAACAGGCGCTGCGATTAAATGGTGTTGTTGAGGATGCTGGTGACAAGAATCAGTCAGTCTCCGTGACGGCCGAGCAACTGATGCAGGGCATGGCGCAAAGCTGTGTCGGTGAGATCGCTAGACTGCTTGCAGAAGCGCGTTTGGGTAAGCAGCTGCTGCAAGAGAAAGATATCGCCATTCTGGTGCGCCGTGGGGCCGAAGCGGAAGTGGTTCAGCAGGCATTGCAGCAGGCTGGTTACAAGTCGGTTTATCTCAGCGAAAAGGAATATATCTTCAGCTCGCCGGAAGCCATGATGTTGCAGGCTGTTTTGAACGGCATCCTGGAATGCGAAAGCGATAGCCTGTTGACGGCTGCGCTGGCGACAGACTTGATGGGGGGCAGTGCCGAGCTGCTGGCTAAATTCCGTCAGCCGGAATACGAAACCCTTTGGGAGCAACAACGAGCCTGGGCAGAATCTCTGAAACAGCTATGGCTGGACCGCAGTTGCATGACTATGTTGCTCGAGTTGATCCACAATAGCTTCAGGCCGCAGCCGGAAAGACATGAGCGAGCGCTGACCAATGTGTTGCATCTGGCGGAACTGTTGCAGCAGGCCTCCCGCCAGCACAAACATCCTCAGCAGTTACTCAAGTGGTTTAATGACCAGTGCCAACAGCAATCTGGCAACGAAGAAGCACAACTGCGTTTGGAAAGTGATGCCAACCTGATCCGCATCGTTACTATGCATGGCTCCAAAGGTTTGGAATACCCGGTGGTGTTTATTCCTTTTGCCAGCCATTACAAGGACCCTGTCAGGTTTAGAGGCGCGCTTTACGATTACTATGAATACCACCAGCCCGACACTGGCGAAGCAACCCGATTGCTGGGGCAGCATGACGAAGCGATCGCTTTGACTGCCAGTGAAGGGGAAGCTGAATCCATTCGTTTGCTCTATGTGGCTGTGACCCGCGCTGCACACCGCTGTTACATCGGTGTTGCGCCGTTCAGAAACAGTGCTCGGTCACCACTGGGATTGACGCTGAAGTTAGAGGGGGCTTCCGCTGGCGACAGCGTGTGGGCCGACAGCTTATCTGAGCTGGTAAATACCAGCCGTGGCAGCAGTGCATGGCTGCCAGCAGAACAGCTGATCAGCGATATGTCTGAATCCACAACAGACAGCGTTGAAACACAATTGCCGCAAGCACAGCGTTTGCAACGAGAGATTGATGATAACTGGAGTTTGAGTTCGTTCTCCGGCTTGGTCCGGAATGCACCTCACCAGAAGCTCAGCAACAAGGAGCGTAGTGATGACGAAATGAGCCCGGTTGTCGCCGTCGACAGAGGGCAGCTGCCGCTGCGTTTTCGACTTCGCAAAGGTGCTGACGCTGGTAACTTGCTTCATGACATTCTTGAGCATACTGACTTTGCCCAGCCCCATTGGGAATGGTCGCTACAAGCGCCAGTGCAGCGCTTTGGTAAGCTCGAAGAGGCCGAAGTTGAAGAGCTACAGGCCTGGCTCGAACAATGCCTGCACGCAGCTATGCCGATTCTTTCTCAAGCGCCATCAGATGATTCCTCGGAGCCTGAACAAAGCGAGCAGTTTTGTCTGGCCGACGTATCTTGGGGGCATACTCTGCGAGAAGCGGAGTTCTACTTCCCGATGGCGGGTGTATCGCTAACTAAACTCGCCGACTGCCTGCAGCAGCACCGAGCCAACCAACTGCCGGTGTTCCTGCCGGGAACAGAACAGTTACAGGGCATGATGCACGGCTTTATCGATCTGATTTTCGAGTATCAGGGCAGGTTCTACGTTGCCGATTATAAGTCGACCCATTTGGGTGACTCCTATGACGATTACCATTTCGACGCACTCAAGCAAAACAACCAGGAGCACTATTACGACCTGCAGTATCTGCTCTACAGCGTTGCCTTGCACAGATACCTAAAGGTGCGACTACCGGATTACGATCCCGCACTGCACCTGGGAGGCGTCTACTACCTCTATCTGCGCGGTATGACAGCAGAGGCAAAGTGCGCATCTGCGGACATAGGCTCTGCGTACCCTGGTGTTTTCTATGCCCCGATAGATATCGAACTGCTGACGCAGATGGACCAGCTATTTGCATCTGATAATCAAGAGGTACCGGCATGAGCTATCAGTCCAGCGAGCAGTGCATGGCGCAACTGAGCGATATTGAGGCCATTGATTATTTCTTTGCTAAACAGATGCTTGATGAACTATCTGCT
This sequence comes from Corallincola platygyrae, assembly GCF_039544265.1. Lineage (NCBI taxonomy): Bacteria > Pseudomonadati > Pseudomonadota > Gammaproteobacteria > Alteromonadales > Psychromonadaceae > Corallincola > Corallincola platygyrae. The sequence goes on along the minus strand of NZ_BAABLI010000032.1, from coordinate 28,523 downwards.
GAGCTGACGCCTGAGTATGACGAAGAAGAGCAGGCTCTAAGCTTTCATATTTTTCTAGCGCTGCAGTGGTCGTTACGGCAGGGGCATAGTTGCTTGCCGCTATCCGCATTGGCTGAACAAACCTATTGGCAGGACCATGAAAACGATCAGCCTGGCTATCAGTTTCCAGCGTTAGCATTGCTGCAATCACTTTGTGAGCGATTGAACATAACGGGTGACGCCAATCTGCCCGTTGTGCTCGAACAATCAACTAGTGGCCACGTCTTGTACCTCCGCCGCTACTGGCAGTTTGAGCGGGAAGTCGCGCATGCACTGAAGCAACGGATGTTGCTTGATGATGTTAAGCCGGCGCAACTTCAGCGGGTGAAAACACTGTTCCCCAGCCTGTTTCCTAACGTGTTCCAGGCAACATCTGATAGCCAACAACCTGATTGGCAACAGGTCGCTGTCGCTAACGCCATTGGTCGTAAGCTCAGCGTGATCTCTGGCGGCCCAGGTACCGGGAAAACTTACACGGTGGCGCGATTACTGGTAGCGATGTTTGCAGCGGCCGAGCAGGGCGATTTCCGAGTGATGATGGCAGCGCCTACAGGTAAAGCTGCACAGCGCTTAAAAGAATCGATCATGAATGCAAAAGGGCAGATGCTGACGCAAGGTATTGATGCCGCCTTGGTGGCGCAGATCCCAGACGAAGCTTCCACCTTGCATCGCCTGTTAGGTTTTAGGCCACAAAGCCTGCAACTCAAACATGATCAGGAACAGCCGCTGCACTGCGATCTGCTGCTTATCGATGAGGTCTCCATGATAGATCTGCCGATGATGGCGCGGGTGCTACGGGCACTGCCTGAACACGCATCTTTGGTTTTACTGGGCGATTCACAACAGCTGCCTTCGGTCGAAACCGGATGTGTCATGGCCGACCTGAGCCTGTCTCAGGTCACTGGTTACTCTAAGCGCGCTGCCGCTCAAATAGCCGAAATATCTGGTCAAAAGGTACCTGTCAGCGAGCAGGGGGATTGCGCTTATGAAAACGCCTCCGACTATGACTACCTGACCCTGCTTACCGAGAGTCGCCGCTTTGGTGGTGAGATCGGTGAGTTTGCGCAAAAGGTGATTGGCGCCGACGCATCAGCATGTCGTCAGATGTTATTGGCTCGCCAACAAACAATGACCCCAGAACAAAGCAATTTCAGCTTCGCACATAAGCCGGATATTCAGCTGACCTATATCGATAACCCATCACTGGATAATTGGCTTAAGGCAGCCAGTTATCACTACTTCCAACCTATCGCGAAACAATCCTGTTTAGATGATGCCATGAACTACTTGGAAGGTTTCCGCTTCTTGGTGCCTGGCCGGCAGGGCGAGCGCGGTGTTGAAGGTTTGAACCTGCGTATTGAACAGTGGTTGGCGAAACGAAACTCTGCCATTACACCCGGAAGTCATTACCAGGGCAGGCCGGTGATGATTGTCGAAAACAGCTACAGCACCGGGTTGTTTAACGGTGATGTGGGGCTGATTTGGCCCGATGAGACAGGTCGGCTGGTGGCCTGGTTTGAACAGGAAGAGGGTGGTTATAAACGTATCAGTTTGGGCCGTCTGCCGCGGGTAGAAACCGTCTATGCCATGACCATCCATAAAACGCAGGGATCTGAGTTTAAACATGTCGCTATTGTGCTACCTGAGCAGGAGAGCCAACTGCTATCGCCGGAGCTACTTTATACGGGGCTGACCCGTGCCAGGGAACACCTGTATGTGGCGGGGGATTTGTCGATTTGGCTGGCGGCACTGAGTAAATCTGAACAGCGCTATTCTTTATTGAGGCAAAGGTTGTCGCAACGATTGCAACAGTTAATCTGAGGGCGTCGTCAGTCGTTGGTTTTCTTTTAGTTGGTTTTGCTAATTTTGTGAACTCAGCAAAACTATTTATTTACGAATAACCACGCAGATCCCACTATCGCAACATCTTCATATTTAGTGGATTTCTGTGTGGTAATTTGAAGCCAAGTCATAAGCTAGTCGACTGGACGTCAATCGCGCAACGGATCGCGGCAGCGTAACGCCATATAGTGAAGAAGGTCCACCAGTGCGAATAAACAATCCTGTAACTCAGAATAACTACGCCTTCCCAGACAGCGCCAATATCCTCTCTACCACAAACCTGGATTCCACCATCAAGTACGTAAATGCGGACTTTGTGGAGATCAGTGGCTTTGAAGAGAGCGATCTATTGGGCCAACCCCATAACATGATCCGTCACCCAGATATGCCGCCACAGGCGTTTGAAGAGATGTGGCGCTGCCTGAAAGGTGGTGAGTCTTGGATGGGGCTGGTTAAGAACCGCCGTCAGGACGGCGACCACTACTGGGTCGATGCCTATGCCACGCCCATTAAGTCCAAAGGCCAAACGACGGAATATCAGTCGGTTCGTGTTAAGCCTAAAACCAATTGGATTGAAAGAGCGGAAAACCTCTATGCCAAACTTCGTGGTGGCAATGATGCACCTTCAGAGATCCGCGCGGGTTTATCGCTAAAAGCGAAGTATCAAATCGGGCTGTTAGCATCGACCATTGGTGCAGGTGTTATTGGTTCATTGGTTGGTGACAGCAGTGTTGCCTGGACAACCGCGGGTGTCGCCTTGGTTGCCGGTGCTGTGGTTTACCAACTGATCCACAAGCCGCTGTTTGATTTAGCTAAACAGGGCAAAGCATACGCTGATGATCCTGTGGCGCGTTATGTTTATACCGGTCGCCAGGATGAAGTTGGTCAGATCCAGTTGATGATGAAGAATCTACAATCTGAACCTGTGGCGATGGCGGGACGCTTAAACGATTACGCCATCAACTTGTCTCAGGCTTCATATCAAATGGAGCAAAATCTGACTTCGACTATGGCCGATATCCAATCGCAGCATTCAGAAACCGATCAGGTTGCAACGGCGGTTGAAGAGATGAGCGCCAGCATTCATGAAGTGGCCAACAACGCCCAGGTAACAGCAGAATCTGCACAGGAAGCCGACCGTAAGGTGAAAGAGGGCGCATCGCTGGTGACGGATACGGTAGCCAGTATCCAAAGCCTGTCAGGCGAGATTGAAAACACCGCTGGCTTGGTTGATGCTCTGGCCAAAGAGAGTGAAAACATCGGCTCCGTGGTCGATGTGATCCGTGCCATTGCTGAACAAACCAACCTGTTGGCATTGAACGCCGCGATTGAAGCTGCACGTGCCGGTGAGCAGGGCAGAGGTTTCGCAGTGGTTGCGGATGAAGTGCGTACGCTGGCTAACCGAACCCATAACTCCACCGAAGAGATCATGCAGATGATCACACGCCTGCAGAGCGAAGCGAAAAGCTCTGCTGAAGCCATGCTGGCGGCGCAGGATCGCGCTAACAGCAGCGTAGAGTCGGCGCATCTCGCGGAAGAGAATATGGAAGCGGTAAGTATTGCGGTAACGCAGATTAACGATATGAACCTGCAGATCGCTACCGCGGTTGAACAGCAGAGTTCTGTGGCTCAGGAAGTGAGCCGCAATATTGCAAATATGAAGAACCTGGCTGATGAGGTGCTGGCAGATGCTCATACCAGCAGTGAGACCAGCCAACAGGTGACGCAGCTCTCCAACAATATGCGTGAATTGGCTGAGCAGTATTGGGACAACAAGCGAGACGTCCTGGCTTAGGTAATAATCGCTACCCATAACCAAACGCCCCGCAGGTCGGGGCGTTTTTGTATCTATACAAATCCTGTCGTTTTTGACGTTAACTAATCGTTAAGTCCGTACAAATATTCTACTGGTTTAGATCTAAGTCATTGTTATGTGATTCATCTACATCTTTAACAGGTTTGTCACATATTGACACCCTATGGCCGTGGTATTTTAGTCGTTTGTTTAAGGTAAATGGACATCAAATCAGCGAGGGAATTCGCACAAGCAGCATGTAGTTAAGAAGGATTTCCCGTGCGTATCAATAACCCAGTCACTCAAAAAGAGTTTCGTTTCACTGAAGGTGCAAACATTCTCTCTACCACCAATCTCGATTCCACCATCAAGTATGCCAATGCCGACTTTGTCGATATCAGCGGCTATGACGCGTCAGAACTGTTAGGCCAACCCCACAACGCGATCCGTCACCCGGACATGCCCAAGCAGGCATTCGCGGAAATGTGGCGGCGCCTAAAAGCAGGTGAATCCTGGATGGGTGTGGTGAAGAATCGCCGTAAAGATGGCGACCACTACTGGGTTGATGCGTATGCGACACCGGTACAGGGCAAAACCATTGAACCGGAGTATCAGTCGGTCAGGGTAAAAGCCAAAGACGCATGGATCGAACGTGCCGAGCATATCTACGCCAAGCTGCGTAACAGTGATGCGATACCAAGAGAGCTCAAAGCCGGGCTTTCTATCGGTGCCAAGTTCTCTATCACCGCATTGCTGGCAGTCACTGGTGCGGGTGCGATTGGTGCTGTCATTGGTGATGTCACAACGGCGGTGACTACGTCGGTACTGGGGTGGTGTGCTGTGACCGCCAGTTATTTCGCCATGCACAGATCCCTGATGAAGCTGGCCAGAAAAGGTGAAAGCTTTATCGATGATCCGGTCGCTCGATATATTTACACCGGCCGCCAGGATGAAGTGGGTCAGATCCAACTGATGCTGAAAAAACTGCAATCTGAGCCCGTGGCGATGGCGGGGCGTCTTAACGACTATGCGACGAATCTGTCGGCTGCGTCTTACAACATGGAACAGAATATCAATTCCACCATGTCAGACATTCAATCTCAGCACTCGGAAACGGACCAAATCGCCACCGCAGTGGAAGAGATGAGCGTCAGTATCAATGAAGTCGCCACGAATGCGCAATCTACCGCTGATTCAGCACAGCAGGCCGACCTGAAAGTGAAAGAGGGTGTGGGACTGGTTGCCGATACCGTATCCTCTATTCAGCAACTCTCCGGTGAAATTGAGAACACCGCGGGACTGGTCGATGCGCTGGCCAAAGAGAGTGAAAACATCGGCTCTGTGGTTGATGTAATTCGTGCGATCGCTGAACAAACTAACCTACTGGCACTTAACGCAGCAATTGAAGCGGCACGCGCAGGGGAGCAAGGGCGTGGCTTTGCCGTTGTGGCAGATGAAGTTCGTACTCTGGCAAATCGCACTCACAACTCTACCGAAGAGATCATGGAGATGATCAACCGCTTGCAGAGCGAGGCCAAGAGCTCGGCTGAAGCCATGATGGCCGCTCAACAGCGCGCCAATGCCAGTGTCGATTCTGCCAACCTGGCAGAGGAGAACATGGAAGCTGTGAGTGTTGCTGTCACTGAGATTAACGATATGAACCTGCAGATTGCCACCGCAGTTGAGGAGCAAAGTGCCGTTTCACAAGAGGTGAGCCGCAACCTCATCAACATGAAAGACCTGGCTGATGAAGTATTGAATGATGCCTTTGAAAGTAGCAAAGCCAGCAAGAACGTAACTGAGCTTGCTAACAACATGCGTGAGCTGGCTGAACAGTACTGGAACAGCAAGCAGGATGTACTGAGTTAATCCGCAGGCATACATTCAGTACTTGTAGAATGATAAAAAACGCCCCAATAATGGGGCGTTTTTTATCTGAACCTTATCAAATGAAAAGGATTTTCCATGACAGCATCCGGCATATTGGATCTGAAAGCTTTGCTGACAGGTCTCGAGCCAAAACTCCTGAGCGAAAAATATGTGTTTTGTATTGGCACCGAAGGTCAGGCACACAGACTCTCTCCCATCGCCACATTCAGAGAAGTTGAAGGGCTAACACTGGTACTAACCAAAGCCCAAGCCGACGAGGCAGGACTCGCTTACGAAGCAACGTTTCGCTGTATCACACTCACCGTTCACTCCAGCCTTGAGGCAGTAGGGCTCACTGCCGCCGTATCAACTGCCTTGGCAGAGCAGGGGATCAGTGCCAATGTGATTGCGGCTTATTACCACGACCATGTGTTTGTGCCGTCGGAACGAGCTGAAGAAGCGGTAAATGTGCTCCGTTCATTAAGCACAAGTCCCAGCCCCAGCTAAAACTAAGTTATTAAAGTGTGGCTAAAACAGTGTTTTAAGATGTTTTGGCAGGGTATATTGAATCCCAATCGCCGAAAGGAAGTGGCGCTCTCCGTTAGTTACTCTCTTTCCCCTTCCAATTCGGATACAAATTTAAGCCTTGTTATGTTGTTCGCTGATGCCCGCATCGAGTGGTGCGGTAGCCTGCGTGAAAGAGCGGACGCATAACAAGAAAAACCATTGGAACAAGTTATACAGCACGGCTTTGCCGCTAACTTGCTCCCTATTTTAGGCGTTAAACAGAAAGTATTAGTATGTTAGGACAACATCGAATTTTTGCAGACCACTACCAGTTCTACGTTTTTGATTCAGAATCCGACCCTCACGAAGTGGATGAAGAATGGTCTGATGAAACAGTCAAAAAGGGGTTTATAGGCGGTAAGAACTCAGTGCATGTGATTACTTATGGTGATTACAACGACCATTCCGTACGTTTGTTCCTTAGCGCTCCCAAGACTGAACTAGTAGAGAGAGACCACGAAGTAACGACAACAATTGAAGTCGCGTCAGGTAATGTGCGCCTATCTTCACCCGCCTACTCTCGTGAGGACGAGCCAGTATTCAAAGTTCCTGCTGGTAAATATGTGCTTACAGTGCGGTCTGTAAACTTGGGTAGTGAAGACCCTGATGCAGTCGACCTAAATGACAATGAATTTCTTAAACAAGAGCACCTGGAGCGCTATGAGCTCTATTTCCAGCTTGCTGTTTAACAAGCTTAATCAGGACGCTGCAAAACAACGCGACTGGACTCCCTTCGCGAGCTCCGGTCGCCCCTGTTGCGAGCGTTAGGCATCATCAACAAGGAAGTCCGAGAAATGAACAAACTCAAGACAATAGTGGCGTTAATGCTTTTCTTCTCATTACCCAAATATGTACTGGCTGGGTCGCCAGTTTTAGAGCCTGAATCTTGGTCTTTTCCAGATGTCATTGAGCATGCGCGAAAAATAAGCCCAAACAATATTGAAGGCAAACCATTTAATCAATTTGGTCTGGCATATTCATCAGAAGAGGTTTCCTCTCTAACATTATCCACTTTGCCAGCAAAAGAACTTCAAAAATATGCCGATATTGTAACGCATGCGTACCCAGACGCAGTTGCTAAGCAACTGCCAACAAAATGCGACAACTTGCCAGTTGAAAAACTAAATGAAACAGCTGTAGCTGGTGTTGCTTATGTTTCTATCAATGCAGCCGACTCAAATACAAGAAAACGGGCAGCGGAGTGTTTAGTAATTATTCAAAGCAACTTCGCTAAAATAGGCAGATAAAATGCCAAACAGGAAAAACCATTGGGACAAGTTAAACAGCGCGGCGTTGCCGCTAACTAGCTCGCTGTTTTAGGCGCTATGCGCATCATTAAAATCTTTCTGAAAGCGAGGATAGGAATCCTCATTCACAGTACAGGATCCGCAGGATTAACTTTTTATGATTTCTATTACTAGGTTCGAGACACTCACACCCGGCCCACACTTGATTGTCTTAGGGGCTGTTCATGGCAATGAGACCTGCGGTACGACTGCTATTCGCAAGTTAATTGATGAACTCAACAACGGGCTCTCTCTAACCAAAGGGACATTAACTTGTGTTCCGATTTGTAATCCTAAAGCATACGAAAAAGGCACCCGCTTCTTCGAACGTAACCTCAACCGGGCGATGTACATAAAAGAGTCGCCCAGAGATTATGAAGACTTAATCGATCCCGTACTCTGCGGTCTTCTCGATCAAGCTGATATATTGCTCGACATTCATTCGTATGCTTCCCAAGGTGGGCCCTTTGGATTCTTAGGCTTCACGAATGCACAAGAGATTGAATATTGTCGTTCGCTGGGTATCAATGACTTTGTATATGGCTGGGCTGACGCCTTCGGTGAGGTAGAAGAAGATCCAAGAGATAACATGGGCACCGTTGAATACGCAAGATCGGTGGGCTGCATTGCCACAACCATCGAATGTGGCAACCACCTTAACGACGATGCCGCGGATATCGCATACGACACCATTATCAATGCACTTACATATCTTGGTATGGTTGCCTCTGGAAGCGTCGAACAAGCTAAAGCAAAGCCAACGGATCAACAACGGTTCGTACAGATGAAGTCAGTTTTTTATAAAGAAAAAGAAGGCGACACCACTCAGCCCTGGAAGCATTACGATACAGTGGCAAAAAATGATGTGTTGGCAACCTATGCCGATGGTGAGGAACTTGTCGCCCCCGAAGACGGAGTAATCATACTACCGAAACTGCACGCCGAGGTGGGTGGGGAATGGTTCTACTTCGGCGTTGAAACAACTAGCCCTGAACCACAATCTTGATTCCCAAAGAAGGCAGCACTGTTTCATTGTCTGCTGCAAATGCAGTAAACCAGCAGCCCAATGCCAAACTTGTAAACAAAAAAATATGAAGATACCGGTTGGACTTGCAGATCATTCGCTTCTCCGATGAGGGCCGGCGCCTTGTTACTGCAGAGCACGCTAACTAGCTAATTATGGACAATATTCTGGTAAGTGCTTGTGTTCATCAGAGATAGTAAACCGAGTCTATTCAAAATTCTGGTTACTTATTTCTCAGTCTTCTTTTCTGGCGTTCTGAAATTGAAGCTTCGAGCTACTATGCGAGCGAGAGGTTCGGTGTTTAGAATGGGAGACCATGTCAGCTAAAAAATGTCAGCTAAAAAATGTCAGCTAATAAATGCCAGCTAATAAAAACCAGCACTCGAGCTTCATGTGTGGGCATAAGGATTTAGGGTGAATATGGACATTTCACTGGAAGAGATAGATCGTTCAAATTACGAAGCCGTTTGCGACCTTGATGTCACCAAAGAACAAGAGGCGTATGTCGCATGTAACATGTGGTCGCTTGTTGAGGCGCATTACAATCCGGGCCACACGTGCAAAGCCATCTATCACGAAAAGACCCCCGTTGGTTTCTTTATGTGGGTTCAGGAAACTGCTACCAAAGTATCTATATGGCGTTTTATGGTGGATAAACATCATCAAAACAAAGGCATCGGCAAGACTGCTTTAAACCTCGCCATTGACGCTATTAAAACAACCGTTGGACTAAAAGAAATTGAAATATGCTACAACCCAAAGAATCCTGTAGCGAAGGAGTTCTATGCCGGTTTTGGTTTTCAAGAAGTAGGGATGGATGACGAGGGTGAAGATATGCTCGCCCTTATCAAGCTATAAATAACATTCGATTCTGGAGTCGAGCTCAAGTGCAACTTTTATACAAGATTTCAGCTGCCATTGCTGTAATGTTTTTTGCCTTTATTGTTTGGGTTATCTATATGGCAAATACAGGAACCAGCAGTGTGTTTTTCGATTTTATCAGGTCAATTCCCTACGGAGATAAGTATGGGCATGTTGGTCTTTTTGGGTTTTTGACGCTGGTGTCAGTCATAGGTTTTAAGTTCAGGAGCTTTTCTGTTGGTAGATTGGATATCTACTATGGCGCAGCCCTTGTGGTTGCTTTTGCGCTGCTGGAAGAGCTTAGCCAGGCCTTTATCCCTTCCCGGACATTTGAACTCATTGATTTAGCCGCAGATGCCACAGGCATAAGCTGCGCATGCTTAATCTGTTTTGTGGTTAAGAGACAGTTAGCAAAATACGATGCAAATGAGGGTGAAGGCAGCGTTGTTTAGCTACGCCTTTAAGACCGGTTAGGGAGCAGGGACAACGAAGCTGCTGCATCTGCCCAATGCCTTGTGTTATCTGTACTAAGCTGACAAGCCCGTTGCTTATAAGATAGGGAGCTGTATGAAACGTCTACACATATTTATCGCGTTGTTGGTGTTCGTGCTATCCATGGCAAGCAGTGGTTTTGCTGAAGACGAATATCCAGTTCTCGAAGGCCCCTATTTAGGACAAAAGCCGCCGGGTATGGTGGCAGAGCCTTTTGCTCCTGGCGTTATTTCCAAAAGTGGTTGGGAACTCGAGGGCGTGTTTGCTCCCGGTATGAAGGAGTTCTATTTCACCACGGGCTTTAATGAAAAGTATGAACGTCCCACCGTGATTGGGTTTCGTCAGGAAAATGATATCTGGACCAAATTCATGGATTTTAGGCGCGATGGCGAGGTGACGTTTTCACCCGACGGAAAGCGTATGTATATGGCCGAAGGCTACAGGGAGCGCATTGAAGGGGGGTGGTCCGAGCGTAAGAGCCTAGGCCCTATGTTTGACCGAGAGGACTGGGGCATTATGCGCCTCTCGGTGTCTGCAAAGGGCACCTATGTGTTTGACGATTACAAAAGCAATGACGTGATCCGGATATCCAAGCTCAAGGACGGTAAGCGCCAAGAACCCACTCTACTAGGCCCGGTCGTTAACACGGGTAAGTGGACAGCCCATCCCTTTATTGCGCCAGACGAAAGCTATCTGATTTGGGATAGTGAACGAGAAGGGGGCTTTGGTGACTCTGATCTCTACATTAGTTTTCGCCAGGAGGATGGCTCCTGGGGGCCTGCAATAAATATGGGTGAACAGGTCAATTCTGATAAGTGGGATGCCTATGCCACCGTGACCCCAGACGGAAAATACATATTGTTTAATCGACGTATCGATGACGGCAGTGATAGCGAAAAAAGGAACATCGACATCTACTGGGTGGATGCAAAGATTATTGAGACGCTAAGGCCCAAAACATAATGCTGGGTCGCTGATTAATCGCCGGTTTTGTGTCTTTATCTGTCAGCAAACGCTATTCCCACTTTTGAATTCGAGGTCTACATGCCATACGTCAATGTTCAAATAACCCAAGGTGCAACGAGAGAACAGAAGGCAGAAATCGTTAAAGACATAACAGACTCCCTGCAGCGAGTGCTTGGTAAAAAGCCGGAACATACCCATGTCGTTATCCAGGAAATTGCAGAAGAAAATTGGGGATATGCTGGCCTGCTTACCGATGAATGGAAGAAGAGCCAGCCTTAAGCTGGTTACTCGTCCAGCAGCGGTCACTGAGTCCTTCACTCAACTCCCTATTTCAACTTACTTCAACTTAACTAACCTCAGCTCCAAGTGACAAGCCCAAAAAATGGGCTTAACTCCACGACAGAATCGACTAAATCTGGCTACGGATTAACCGAACAGGTGAAACATGCCACATTCTGCTTAATCCCGCGTGGTGTCTGGCTTCAACGCATATTATGATGCTCGCCTGAAATTGGATTTAGGCCCGCGGCCAATGAGCTGGTTTATCCAGTCTGCAAGACACCAGCTCTAGAAACAAAAAGCAAGGAACAAGGAAGCCGTTACCCCATGTCGCTGAGAACCTACCTGCAACAGATTGATGCTGGTAAACCGGTTAACTTTGACCGGCTAAAGTCATTGCTGCCGCCGGAGTACAGCTCTGAGTGGAAATCGATTTTCGGGGTGAAAAAGGTAACGTCGTCTCGCTGGTCGGTGGAAGTGAAAGATCCTGAACGGTTTGAGGCGTTGCTGCAGTTGGCAGAGCGCCCGAAAAATCGATTGGAAGCGACTGAGAAAGGGGACTCTCATCTTTCCGGTACCAGCCACAGTTATCTGTTGGTGTATCACGATGGCCTGCCGGACGTTCGGCCGGGACTGGTGTTGCTCAGTGACCAAGGTGTGGTGCAGGACTTTGAGCCGAAAAAGCGCGTGTTGCTTGTCGAAAACGAAGAGAACTTCTTTCAGCCTCAGAAGATGCTTGAAGCCGCGGCTCAGTTAACCGGGCAAGCGTTTTCTCTGGCGGATACCGATGTGGTGTTGGGTAGTGGCAGCCGTGGATTGTCGGCAGAGCGTGTCGATTGGTACCTGCAGTATGAGCAGGTGGTATGTGCTTTCGATTACGATACTGCGGGGCTTGAAATGTATGCGTCGCTTGAGCGCCAGATACGCCGTTTAAGAGAGCGCCGGGATGATATAACGACCTTGGTCAGTTATCTGCAGCCAGAGGATTACGAATCCTGGTGGCCGCAGTTTAAGTGCCAGCCTAAATCAGAAAAGAACTATTTGCGTGGGCGCAAACTCGCCACCGAGCTGGGCTTTGACAGCCTGGCGCTGGCCTTTGCCAAAACCCGCAAGTTTATGGAACAAGAGATGTTATTAACGAGTGTGACAGTGCAGGGTGCTAGCAAAAACACTTGCAAGGTGAACAAATGAGTCGGGATAGATTTACCATTAAACGTTTGGTGCTGGTGGACTCCGCTGGCCTTTGTTATGTCGAACTGCCGGTCGACTCGCACGCCATGTTGCTGGGTAAAGGCAACGTTGGTAAGTCCAGTTTGCTTAACGCCATTCGTTTGTTCCTGTTGCCAGAAAACAACTTTAAAAGCAGCCGTCGCAAGTTTGCGTTTAAAGTGCCGAAAACAGACGACTATTACAGCAACGACGACAGCTACAACCACTATTTCCCGACACCAAGGAGCTTCCTGATCCTTGAAGTCGAGAACTTTGTCGGTACCCATTGTCAGATCCTGCACGCGACACCAAACCTGGGTTACAGCCGAATCTTCACGCCGCTGCGATATGACCAGATCCGCCATCTGTTCTGGGATGGCTCTGCGCCTGAAACTGCCGAGGGCGAGGCGGTTATCGAAGATGATGGTATTGGCCGTGCGGTGGCAGATCTCAATGCGTCCCGCCTGTTTAATGAACTCAAAGCGGTAGCGCCAAAAACCGAAACCGCCAACGACACCAACAAGCTCAAGCGATTGCTGTATGCCAACAATCTGCTTGATGCGAATTCCATGCGTTACAGCCTGTTCCCACTGGCAGAAACGGATGAAGCCCGTATCGACTCGTTACGTACCCTGATCCTACTGTTGTTTGAAATGAACACCGGCGCAGATACGGTTGCCCGTGCGGTCGCCAGCATTATTGAAGCGGATAAAAAGTTTTCATCCGATGCGCTGGATTTCGATATTCAGCAGTTTCTTAGCAAACATGAAGAGCTTAAACGCGCCCAAGAGAGGCTGGTTCGCATTCAAAATGCACAGCCACGATTTAATCTGTTGCAACGTCAGTATGCCGATTACGTCGGGCTCGCTGATGCCGACAAAGCCTATGCCGCGTTTGCCAAGGGGATTAAAACCCAAACTCAGACACTGAAGTCAGATGCGGAGCAACTCAGCCGAGCGTTGGGTGAGCACCAGGCCGTCAGTAAACAGCAGAAGCTGCAGCTAAAACAGGCGCAGGGCGAAGTTCATGACCTGCAAACCCAGCTGAAAGTCAGTCAACGTCGCTTTGAAAAAGAGCAGAAAACGGTGGATGCGGTTGAGCAGCTAAAACTGCAATACGCCTCCAATTTCTCCATCGACGAGATTGTCGAGATCCTGCAGGAAGAGCTAGCAGAGAGCCGGGAACGCCGTGATGCGCTGGCTAACCAGGAAGCTGCGGCCAGTCGTCAACAAAAACTCACCATGCGCAATGAGCAGGCGAAAGCGCGGGAGCAGCAGCTTAAACAGACCCTGGAAAATCAGGAGTACCTGCTGAGTCAGCAGTTGCCGGATCATATTCTTGCGCCACTGGCTGCCGTCAATGCACAGCTAGTGAAAGCCAACCCGTGTGAGCCGTTGGATGATGACGCGCGCGAAGCGATCGTCAACTTCTCCAACCTGTTTAAACAGAGCGAAGGTGGCCACAGCTATGGCTTCTTCGACCAGAGTTTCCAGGGCAACCCATCGCAGTTCGCTGACGATATCGCTGCAGAATTAGATCGTGTGTTGGACGAACTTTTCGACATTAACAAAGCGTTGAAAGAGCTGAGTGTTGATGGCGATCCTGCGCACCGCAAACATCAGATCGAAAGCCTGGATCGTGAGATTAAGTCCCTTAGCCACGATCTGGAGAAAGTGCAGCGATACCCTGTGGCACAGGGCATTGTGCAGGATGAGCGTATTGAGCTCGATAAACTCAGCGAACAGCTAATGTCAGCCGAGCAGAGACTGGCGATCGCTCAGGAACAGTTTGATGAAGTTGAGCAGCGCACTGTTGCCAGCAAACAGGCTTATGACACCGTCAGCGAACAACTGGTGGTGGCGCTGCGTTTGTCGCAACGCCAGCATGAGCTACAGAACATCTATCCGCGACTCGCGAGAGCTGTTGAGTTGTTCGTAGAGAGCGAGCAACTTGTTGAACAGGATGGGGCTAAGCAGAGTGATGCTAAGCAGGATGAGGCTCAACAGGATAAAGCTAGCGAGCTAACCGAAGCTGCCTATCAGAAGATTGAATCTGATCTGCATAAACTGGAGCAACTGCGCCAGACTATTATCAGTGAACTGCGCGAGTTTGTTCACGAGCGTTTTATTGAAGAGGATCAGGAGATCCGTCAGCAGGCGCCATCCTCAGGTGCCGTTAAACGCTGCATGCAGCGCCTGGTAGATCTGTTTAACGAGTTGGCCCAGCGCGAGCAGGTGCTAACCCACCAGATCCAGGAGCATAATGAATCGGTAGCCAGTTATGCCAAAGTGCTGACCGATAATTACGAACATATCCAGCGTTTCGAAAATCAGCTTAACCGTGACTTCCGCGAGGTCAGCATTAACGACCTCGAAGAGGTGCAGGTACGCATCGATATCAATCCTAAGTTCCGTAATCTGGTTAACGAAATCGCCAAATTGGATCTGCATGGCGACAGCCTGCCTTCTGACCAGTTCTATACCCGACTGCAGGTATTTGTCGGTGAGTTCTTCAAAAATGGTGGCGACAGCCGCCTGACCATGGACAAGATCGTTACCCACTTGAGTTATCGCACTCGTAAAGCGGGTGATAGCGCGCTCCAGAGCAAGCAGCAGTCCAACTCCACCACGGCACTGATTAACTTTGAGATGGTGCAGATCCTGCTCAACCGGGTACTGCACAGTCAGTGCGACGTGGCGATGCCACTGGTGTTTGATGAGGTAGCGACGGTCGACCTGGCGCAGTTCGACTGGCTATTGCCGCACCTGAAACGCCGTGGTTTCAGCCTGTTTGCCGCATCGACCTATAGCGCCAGCCCGGAGCTTATCCATAAGATCGGCGCGCACCATGAAATTGGTGCTATGCGCACTGCCAGCCCATACAGCGCAGGGCGCAATGTGGTCTATTGGGGCGGGGGAGAAGGCTTTACCGGATTGGATGATCCTGAATTGGATGGTTTGCCCCTGGCTGATGTCGACCAACTGGGTCTGCTGGAGCATGAAGCGTGATCAAACGTTTTAGCACTCTGGAAACCATTCGCACGTTGCTGGCACATCCGCAGGTGATGCTCGATTGCATCCAGCAGATGGACAAACTCGGTGAGCGCTTTATCCGTGAATCACAGCTGCTGCTGAGGGTACGTGACTATATCGCTAACCTCGACAGTGACGAGCAGCGCCGCCTGCAAATTGCTTTCTCGACTGACAACCTGTTTCACAGCCAGATCATCGGTGATATCGAAAAAGTCGATGGCGACAAACTGCTGTTGTTTCAGGATGAGGTGCTTAGCCTATTCCGCTTGTGTGATGCTTCATTACATCAGGAACTGACCGATTCTCGCCTGCGTAGCCGTCTAGACAGTTTGCGCTCGGTGCAGGAGCGTCTGAGCCACGCCAGCTTTATTGACAGCGACGATGACTTTACTGAACTGCGTGATGATCTGTTGGAGCAGCTCAGTGGCCTGCTGAGTTTGATCCGCAAACACGTCGCCGCAATGCAGGACTTAAGCGGCCGTTTGGAATCGATGTCAGCAGAAGCGAGCCGTTCACCGGAGCATTTTGTCGCGTTTCGTCGTCAGCTGTTTGAGCGCATCAGCCATATCTATGAGCGTCATATCAAACCTACGCTGATGTTTGTAAACCCGGAATCCCGACTGGCCGATGGCGCCAATCTATTCCGGGTAATGAAGGATTGTCAGCAGTTGCTGGAGCGTCACGGCAAGCCGGATATCGCCGATCAGGTATTTCGCTTTTCGATGAGTTTTACCAACGTCTATAAACCGGTGACGGCGGTATCTCGGGAAGTTGAACGCTTCCTGCGTAAAACCCGTGTTGGCATGTTGGAGTCCAATGCCATGGAGCATTTCTTCCAGCAGCTTAAAACTGACTATGAACACACTCTGGACCATGATCTGCGTAAGACCCGTTTGACCGGCACGCTGGCCCATGATACCGGCTTTGCGTTGGGCCTTAAACAACGGGCGCGTCCAGCACGCTATCGTTTTGGTGATTCCGAAAGTTACAACGACAACCTGCTGCAGGAAATAGAGCTGCGCCTTGGCGACCTGGTACGCAGTACCGACTGGCTACCGAAAGCGGGTGAAGCCAGTAAACAGTCGCTGGCACAGCAGCGCATGATAAGGGCAGAGGCGTTATTTAAATGGCTACAGAGCCTGCCGCTGCGGCCTACGTCAGATATGATCGCCATGCTGCACGAGCGGCTGAAAGATCACCTGCCGGGTTATCAACTTTCGGATCTGTTGGCGGCGTCTATTCGCTTGGGCCATCTCTATGCAGAGCCAAGAAAGGTGCCAGATGCTGTTAACGTAAAAAGTAACGTGAAAGCGGACAAGCAAGAGAGCAAAAAACCGGTTGATGACCATCATCTGCAAGTCGCTGTTACCAATAAACGCACCAAACTGATTTGGCAGGATCATGCTTACATCTACCGTCGTCGCAAACTCAACGCCGTGCATCTGCACTCTGAACACCCTAGCTTTGAGAGCAACAGCGAGACAGAGACAAGCCATAGCGACGACTGAAAGAGTATAAAAGTCTTATGAACGAACACGACAACTCACTCCCATTTGATGATGAACTGCCCGGCTTCTCGGATATAGCTTCCGATGCAGAAGCGGAAGCCGAACCTGCATCTTCACCAGAGTCAGAGCGACAGCAGGCGCCATTGGCCGACAGCCAAGCTGAGTCGCACTCAGAAGATAATCAGGCCTACCTGCAGCAAAACGCGCAAGCCACCTCGACCAATCCGTTTGAACGTATTCCAGCGGCGCTAAGCGCGGCGATCTATCGCGACCTTACCTATGGGCGAGTGATCGGTAAAAACATCTACGACGAGCTGAAATCTGAGCTGATTGGCAATCCTCTGTTTACCTTGCTTTTCAATGAACAGCTCCACTTTACCCAGCTTTATCAACATCTGGGTTATGAGCTGGTGCTGGATGCCTCCGGTGAGTTTTTCTATATCCGTGAGCTGCTCGATGACGGCCTGGATGAAGCCGACGAGAACGCCTTTAAAACTCAGGTTGTGCTGCTGTTGTTAGGTCGTTTTTATAGCCGCAGCGGCCGAGACCTGGCGTTGCTGGCAATGGCCGATGTAGGGCTGGATGAAAACGATATCCGCCAACTGGAGCGGGAGAGTGAGTACCTGGATATCTTGCGTGCCGCCAAGTTTCAAAAGGGATGGAATGAAGCGCTGGAGTTTCTTGTTACCCGCCGCTTCGCATGGCGCGTGGGCGAAAAACGCTACTTTATCTCTGATGCAGGCAACGCATTTCTAAGCCGCTTGCTGGAAGCGTATCAGCGCAGAGAGCAGGAAAGCTGATCACCATATAAACCCAGGACAGTACCAAGGACGAAGAATCATGTCTGAAATAGAGTTGGTAGATCTTAGCCACTTTCCCGAGCCACTTCGCCAACAAATGGCCGTAGTTAACGACCCTCAGTGGCGGCAGGAAAGGCAAAGACTTTGGGAGCGCAAGTACCAGCAAGGCTATATGGAAAGTTATAGCCGAAAGGACTATGAAAAAATCTATAGCCTTTTTATGTTTGGTATGCTTTTCGAGAAACCAAATTGGGGTTGTTTTAGCTTGAAACTGGAACTATTCCCTGTTTTTTCAACATCGGCCATTTGTTACCTGCTCGGTTTTTGCACTGATGAGGAGCTTGCATCCAAGCTATCTAATAAGTTTTGCTATGCGTTTGCTTATAAGCTCATGGGAAGAGAACACGAAAAAGTGACTTATGAAGGCTGCAGTTCAGAAAAGGCTGCTCTGGATGTGTTTGATTGGTTTTGGGGGGAAGAGTTTCAATCAATTTCGATAATCCCATGTCCTATAGGTAAAGACAGGAGTGAAGTGGAATGGAATCACTCTGTAAGGATGATGGCCTACTATATTTTCTCTGCTATTCATAACGATACGCCACTTAGAGAAAAACAGAAACTGCCTTGGCACAAACGTCATAGCTTTATCAAATCGGTATTAAGAGAGCTTGAATCTGAATTTTTTAATTTAGATGGCTATAAAACGCACTTTGATTGGCCACAAGAAAAAGAAATTCAGTCACTAATACACCAGATACTGGTTTTTTCTTATCAAACAGCAACTGCGTCACTTCCTGCTACCGTAACTAAATTAAACGCGGACCGACAGCGGTTTATTGAAAATGTATTTGAACCTCTTCGTAGAAGCATCCCTGAGCTCGATAAAACTATGAAATCTATCAGGCCGGAGGATGTGTTTGAACAGTCTCAGGTAACGCTGCACTTTTCACTTGATGCAGCGAAGGATAATCAATTTTATCAGTTCGCTCGTGCCATTTTTATTCATGAGTTCGGTGAACATCGTATTGATTATTTCGATAATGAAAACAAATGGATGCCAAAACACGCTTTTTGTTTAAATATCGAGAAACTGATTGAAAGCTATTGTCCAGAAAAGTTAACGGATTGGCGGGCATTAGTTGATAGATTTCCAGAGATAGAAAAATCGAAGTTTGAAGCCTTGATAGATGGCCAAGACCGAAGTTTTGTCATCACATGCGAGACCCAAAACCCCAAAGCCGTAGAGTTGGGCATGGTTGGTATTTTCAAGTCAATTGGCGCCCAAAACTTAGAAAGCTGGTACTGCTATACCTCCTAGCGTATTAGATAGTCCCAAGGAAGAATATTCATGTCAGAGATAGAAGACGTTAGCCATTTTCCAGAGACACTAGCTAAACAGTTAGAGATAACAAAATGCGAGGATTGGAAAAAACAGCATCAAGAAGTATGGAATAAACACTATCATGACTTTTTGTCCAAGGAGTATGGACGTCGTGATTATAAAAACTACTTTCACTTCTATATGACTGGGGAAGGGCATGAAAAACTAAAGCACCCTACCACAGGTAGAAAAATTCATTATTTTCCCTTTATCACCAAAGATACTATTAGTTATTTTTATTCACTTGAACAAACTCATGCTTTCAAGCAAAGTGACTTAACTTTTACGTATCTTTCTGAGCTTATGAAATCAGATCCAAAAAAAGAAAGGCCAGAATACTATTTGGATGGTCCATTGGATATTTTTGATTGGATTTGGGGTGAAGGATTTACTTCTCAGATTACATTACCATTTATTATTGCTGATGAAAAATCACCCAGGACACTAGAGCTAAAAGCGAAAGATGTTTTTATGATGATTGTTCGGTCCGTCTATGAACCAATATGGGAGAATCGTGATAAAGTAGATGTGCCACTTTGGTTTAGCCGTCCTAAATATGTTGAAAGTGTATTAAAAGAGCTTGGCGAAGACTTTTTCTATACGCCAGAAACGCCCTTAGAATTGAATGAATCCCCCCAAGCCTCTTTGTGGTTTCTTCTGTCCGACATCTATTCAAGTTGTGTGACAGCTTTACCTCCTCATATTATATGCTTGGAAAGGCTTAGGCAGCGGTTCGTTTCTGAACTGATAAAGCCTGCGTCGAAGAGTATACCAGAACTAGAAAAATTGATGGTTAGCTGTCAAGGTAATGGGTTGAAACTACCTAAACAACTTAATTTCATTTTTAGTTTGCCAGAGGAACTATATGAAAAATGGTACCAGCTTATCAAAGAGTATTTTATTGATAATATTCAAGACTCTTATTGGAAAACGTTTGATGAGTCAGATGAATGGATGCCTGCTGATACTGTTTATGAAGTATTCCCGAAAATTTTATCTACATTCCATCCTGAAATGATTGCTGAGTGGAATAGTATAATTAGTAGTTATCCTGGATTCGCTACATACTTCAAGCTATCACCAGTATTGAATAATGGTTGTTATCATTTTAAAGGTACGTCAATTGAGGATAGGCCAGAAGAATTAGAGAAAAGAATTTTCGATTTTATTAATGCGTTAGGGTGTAAAATTATCTATTGTTGGACTTCTATTAGGCGCCCTTCAGTCTGGGATATTTAAAGTAGATTGTTATCTAAAAGACAAGAAGGCTGTTTATTCTATGACAGATATCGTAAAAATTGTGTTCTTCTGCCAAGAGCAAGATATAGCGACTTGGCAGAAAATTTCTGAGCTGCTCAGTCAGGGAAAAAGCGGCATGATGCTGCAGGATTTTCTGGATAAGCTGGCTCCTGATGCTGGTGATCTTTTGGATGACCTCTTTGAAGAGGTTGATCCCAGTGAGCTTTATGCTGAATACACTGAGCAAAATGAAAACCAATTTATGTTCGTGCTAATGGCAGGAAGCGATGGAGACTTTGTCGCTTCGGAATTTCGCAAGTTGTTCAAGGCATTGCCCGTCACTAATACTCGCGTAGCAGTCGGCTGCGATGATGCGATGTGATGGAGTTACGAACTACCGCTTGAAACAGCTGCAATGGCCTCTGCTCTAAACCGCTTGCTGGAAGCGTATCAGCGCAGAGAGCAGGAAGGGTAATTCGTAGTCCATTTCAACGAGAGGTACATTGGGGTGTTCCGATGTATCTCTATTCCTCTCCTCGATAAAAACCAGACTTCAGCATTCACTTAATACACAGGCCATACTAATATAACTAATAGAAACAGTGTCTTGCCCACCTAAAATAATAAGTAACAAGCAGCCTATGCGAGTAGTTGGTTTAAGCGTATTACTGGTTTGCCACTTGCTGGCCAGTAGTTGGGTTTTCGCCCAGCGTGCAACACTACATCTTACAGAGGAAGAAGTTGCGTTTCTGGCGCATAACAAAACCTTTGTCGTACATATGGAAAAGAAATACGCCCCGTTTTCGTTTATTCAAGACGGCGTGTTTAAAGGGTTTTCTGTTGACTACGCCAACCTGATAGCAGACAAGCTGGGTATCCAGTTTGTATATGACAAAGATACGACCTGGGAGCAGGCGGTAGCAGGTATTAAGTCAGGAAGAGTCGATGTCATTGCCCAGATCGTGGCAACGGAGGAGCGAAAGCAGTTTATCAATTTTACTAGTAACTACATGGCCTACTTTCAATCGATAGTGACTTTGAAAGCACGGCATGAGGAGCTGAACGAGTTATCCAAACTTTCCAACAAGCGTGTTGGTGTTGTTGCTGGTTATTATGTCAACAAGATGGTTTCACAGGTTAATCCGTCTATCGAAATTATTCCCTACGAAAACATGGGGGCGCTGGTAGATGCTGTATTGTCTGCGGAAATTGACGCAGCGGTGGCCAGCCATCAGGTAGTGCAGTACGACATCATGTCGCGGTTTATCAGCGATTTAATTAGTGCGCCGGTGCTTGAGTTCCAAGGGTTAACCAACCCTGAAGAAGCATTCGGTATCAGTAAAAAGTATCCACTGTTACGTTCAGCAATGCAGAAAGCCATGGTGGCTTTGGATAAAGAAAAACGTGAACTGCAGAGAAACTGGTTTGGTAAGAACCATATGGCTTCACTGGTGTTCAGTGAGCAGGAGAGAGCCTTTATCAGTCAGCATGGCGCCATTAAGGTTTGTATTGAGCAATCACTGCCACCGTTTGAATACCTCGATAGAGCTGGTATGCACAAAGGGTTAACGCCTGCACTGATAAAGCTTCTCACTGAAAAGTATCAGTTGAAGTTTAATTTCATCGAAACCAAAGGCTGGCCGGATGCGGTGAACGGATTGCAAACGGGCCGGTGCGATGTGAGGCCTACCATCGCCCATGACGCAGAGGCGTATCCTGAACTGCGTTTTACTCAACCCTATTTCACTATGCCGTTGACGATTGCTACCCGCAGCAGCGAACTATTTGTGGCTGATTTCTCTGAAGTTTCTGACCAAAAGTTCGCTGTTGTTAAAGATTCCGCGCACAGTAAGACGCTCAAAGACGGCTATCCAGAGATACGCTTGATTGAGGTAAGTGATGCTGCTGAAGGTGTGGATATGGTCATCGACGCCGAAGTGTTTGGCTTTATCGATTATCTGGCCAGTATCAATTACCAGGTGATGACTCGTGAATTAGTCAGCATTAAAGTCGCCGGCAGGCTAAACGAGCGAGGAAAATTGAGCATTGTGACGTCGGCTGATAACGAGCGCTTACACAGCATTATGACGAAAGCGATTGCAAATCTGACAGACGATGAATTGCAGGCTCTCAAAAGTAGCTGGCTTGGCATCAACTACGAAAAGACCGTTGACTATAGCTTGTTGTGGCAAGTGACAACCGTTGCGGTGATTATCTTGGCGTTGGTTGTTTTGCGCTATCGAGAAGTTTCCAAGATGAACAAGCAGATCGCCGAAACCAACAAGCAATTGCTTATCACCCAACAGGAATTGGAGCGGTTGAGCAATACCGATCATTTAACTCGAATTGCTAATCGAAAAAGGCTCGATGAAGTATTAGAGCAGGAAACCTATCGCTCTCAGAGATATCAGCGACCGCTTGGCATTATGTTGATCGACATGGACCACTTTAAAAAGGTCAATGATACCCATGGCCATGATGTTGGCGACAAGGTGTTGATACAAGCTGCAGGCACATTTACCGACAGTATTCGTCTTTCTGACACCATTGGCCGCTGGGGTGGAGAGGAATTTTTACTGATATGCCCAGATACAGAGTTAGAAGCTCTGCAAATCCTGGCAGAGAAGCTACGTGACATTCTCGCCAAAACAGCATTCGCTACCAATGACAAACAAACCGCAAGTTTTGGTATTGCTGTTTTGCAGAAGGAGGAAACGCTTCAGTTATTGCTGCAACGCGCAGATAATGCGCTTTATGAAGCGAAAGCCGCCGGACGGAATAGGGTCGTCATAGGATAACGATTGAAGCGTTTATATTCTTGACTTCAATTGGTTTAAAGTGCTGTTGGTGAGAGTCGACTACGCGCTTAGTTTTTTACCTTACCAACTTCGACACATACGGAATATTGCGGTGTTTATCCAGCCAGGGCAGGCCATAGCCTATCAGCATGTCATCGTTTTCCATTTCGTAAGCGAAGTATTGCGTAAACGGGATGTCGACGCGGCCCGGCTTCGCAAATAAGGTGGCGATAGACACGGACTTAGCGCCAAACGCTTCGCTGATGAATTTAGCGACCCGTTTCATTGTGCCTCCGGATTCGATAGCATCATCTACCAGAATCACATGCTGGTCTTTTATCGCGATGTTTTGGTGGTAAACGATTGCAGAACTGTTGTTACTGTCACCGGGGGTATGAGGGCAGGAGACATAGTCCATTTTGATGTCGAATGTCAGCTCTCTTACTAAATCCGCTGTAAACAAAATGCCGCCGGGCACCATAGAAACAATCACCACTTCCTGGTCTGCAAACTGCTTATTTAGCATTGCTGCGACTTTGCTGACACCTGCTTTAATGTCTTGCTGGCTAAGCACCAACTCGCCAATCTGTTTGTTCTGCATGTCGCTCCCGTTTGTTTTGTTACCCATGTTCCCGGTTTGTCGATCTTCTATTTTCCCTATTTGGGGGAGGATTAAGGTGAGGGGTCTCTTACTTGGAATCATTACGTCCAATAAACTCGGCAACCCAGCGCCAATAATTGGGGCCTTCCACAATGGTCAGATCGTTATGGTCCGCACCGGGCACGGCAATAAACAGCTTGTGACTGTCTTCTTCTCCCGGATACGCGTCATACAGCTTTTGGCCCAAAGCAAATGGAACGATATCGTCTGATTCACCATGGATAAACAGGGCTGGCGCTGAGATACTTGAAACCTTGTTGATGGAGTCCAATGGCGAACCCTCACCCAAAGAAAGCGCCCAATTCATCCAACCTAATCCCATAGTCTTGGCCATATCGGTGCCGCTGGAAAAAGGGGTGACCAATATCAGCCCGGCTAACTGTCGGTGTTGGGCAACATGGATGGCCATCGCCGAACCAAGCGAACGGCCGTAAATAAACAGGTTTTGCTCTTTAACGCCTAGCTGCTGCAACAGGTAATCCAGTGCCGTTTGCGCATCGGTATACAGCCCTTGTTCAGAAGGAGAGCCGCTGCTTTTACCGTAACCGCGATAGCTGAGCAGCAATACGTTAACGCCACTTACGCCACTAGCCGCAATTTCCCGGGCGTCGCCAACACGGTAGTAAAGATGCCCTGCATTGCCATGAAGATACAGCAGGGTGGTATCGGACTGTTTATCAAACCAAAGCGCCTGCAGCTGTTCGCCATCAGGGGTGGTCAGTATTATCTCTTCAGCGTCTGAAGGGGCGGGGGCGTCATGGGGCAAAGGTTCTGGATAAAACGCAAACGCATTGACCATAGCGTCGCGGCAGCCGCTAATCAAAACCAAGGCCCCAAGCAAAAGGCAGAGTCGCCCAAGCGACGACATCCATCGTTTCTGTTCCTGATAATTGTCTTTATCGAATGCATCATGAATTCGCACCAATTAGCTCCTTGCTTTGAAACTATTGATTAGTCGCGAGCGCTGTTGGATTGCCTACCAGATAGATATAGCCGATATCTTCCGCTTCGATCTCATTCCATAGGTCCTGGTGGAAGGCATTTATCTCTTCCTGGATGCCATCGCCGATCGCGATAAATGCGTTGTCCATGAGTACTTCAGCATCGGGTGCACCTTCCACACTGGCGATAACACTCGCGCTGGTCAGCAGAAGGTCCTCGGGTGTTGTTTGTCGTCGTCGCTGGTCCCAGGCAATTCTTTCCTGAAGGTAGGCCCAGGTGACCGCTTCATCCCACAGCTGTTGTTCGGCGAGAAAGTTGGAAATAACGCCACAGTAATAAGCTCTGTCTCTTGGCTTCATTAAGGCGAGAAACGGTTTGGAGTATTCAAGATAATTGTCGTAATCGCCCGTTTCTGCATAGTAGCTTCTTAGAAACGCGATGGCTCTGGGGATCCCTTTGTCTGCTTGATTCTTGAGCTCAGAGAATCCACCTTTTTCAATCGCCTGGTACCACTCAAGTTGGTCATTTTTGCGTTCGTCAGTGAGAAAATAGATGATTTCATCTCACTCTGGATTTTCCAGCCATGCCTTACCATCCAGCATCAGTTTCATCAGGGTCTGGTTACTATCACCATCTGGTATTTGCTCTTCTTCAGGTACAGAGACTTTGAGCTTTTTCGCTTCAAGTTCTTCTTCACTCGGGTTGTTTGGTTGCGGTTGAGAGCCACCTACGGCTAGTGAGAAAGTAGCTTCTGGCTGGCTGCTAGGTGCGTACTGCCACCATAGCAATGCGAGGACAGATATGGCGACAAGTAGAATTGTGATTATTCGGGATGGGTTCACAACGCACTCCTTTGCTAACGCGTAACTGCCCAAATAGTAACCTACCGTGGGTAGCGTTGCTGTGGGAGCGGATCAAGATTTTCGAACGTACGTCCTGTACATCGCCGCTCTTACACATTTGCATGCCCCACGTAGTGTTTTGGGTACCATGTGTTCGCGTTTGGTATACGACCGCCATGGATGGTGGAAATGCCGAAAATGCAGGAGCAGTTTTCGGCCGTACGTCCTGTACATAAAAACCGCCCGAAGGCGGTTTTTCTAATCAACAAGTAGGAATGCGTTTACTTGTATTCGTGGAATCGCTGCGCCAGGTAGGGGTCCCACATCGCGGCGGTTGCGCTCATCACCATATCTGCACCCATCTCCAGACGGCGGTGCAGGTCTTGCGCTGTCATCATGCCGCCGACGGAACAGATAACAAAGTCGTCTTTCCATTTGGTTCGCAGGTCGATCAGGTTGCTGGTGACCTCTTCAGCTAGCTCACCAATGGCAAAACCACAGGTACCACTTTGCAGGCGGCCTTCACCCGGCAGCGCTGATCCGCCCTGGTCATTAACTATTTTACGAGGAATGGTGTTGATTGCGGCAAAACCATCGACATATGGACGGTTAGCTTCAATCACTTTTTCCAGCTGGTCTGCAGGCATCCAACCTAACTTGATCATCAGTGGCGTGTCGCCGATAGACTCTCGGATTTTCTTTGAAACCAGCGCTGAGTTTTCCGGATCAGAGAACAGGGCACCTTCTTTACTGCCACCCAGGTTAGGGCAGGAGTAGTTCACCTCAATGATCTTACCGCCAGCTTCTTTCGCCATGGCTGCGACATAACCGTAGTCTTCCACCAGATCGCGCTCAGCCAAACCTGGCGTGCCGTTTACGGACACGATCATCAACTGGCCCGGTCCCATCTTCTTGTTACCGGCTTCGATATCTTTCATCCACACTTCGGGTGAAAGCGAAGGCACACCAAAGGAGTTGGTGATGGTGATCTTCTCGTCCAGTTCAGGACGCTCACCCGGCTTCATCTCGGTATTGATATCGCGGTTAGTGAACTGGTCATCTGCATTGAGGAAGATGCAGTTAGGCGCAGGGTGACAGGTGCGCTCAACACTGCGAACCGTTTTATAAACCGGCAGGTCGAAACCCAATTTGGCGTAGACATCACACCAATGGCTGTTTAGCAGCGGACCTGCAGGTACACCCAGGCGAGAGTTCACTTCAAAATCGAACACCTTTTGCATCTGTTTGATAGCAGGGCGGGTCGGCATTTCACCTTCAAAGAAAGGGCCATCCTGGTAATTCTCTTCGTAGGTTTTGCTAATGTCGTAAAGTTCAAATTGCATAGGTGCTACCTCAGCCATGGTCATGAGTGGCGGCAACTTTAGCCGTTATTGTGCCGAATGAGTACCTTTAAAGTAGGTCATGATCTGAGCCGGATCAGGAATAGGGCTATTAGCCAGTGAAACCGGTCCGTAAAGAAGAGGTGAAACCCCTTAAGAATGATTGTGTTGAGTGCCTGGGACGGCTTGGTAGTTAGTGTTTGGTTTCGATGCTATCCCAAGGCAACCAGGACAGCCCCAATTGCAGTGTCTCCAATAACTGCTCGGCAGAATTATGCTTGTAGCCATACACCCGTAACCCGAATATATGCAGCATAATGCTGCGGGCGAGAGCTTGCGCTTTCTGCTCACCAAAGTCCCGGCTAAGGGCATTTGCATAAACCACTTCAACCGCGGCCAGCTCCTCTTGCACCAGCTGTAAAAGCGCAGCATGGGTATTCCCTTCCGTGGCCAGCTCTAGTTGTGCCTTGACCAAGAAACAGCTGCAGTAATCTTTCGAAATCGCTTCCGAAATCATACCGCTAAAGATCTCGCAGATGCTGCGGCCTATTGAGTCGGTGCTGGCAAACAGAGCCTGCAATTGTGCGCGGCCGTTAGCGCCATAGGCTTTGATCGCTTCAGCAAACAACCCCTGTTTATTGCCAAACGCCAGGTACAGGCTACCCGGTTTTAAGCCTGTGCATTGCACTATCTGCTGCATAGATGCGGCCTGGTAACCTTGCTGCCAGAACAAGCCTGTCGCGGCATCAATTACCTGTTGTTTGTCAAACTGTGCACGGCTCATACGTCACTCAGACCTGCATTCATCGAAATCGGAATGGGCTTAGCTTACTTGAGCTTGAACAGTCATTCAAATTTAACTTGAACGATCATTCAATATTTGTTTGAATGACATTTCTTGAATGATTGTTCAAGAAATGGCTTAGATAGAAAACTCGCAAGCCTAAAGACGCTTAACATCTCGATTAAGGAGAGAAACCATGTCGTTAGAAACAACGTCATTACATACCGAACTCGAAGCATTCAAATCTCAATTCCAGGCCCAAGCCCCGCAAGATGTTCAAGCGTTAATGGCCAATGCGACGCAGGCGTTACAGGATTCGGGCTTAGCTGATCGCGCACTCAATGTCGGTCAAACGCTGCCTGATGCAGAGCTTATCAATGCTAAAGGGGATACCGTACAGTTGAGCGATCTTCTGAAGAGTGGCCCCTTGGTGGTGACTTTTTATCGCGGTGGTTGGTGCCCGTATTGCAACCTGGAGCTACGTGCCTACCAGCAGCATTTGGCAGAGATCCGTGATGCCGGTGCAACGCTGGTCGCGATAACACCGGAGTTGCCTGATGCCTCACTGAGCACTTCGGAGAAGAATGAACTGGCGTTTGAGGTACTGAGTGATGTGAACTCAGCCTATGCCAAGCAATTAAACCTGGTGTTTGACCTGCCAGAAGAACTGCGTCCAATCTACAAATCGTTTGGCATTGATGTTGAGGCCCATAACGGTGACGGGCAGTTTGCGCTGCCACTGGCGGCCACCTATGTAGTAGGCAGTGACGGCAATGTTGCCAGCGCATTTATCGATGCCGACTACACCAAACGCCAGGAACCCAGTGAAGTAGTTGCTGCGTTGAAGCGTCTGGTTACGTCATAGCCAATAGACAGATTTTGGCTGTGCCGTCCTAAAATAAGTTGACGGTTTTCTATTAAGCCAGCGCCAATTCAGCGCTGGCTTTTTTGTGCACTTCTTCAGGCG
>NZ_BAABLI010000031.1:0-64316 GCF_039544265.1 Corallincola platygyrae | reverse complement strand
GACCGAATGGCGTTGCTCAACCTTTGAAAAGGTGTAACCCATGTTGCCGGTTTAAAGTGTTACCTATGTTCCGGTTGCACATTGTCAAAGCCCTCTCCTGGGGGAGAGGGTTGGGTGAGGGGTCTTTTGGCTAAGCAAAGCTCCCAAAAATCACCATATAAAAAAGCCCACTAAAGGGTGGGCTTTATTCGTTAAGTCAACTCGGACTATTTGATGCGGCTCTTGAGCTCCGCTTCATGTGCCGTAGGGTTATCTTGCACAAGCAAATGGTAAAGGTTGTCATTGATCTTCATAAAATCTTTGACTCCCGCGCCTTCCAGCTGGGCCAGCTCAACATCAACAGGTTGCTTGATAGAGATGCGGAGCCTGCTGGTTGCACATGCAATCACATCTTCTATGTTTGCTGCGCCTCCCATTGCTTCGCAAATAACATCAACATGCTGTTTAACATCACCGCTTATCTCTACGGCCGTTGAAGCGTCAGGTGTGGAGGTTTCCACTGGCGCCTGCACCTGGGCCGTAGTTGTAGGTGCGACGCCATCAGCCTTTCCCGAGCGGATAGCCTCATCCATATCGGTTTTTAGGTTCTCGGACTGGGTACCAAAGATTGCTTGAACGCCGTGACCAACAACGACAACACCTGCTGCGCCTAAGCTCTTCAGTTTGGCCTGATCCACTGCATCGATGTTTTTGACGCCAACACGAAGCCGGGTAATACAGGCATCCAGGCTATCGATATTGTCTTTTCCACCAAATGCAGCGATTAACTCCAGGGTCATACCGCCTTCGCCGCCGCTTGCCGCTTCAGCTTCGTCATCATCATCCACCACCATGGCATCTTCTCGTCCTGGTGTCGCAAGGTTCAAACTTTGGATGACTACGCGGAACAATGTGTAGTAAATCGCGGCATATATAAGTCCAAATACAGGGAACAGCCAGCCCTCCTGAGAGTTTGGATATAGGACAATAAAGTCGATAAGCCCGTGAGAGAAGGAGGTGCCGTGAACCATGCCCATCGCGTTGGTTAGCACAAACGCGGAGCCAGCCAGCAATGCATGAATACCGTAAAGTACTGGAGCAACAAACAGGAATGAGAACTCGATGGGTTCTGTGATACCTGTCAGGAATGAAGTCAGTGCAGCTGACATCATGATGCCGCCTACTTTGGCGCGATTCTCTGGGCGTGCAGTGTGCCAAATGGCAATTGCCGCTGCGGGCAGTCCGTACATCTTGAACATGTAGCCGCCTGCCAGCTGGCCAAAACCATTACCCGCTTCGCGAGTGACAGCGTCCGCCGCCAGGTAGCAACTCAGGACCCCGGTCACACGTTCACCGGATACGTTTACACACTCACCGGCTTCAAAGAAGAACGGCACGTTCCAAACGTGGTGTAATCCGAATGGGATAAGAGAGCGCTCAACCACACCGTAAATGCCGAAAGCCAGCGTAGGGTTTTGGTTTGCTGCCCAGTGTGAGAACACGTTAATACCATCACCAATGGGTGGCCAAACGAAGGACAGGATCACACCTGCCGCAATTGCACTAAAACCGGTGATGATGGGAACGGATCGCTTACCTGCAAAGAAGCCAAGATACGCGGGTAACTGGATACGGTAGAAGCGCTTGAATGCCCATGCCGCGATACCACCAGCAATAATACCGCCAAGAACACCGACATCGGTTCCGGGGGCTACGACTGCGAGGGTTTTGATCATGATGACATAGCCTACTGTTGCAGCAAGACCGGCTACGCCGTCATTTTCTGTGAAACCCAGGGCCACGCCAATCGCGAACAACAGTGCCATATTACCGAAGATGGCACCTCCCGATTGTTCCATAATTTGTGACAGGATCTCGGGGAGGAAGGTGAACTTAGCCGCCCCCACACCGAGTAAGATACCGGCAACCGGCAACACCGATACCGGCAACATTAGTGATTTACCGACCTTCTGCAGAGCTGCGAAGGAATGTCTCCAGACACTCATAGGGCGTTCCTTATTCTTGTTAGTGACATTGGTATTAACAATCTCATGCCGTTAAAGCGCGCACGGCAGCCGCGTCTGGCTGTTTCAGTGCTTCGGCGGCAACGTTTTTACACTGCTCCATACTCAGCTCTCTGATATGAGCTTTAACTTCGGGGAGCACCGGCACGCTGACAGAAAGTTCTGTCACGCCCAGTCCTACCAGAATGGGGATAGCGGCAGGGTCTCCAGCGACACCACCACAAACACCGACCCACTTGCCGTGGGCATTAGCACCTTTTACTGTCATGTCGATAAGGCGCAATACCGCTGGGTTCAGGGCATCAACCATCGGGGCCAACACGGGGTGGCCACGATCCATCGCCAGAGTGTATTGAGTTAAGTCGTTGGTGCCGACAGAGAAAAAGTCGACATGTTCGGCAAAGATTTCTGCCATCACCGCCGCTGCGGGTACCTCTATCATGATCCCGACCTCAACACCGCTGATGTTGAGTTTATTTGCTTCCTCCGAAACAACTTGCTTGGCAGCCAACAGCTCAGGGAGTGTGGCGATCATCGGGAACATGATTCTGACTTTGCCATGTTCATGGGCGCGAAGGATTGCTCGAACTTGTCGGCGTAACATGGTGGGACGGTTCAGACCAACACGAATTCCGCGCTCGCCAAGGAAGGGGTTTTCCTCTTCTGGTAGCGGCATATAGGCCAGTGGTTTGTCGCCGCCAACGTCTAATGTTCTGATGATCAGAGGTTTGTCTTTACCCAGTACTGCAGCGATATCACTGTATATCTGAGTCTGGGTTTCTTCATCAGGCTCAGATACCCGGTCAAGATAGAGGAACTCTGATCTCAGCAGGCCTACCCCTTCGCCACCCATAGTGAGCGACTTTTCAGCATCCTCTTTGCCGCCAATATTGGCGACCACTTCCATTCGGTGACCGTCAATGGTTGTTGCTGGCTCCATGCAGGTCTTAAGGGCGGCTTCTCGGGCTTGCGCGATCTTTTGTTGCTCGTCTTTGACTTGTTGTATTTTCTCTTCAGTTGGGGCTGTGAATAGTTTGCCTTTACTGCCATCAAGAATAACGTTGCGACCGCCAGGCAAAGCGAGCGCTTCTTTGTCGATGCCCGCAATGGCCGGCAGGTTCATCGCTCGGGCAATAATAGCGACATGAGAAGATGCGCCACCTAGCGTAGTACAGAACCCTATGACTTTTTCTCGGTCCAGGTTGGCAGTGTCAGACGGTGTAAGGTCTTCGGCAATTAAAATCGAGTTTTCAGGGAAGTCATAACTCTGGTCGCCCTGACCTAATAGCTGTTGCAGTACTCGATGGCCAACGTCTTCAAGGTCATTCGCGCGGCCAGCCAAAAGTTCGTTATCAAGCTGGGTGAGCACAGCTTTTTGGGTGTTGATGGCCGCATCCCAAGAAAATGCGGCTGATTTACCCGTATGGATAAGTCGTTTGGCTTCGTGATAGATACCTGGGTCTTCCAGCAGCTCCTGGTGCGCGGAGAAGATCTCTGCTCTATCGTTGGCTCCTTCCGCTTTTAGTTTGGTCTGCAAAGCTTCCAGTGCTTCTTTAGAGCGGTCGATAGCTGCGATCAGTGCTTCCTGCTCACCTTTAACGTCTGAACCTTGCTCATCAAACTCCAAGGCTTCCTTGGTTATTTGATAAACCTGACCAATTGCCAGTCCAGGAGACGCTGATACCCCCATCAATACATCAGGCTCTTCGCTCTTAAGTTGCAGCAAAGGCGCCTCTTCCGGCTCAGCGGACGCCGCGGGTGCTTCTGCCTGTTTGCCTACCTCTTCACCTAATCCGAGTTTAATTTGCTCTGTGAGCTCATCCACGGCCTTGGCGGCATCACGCCCTTTAGCAACCAAGTGTACGGTCGCGCCAAACTGCACATTGAGTCCCATCACGGCGACTACGCTCTTCGCGTTGGCTTTGAGGCCCTCACGAACCAAGGTGATCTCTGACTGATAGTGTTTGGCCAGGTTAGCCAGCGTGGCTGAAGGTCTTGCGTGCAGACCGGCGTGATTTGGAATAACAAGTGCCGGTCCTTCAACGGGCTCATAGTTTTCCTTGTCCACCTTGTCTTGAACAGTAGCGCCAGCAAGATTGAGCTCCAATACTGTATTTTGTTCTGCTTCCACATGGCCTGAGCCATATTGGTAGGCATGAACCAGGTCACCATTAGTGATAATGATGATTGTCAGTAGGCTTCTGGCATTCAGAGCTATTTGGTCGGCATCAAAATCAACCAAGGGTTGACCTTGGGTAACTCGTTCACCTTCGCTGACCAAAGGGAAGAAACCTTCCCCTTTCAGTAATACCGTATCCAGACCTATATGCATCAGGATCTCAACGCCCTGTTCAGAGCGGATGGTGACCGCGTGTTTGGCTGGGTGTATCTGGATAACCGTACCGTCTACTGGGGACATTAATACTTGGCTGGTCGGGTCTATCGCGATGCCGTCACCGACCATCTTTTGTGCGAATACGGGATCGGGAACGTCTTCTATCGAACGGATATAACCTGAAAGCGGGGCCTTGAGCTGCAGGGAAGGCTGGGCCATTTTTCCACACTCCTGTGAACCTGAATGTTCCTAACTATAGTTCACCTCCTTCGAAATGCTCGGTGTCATATTGAAACTTAAAGAAAATTTTGATCTAGGCGTGCTTGTTAAAAGATGTGATTTATGGCGGATAATGTGTGGCCAAAAGTGCCGAAATCGATAATAAAAAGGCCCCTGAAGAGGGGCCTTAAATCTTTACAGTTAGGAGTGGGTTAGGCTGGATTCAGCTGGTTTGCCACTTCCTGCTCACAGGCGTTGGCCAAATCACCAAGTAAGAGATGGAACACTGTATCGTTAATTTTCATAACGTCAGTGACACCTGCTTGAAGTAATTTGTCCGTATCTGGTTGAACTGGCTGCTTCAGCTTTAAGCGTAAGCGGCTAGTCGCACAGGCCTGGAAACTGTCAATGTTACTACTGCCGCCCATCTGGGCAATCAGGGTTTGCACCAGAGGCTGAACTGCGGCCGTGGATTCCAAATCACCTGACTTCTCCAGTTGAACGGCTTCAGGCTTTGGGACTGCAACAGCCTCCTGAGGCGCGCCCAGTTGACTCAGGTACTCATCCATCGCCGTTTTCAGGTTTTCAGATTGGGTACCAAAGATGGCCTGCATACCTTCACCCACTTGTACCACGCCAGCAGCGCCCATCGCTTTGAGCTTGGCTTGGTCAACTTTAGCTGGGTCTACCACGCTAACGCGCAGACGAGTGATACATGCATCCAGGTTTGTGATGTTTGCAGGGCCACCGAACGCCATAACCAGATCTTTTGCCTGGTCGTCGCCAGTTCCGACAACTGCACCAGATTGTTCTTCATCTTCACGACCCGGTGTCTTCAGGTTCAGCTTGATGATAACCACACGGAATACAACGTAGTAGATAGCGGCATACATCAGACCGAATACAGGGAACAACCAGCCTTTCTGAGAGTTAGCGAACAGTACGATGAAATCGATCAGACCGTGCGAGAAGGTAGTACCGTGAACCATGCCCAGTGCATTGGTTAGTACGAACGCAGTGCCAGCTAGCAGAGCGTGGATAACATACAGCAGTGGAGCAACGAAAAGAAACGCGAATTCAATTGGTTCGGTGATACCTGTCAGGAATGAAGTCAAAGCAGCAGACAGCATAACACCACCTACTTTTGCGCGGTTTTCAGGCTTAGCTGTGTGCCAGATAGCAACTGCAGCAGCAGGCAGACCATACATCTTGAACATGTAAGCACCAGCTAACTGACCGAAGCCATTGCCAGCTTCGCGGCTTGCAGCATCAGCTGCGCTGTAGCAGCTCAGAATACCGTTGATAGTTTCACCAGATGTATTGGTACATTGGCCCGCTTCGAAGAAGAAAGGTACGTTCCAGATATGGTGCAGACCGAATGGGATCAGCGCACGCTCAACAACACCGTAGATACCGAAAGCAACGGTTGGGTTCTGATAAGCAGCCCAGTGTGAGAAGGTATCGATCAGTCCGCCTACAGGAGGCCAGATAAATGACAGGATACAGCCAGCGAAGATCGCTGTGAAACCAGTAATAATTGGTACAGAGCGCTTACCAGCAAAGAAGCCAAGATAAGCTGGGAGTTGGATCCGATAGAAGCGGTTAAATGCCCAGGCAGCAATACCACCAGCAATAATACCGCCCAGAACACCTACATCGGTGCCGGGGGCAACAACTGCCAGGGTCTTGGTCATGATTACATAACCTACCGCAGCAGCCAGTGCGGCAACACCGTCGTTTTTAGTGAAGCCGAGGGCAACACCAATGGCGAACAGCAATGCCATGTTGCCGAAAACGGCACCACCGGCTTGCTCCATGATCTGGGAAACGATTTCGGGTAGCCAAGAAAACTTAGCGGCACCGACACCCAGTAGGATACCCGCCACCGGTAGAACCGATACGGGTAACATCAGCGATTTACCGACCTTTTGCAGGGCGGAAAAAGAGTTTTTCCAAATGCTCATAGCTAGTTACCTATGTATTTGTGTTTACTATTAATTATATTTTTAGTGCTTTGGTTTTACGTTTCTTGCCGGGCCTGTCGTCAATCGACAACAGGCACCAGTGCGCGAACCTCTTTGGCGTCAGTTAACGCCAGTGCTTGTGTTGCCAGCGTCTGGCAATCAGCGAGAGAAAGTTGTCGTATCTGTGCTTTGATCTCTGGCAGTACCGGAACACTCACAGACAGTTCATCGATTCCCAGACCGACCAGCAGTGGTACAGCTTGTGGGTCACTGGCTATGCCACCGCATACGCCGGCCCACTTGCCATGTCTGTGGGCTGCATCAGCCGTCATCTTGATTAGGCTGAGTACCGCAGGGTTGAGACCGTCAACAAAAGCCGCCAGTTTGGGGTGACCGCGATCCATGGCCAGGGTGTACTGACTCAGGTCGTTGCTACCGATAGAGAAGAAGTCGACCTCAGGGGCAAATTGCTCTGCCAGAACCGCAGTGGAAGGGACTTCCACCATGATGCCGATCTCGATAGGCTCAACCCCTAATTTGACGCGCTCTTCTTCGACTACCTGCTTGGCAAGACGAAGCTCAGCTAGGTTAGCGATCATTGGGAACATGATGCGGATGCGGCCGTGCTCAGAGGCGCGAAGGATGGCGCGGGCCTGCTTGCGCAGCAAAGTAGGGCGATCCAGGCCGATTCGAATACCGCGCAGTCCCAGGAATGGGTTTTCCTCTTCTGGTAATGGCAGGTAGGCGAGAGGCTTGTCGCCACCTACATCAAGTGTGCGTACAATAAGCGGGCGCTCTGGGCCGAGTTCCAGCAATACATCACGATAGATCTCGTATTGCTCCTGCTCTGTAGGCTCTGTTACGCGGTCCAGGTAGAGGAATTCAGAGCGCAGTAGACCGACGCCTTCGCCCCCGACTTCAACTGACTTAGTTGCGTCTTTGATGCCGCCGATATTGGCGACCACTTCTACATTGTGATCATCTTGCGTGGTGGCGGGTTGTTCTTTAGCTGCCAATGCCGCTTGCTGACGCTCTGTCGCTCGCTGCTGGCGCTGACGGATCTCTGCCAGAGCTTGTTCTGTGACATTGAGTTTCAGAACACCCTGTTGGCCATCAAGTACCGCCTTGGTGCCGTTTTGTTGTTTCATCGCTTCAGGGTCAATACCAGCGATGGCAGGCAAGCCCATGGCGCGAGCGATAATGGCAACATGTGATGATGAACCACCCTGAACCGTGGCAAATCCCACAACGCGGTTTTTATCCAGGTTGGCAGTATCTGAAGGGGTCAGGTCATCTGCGATCAGAATAGAATTCTCTGGCAGTGCCGGTCCATCGGTTGGCATGCCCAGCATGATACGCAGAACACGGTTACCCACATCGTGCAAATCGCTGGCCCGCTCCTGCAGCAGTGGATTGTCCATCTGGCGGAAGCTGTCTGCCTGAGTCTGTACGGTTTGGCGCCAGGCAAATGCTGCCGACTTACCATGACTAATCAACTGATCTGCGGCTTCGCGCAGGGTGGGGTCGGTTAACAGCTCCTGATGCGCTTCAAAAATCTTGGCGCGTTCGGCATCCCCTTTATCCTTCCAGCTTTGTGCAAGCTCAGCCAGTTGGTTGTCGGCTTCAGTCATGCCCTGCAGCAGTTTCTGTTGTTCGGCATCACTCTCGCTGGCGGTTTCGCAGATATCGAAATGCTCAGGTTGGATAACGTAGAGTTGGCCGATTGCGAGGCCTGGGGATGCTGCCACGCCTTCCAGTTGGTCTGCTTGCTGCTGTTTTGGCAGTAGCAGTGAAGCTTCCTCTGGCTCAGCTGGCGCTGTTGCCTCTGCGGCTTGGTTTACCTCTTCACCCAGACCATCAACGATAGCCTGACTGATAGTGGCGATTGTCTGTTCGGCATTTTGCCCCGCCGCATGAATGATGACAGAAGCACCGAAAGGCACGTTCAATCCCATCAGTGCAACGACACTTTTAGCATTTACCTGACTGTCGTTGTACTCAAGCAGCACGTCACAACCGCTCTCTTTCGCCAGTTTTGCCAGCGTGGCTGAAGGGCGAGCATGCAATCCGGTTGGGTTCGGGACCAGTACAGGATTGCTGCTTAACAACGCCATGCTGGCTGTTTCAGTCTGTTCGGACTGTTCGCTGGCACTCTCGTTCAGTACCACTTCGAGTAAGGTGTCATCACGTTCCTGAATTCGGCCCTGAGAAGGGATCAGGCGGTCAACCAATTCACCATTGGTTATCACAATCTCTGTCATCAGGCTGCGGGCGTTCAGTGCCACTTTGTCGGCACAGAAACGAATCAAAGGTTGACCGTGAACCACCTGATCACCTTCTTTCACCAATGGCTCAAAACCATCCCCACGCAACATCACGGTATCGAGGCCGATGTGCATAAGGATCTCGACTCCCTCAGGAGAGCGAAGTGTTACCGCATGGTGAGATGGGTGAAGCTGGATCACTTTGCCATCGCATGGCGCGATCAGAGTGTCAGTGGTGGGGTCAATGGAAATGCCATCGCCAACCATCTTCTGTGCAAAAACGGGATCCGGTACCTCAGAAAGGTCATAAACCAGGCCGCTCAGGGGGGCCTTGAGAATCAGAGATCGGCTTGAATGCTGGCGTTCATCTGTGTGCTTAGCGATAGCCATGTCGACTCCTACTGAATGAAATTGCGGACGATTCTAGGCAATAGAAGCAGGAAAAAATTGCGCAAGATCACTTTTGGACAGTCGAAAAACACTAAATAACAGAGGGTTACCTAGCTGTTACGTTAAGTTACATTGGCGCAGGAATAGACAGGAAATGTGCAATGCAGTGCCAATTTTTAATCAAATTCACTGGATCTTTTATCTCGGGTAGCTAGCTTTGTAACAACAGATAACTTGCTGTTACTGCGAGGAATATATGAAGAATTTGTGGTTGGCTCTGGTGCTGTTTGTAACAAGCATTGGAACCGTATGGGCTGAATCAGTTGAAGAGCAACGCGCCAATGTGATGAAGATGCATGACAAAGCCCTTGCTGACCTTTATGAGGCAAAGCCTGACGTAAAGCAGAAGCTGCAATCAGCACCGGGCTACGCGGTGTTTAAAAATGCTGATGTCAACTTGCTGATTGCCGCTGTCGGTGGTGGTTATGGTGTTGTGAATAATAACAGCTCTGGCAAGAAGACCTATATGAAGATGGGTACGGCAGGCATAGGTTTAGGCCTGGGTGTAAAAGATTTTCGAGCCGTATTTATCTTTAAAACCGAGAAAGTCATGAACTCTTTCATTGAGAGCGGCTGGGAGTTCGGTGGTGAAGCTGATGCAGCGGCTAAAGCGGGTGAAGACGGTGGGCAAGCAAGTGGTAAGGCGGTGATCGGGGACATTGAAATCTACCAAATGACTGAGAGTGGCCTGGCGTTGCAAGCGACCATTCGCGGCACTAAATACTGGCAGGACGACGAGCTTAACTGAGTCAGGTAAGCATATTGGCGAATGTCTAAGTAACTAGGCCGTTACATTACCCGGGTCGGTAAAACCGTCATCGCCTGAACATTGTTCGTCAGTAATACTTTCTTCGGTTGCGTGTCGACACTCTAATTGTGCTTTCACTTGTTCTGCGGGGATGGGGTGTGACAGGTGGAAGCCCTGCGCTATATGGAATCCCATCTCTTTCACTTTGTCGTGAATAGCTTCGTTGTGAACGAACTCTGCCGTGGTACGCATATTCAGGCGAGTGGCAAACTCAACAATGGTACGGGTGACCTCAGCCATCTTCGGATCGATATCCAGTGACTTGATCAGTGAGCCATCCAGCTTTAGGTAATCCACTTCCAGCGTTGCCAAGCGTTCAAAGCTGGCGTACCCGGCACCAAAATCATCTATGGCAACGCGGCAACCACACTGCTTCACCTTGGTCAGGAATTCATGGACCAGGTCATAGTCCTCAAAGCTATCACTTTCAACCAGTTCAAAGGTGATCTGTTGTGCTAGTCGTCGATCTTCTACCAGACGGTAAATGTTCCTCAGAGTCTCCTGGTGGCGAAGGTCCTGCAAGGTCAGATTTATCGAGAATCGGGCCCCGGTGCCTCGAAATAGTTCTACCGACTGGTTTAGTACCGCTTGGGTAATATGATGGTAGAGACGGGATTTTTTAGAAACATCGAGGAAGCTGTTCGGCGGAACTATGTTGCCTTCTTCATCAATGACCCTGGCCAGCGCTTCATAGTTGCATATACGACCCGAGCTGAGGTCGTAGAGAGGTTGATAGTAAGCGATCACTCTCTGTTCGCGGATCGCCTTTTTCAGCTTACGTGTCCATGCCAGGTTATGGGAGGTCACCGCCAGAATCGGCATGTTCTCCTCATAGATAACACTGTTTTTGTGGCTCTGCCTGGCTTGACGTAATGCAAGGTCCGCCTGACTCAGTAATACATGCTGGTCGGCTTGGGGTACGCTACCAGTGCTGGATGGCAGGGCAAGGCCGCACGTTATCTGAATATCAAAATGACTGTCGGCAACCTGAATTGGAAAGCCCTCGACTTCACGCTCCATTTTGCCGGCGACTTCCAGAAACAGCGCATTGGCGATCTCTGCCGTGCCTGCAAGGGCAAACTCATCACTAGGTAGTTTGTATAGTTTGAGGTAGTCATCATCCAGATACTGGGCAAATACGCGCTCCAGTTTCTGGCTGATGTTCAGCAGCACCTGGTCACCTGTGTGGCTGCCAAAAAAGTCATTTATCTGTCGAAAACCATCGATGTTAAACAGGCAAAGTTTGGCAGGGATAAAAGGGCTGTCAGGGCGCATGTCGCGCAGCAATTGACGCCGATTAGGCAAGCCCGTAATGCTGTGACGATAGTATTGGCGATGCAGTGCTTCGGTCTTCTCTTCGACTTTGCTTTCCAGTCGGTTGTTTAGCTCAGTTAGCTCATCACTGGTGGTTCGGATCAGGTTGAACAGGGCGGCTTCACTCATTGCCTGGGTATTGCTTGAACCGGTTTGAAGCTCAAGTTGTTTTAGCTTGAGTGGCTTTGTTTCAGACAATGCCAGATAGGTATGAGTATGATTCAGTAACAGTGGTGCGAACTGATGATAAAGCTCACCAAACGCAAAAAAACCGCAGGTATGAGGCGCATCCGACAACGCTTCCAGCTCCAACTCAGCACTGTTGCCAAGGTAATGACTACGGCCTGCGCAACCGTACACAAACAGTGCCTCAGCATCTTCAAGAGGGAGTTTGGATATCGCGCCCCGTGTAATGCTGGCCAGTTGTCCCTTGTCGCCGTAAGCAAATCTGACTTTGTCCCCGGCGCGAAAGTTACCTGCAAAGCTGATAGAGCCATCCCCATGCTGCTGCATTGGTGCTCGGGCGATCGCCATATCTCCCCGTTCAATCAGCAGTGGGAAGTCGATAGCATGGTTTTTTATCTGCTGACAGGCATCTGCCCCCAGATACCTGTTAAAAATGATTTGAGCCGACTCGTTATCGATCTGATAGACACGGCTGCCATCGACCTTAGTGATGGTCATGGGCTTGCCTACCGGCCGCCAGCCAAAGCAATGGTGATTACACAGATGCAATTGTTCGCCGCTCAGACTTACACCTGTCACCTGGTTCGTTAATATCTCCTGGCCCAGAAGGGTGCGAGTACCGCTGAAGTCAAAATGATCCGCAGACAAGCCACCAGCGACCATAACCTGGGGTGCGATTGAGGCGATCCCTTTGAGTAGAGTCTCGACGTCACCGGCAACCGGATCGGCAAACAGAATCATTGCCTTGGTGTCCTGGTGCACCAGGGTTTTTGCCAGATCCTGACCGGCGGAATAGCTGTCGCTAGCTATAGGCAGGCTGGCACCGTGCAGGTGGGTTGACTCAAACTGAGTAAAACTGAGCAGGGTGCCTTCCAGCTCACGTTTATCGCCGCGGATAAAACCATAAGCACTACAGCCGATAACCGTCGCATTGGGTAGTTGGGTGTGCACAGCGCGCAGGGCCTGCTTCAGCACATGCTCGTTGTCATTGCTGAAGACCTGTACGAGGGTCGTTCCCTGACCTAACTGATTGGTCGCAACAAACGACGCCAGTAGATCTTCCGACCGCCACTCGTGGCTGGCACTCCTGATCATGGTAAATAACCTGTATAAAGAATTTGGTGGACAATCAGTAAGTTGACTGGGTTATTCATACAGCTGCAAATAATTTTCTGTAAAACTGTTCGTCAGCTAACGTTTTTATATTCAATCCTTTAGGTAACATCACAGAACTCGATAGCCAATCGAATGTAAAGAATTCAACGATGGGAGCACCGAATGAGCGATCTTGACCTGCAACACGAGCTAAACGCCGTGCATCGACGCCTGACCGCTATTGAAGTAGCACAACAACTGATGGCCAATCAGTTAAAAGAAATGTCCCCGGAAAGTGCTCGCAGATTGGCCAGCGCATTGGAGAATGTCGCCTTTACCGACAAGATGGTGGTGGATGACCATGTACGCGGTCACCTCAAGCATTTGGCGCACATGCTTAACAGTCAGTTTACGCCGCCTATTTCAGGTATCGGCGCGCCACTCAGCAGCACTTTACCAAGTGAAGGCTTGAAGTTAGAGCCGAACCGCTAAAGAGAGCGGTTTGAAGGTCATGGGTACAAAAAAGGGCGGTAAATACCGCCCTTTTGCTGTGCCTGATTGACGCCGTATCAGCCGAGCATAGGTTTCAGGAACCGTGCGGTGTGGGAGTTCTCGTGTTCGGCTACCTGCTCAGGTGTCCCGCTGGTCAGGATCTGACCGCCACCTGAGCCGCCCTCTGGTCCCAAATCTACGATCCAGTCTGCGGTTTTAATGACGTCCAGGTTATGCTCGATGATGACCACGGTGTTGCCATGGTCACGGAGTCGATGCAGTACATCCAGCAGATGCTGAATATCGTGGAAATGCAGGCCTGTGGTGGGCTCATCCAGGATGTAGAGGGTTTTGCCTGTATCCCTTTTAGACAGCTCTTTGGCCAGCTTCACTCGCTGCGCTTCACCACCGGACAGGGTGGTCGCAGATTGTCCCAGGCGGATATAACTCAGTCCCACATCCATCAGGGTCTGCAGTTTACGTGCGATCGCTGGTACCGCATCAAAGAACTCTCTCGCATCTTCCACCGTCATCTGCAGCACTTCGTCGATGGTTTTGCCTTTGTACCGCACTTCGAGTGTTTCGCGGTTGTAACGTTTGCCTTTACAGACATCACAAGGCACATACACATCCGGTAGGAAGTGCATTTCAACCTTGATCACGCCATCCCCTTGGCAGGCCTCACAGCGACCGCCTTTGACGTTAAAGCTGAAACGACCCGGTTTGTAACCGCGGGAGCGAGCTTCCTGGGTGGCAGCAAACAGTTCGCGAATAGGCGTAAAGATACCTGTATAGGTCGCTGGATTTGAGCGCGGGGTTCGACCAATCGGGCTCTGGTCGATATCCACTACCTTATCCAACTGGTCCATGCCCTCAATTTCAGTGTAGGGGGCAGGCTCACCTGTGGTTGCGCCGTTGAGTTCGCGGTGAGCGATACGGAACAGCGTGTCATTAATCAGTGTTGATTTACCTGAGCCAGAAACGCCTGTCACACAGGTCATCAGGCCGATTGGCAGGGTCAGATCAACTTGCTTCAGGTTATTGCCGGTGGCGCCAGACAGGGTCAGCCATTGCTCCTTGTGTGGTGTACGAGTCTCTGGTACCTCAATTTTGACTTCGCCAGAGAGGTATTTTCCGGTCAGCGACTTATCGCTGGACATAATGTCGTCCAGAGAACCATCTGCGATCACTTCGCCGCCGTGGACACCTGCGCCAGGACCGATATCAACGATATAGTCCGCGCACCGGATAGCGTCCTCATCATGCTCCACTACGATCACCGTATTACCCAGATCGCGCAGGTGGTTGAGGGTTTTTAGCAGGCGTTCGTTATCGCGCTGGTGGAGACCAATGGATGGTTCATCCAACACATACATGACCCCCACTAAACCAGCGCCAATCTGGCTGGCCAGACGAATTCGCTGTGCCTCGCCGCCGGACA
This sequence comes from Corallincola platygyrae, assembly GCF_039544265.1. Classification (NCBI taxonomy): domain Bacteria; kingdom Pseudomonadati; phylum Pseudomonadota; class Gammaproteobacteria; order Alteromonadales; family Psychromonadaceae; genus Corallincola; species Corallincola platygyrae. The sequence goes on along the minus strand of NZ_BAABLI010000031.1, from coordinate 49,745 downwards.
GAGTTTCAGCAGAGCGGGACAGGGTCAGATAGTTAAGGCCAACGTTCACCAGGAAGGTGAGGCGGTCGATGATCTCCTTCAGGATCTTCTCACCGATCTTGGCTTTTTGGCCTCCGAGAGCCAGGTTCTTGAAGAACTCCAGGCAGTCGCCAATAGAGTGTTCAACGACTTCAGGCAGGTTGGTCTGGTTTACAAATACGTGACGAGCTTCCTGGCGCAAACGCGTGCCACCACAGCTGCGACAGGGTTTGTGGCTGATATATTTGGCCAGCTCTTCACGGACTGAACTTGATTCAGTTTCGCGATAGCGGCGCGAGAAATTGTTGGCGATCCCCTCGAACGGATGACGGCGGATCACTATGTCGCCGCGATCATTGAGGTATTTGAATTCGATCTCCTGTTTGCCACTGCCGTTGAGCAGTACATCTTTGGCATTGTCGGTGAGATCTTTGAACGGGATATCCAGTTCGAAACCAAAATGCTCCGCCAGAGAGTTGAGCATCTGGTAGTAGTAGAAGTTACGTTTGTCCCAACCTCGTATCGCTCCGCCAGCCAGAGACAGATCTGGGTTAGTGATGATTCTGTCAGGATCAAAAAACTGCTGGGTACCCAAGCCATCACAGGTCGGGCAGGCACCTGCGGGATTGTTAAAACTGAACAGGCGAGGCTCCAGTTCCGCGATGGAGTAGCCACAGTGCGGACAGGCGAAATTGGCTGAAAAAATCAGCTCTTCTTTCTCAGGCTCATCCATCCAGGCAACTTTGGCGTTGCCGTTACAAAGCTCAAGCGCCGTTTCGAATGATTCGGCCAATCGTTGTTGTAGGTCTGCACGAACTTTAAAGCGGTCAACAATCACCTCGATGGTGTGTTTCTTCTGCAGCTCCAGTACCGGTGGATCGCTCAAGTCACATACTTCACCGTCAATTCGGGCACGAATAAAGCCTTGGGCTGCGAGCCCTTCTAAAACTTTGGTGTGCTCGCCTTTACGCTCCTGAACGACGGGCGCAAGCAGCATCAATTTACTGCCTTCCGGTTGCGCCAGTACGTGGTCCACCATCTGACTGACCGTCTGAGCCGCCAGCGGAGCGTCATGTACCGGACAGCGAGGCTCACCAACACGGGCGAACAGCAGGCGCAGGTAATCGTAGATCTCGGTAATGGTTCCCACGGTCGAACGCGGATTGTGGGACGTCGATTTCTGCTCGATGGAAATAGCGGGGGACAGCCCCTCAATGGCATCCACATCCGGCTTTTCCATCAAGGATAAGAACTGGCGGGCGTAGGCAGACAGTGATTCTACATAGCGACGCTGCCCTTCCGCATAAAGGGTATCGAATGCCAGCGACGATTTGCCCGAGCCAGACAGGCCGGTGATCACAATTAACTTGTCTCGGGGCAGGGTGAGACTGATGTTTTTCAGGTTGTGGGTGCGGGCACCGCGGATCTCAATTTTATCCATAGAAGCGTATTCGGATACCAAGCAGACAAACGCGTAGCATCGCACATTTTTATCGGTATTACCTGTATTAGATCCGTTCGGATCAATCTGGGTGTGAAGCGTAATTTGATTGACGTCAATAAATTGACGCCAATATGGTCGGATGTGATAACGATCACTGAATTGTTTCATTTTTGACCGCATTCTAGCCCCGGTTTCAAATGTTATGAAACCGATAACAATAAGTTAATTAGAACACGCTTACTCTTAACACTACAACAGGACAATCTGATGAAATTGAATAAGCATCTGCTCTCTGCAGCTGTAGCGATGGCGTTTGCCTCTTCAGCGCATGCCGCCGTTTCAGAGAACAATGACGATGTCATGATCCAAGGTTTTCACTGGCACTCTGCATCCTCTGGCGACTGGTATCAACAGGTCGGTCATCAAGTTAATGAGCTATCTGACGCGGGCTTCGATATGGTCTGGTTGCCGCCTGCATCACAGGCTGGCTCACTTGAAGGCTACCTGCCTGAACAGTACAACAACCTGAACTCAAACTATGGTACTGAACAGGATCTGCGAGACCTGATCGCAGCCTTGCATGGTAAGGGTATCAAAGCGATTGCTGATATCGTTATCAACCACCGTAACGGCAGTGGCAGCTGGTGTGATTTCGTAAACCCTGACTGGGGTCATGACGCAATTACGTCGGATGACGAGGCGTGGGGTGCGCCGGGCTCAAACTGCACCGGTACACGTGGTGCGGCTGACTCAGGCGGTGGCTACGATGCGGCCCGTGATATTGACCACAGCCAATTCTATGTTCGCGATAGCCTGAAAACCTGGATGAACACAGTACTCAAAGGCGTAGGCTTCGATGGCTGGCGCTACGACTATGTCAAAGGTTACTGGGGTGGCTACAACGGTGAATACAACAACGCCACGTCACCTTATTTCAGTGTTGGTGAGTACTGGACATCGCTTTGTTATAACGGCGAAGGTTGCTTCTTCGGCGGTGAATATCCTGACAGCCATCGTCAACTTCAGATCGACTGGGTTGATTCGACTGGCGGTAACAGCGCCGTATTCGATTTCACAACCAAAGGTATTCTGAACAAGGTTCTGGAAACCTATGACTACAGCCACCTGACCGATGGTAACGGCAATCCACAGGGGACGATTGGTGCTTGGCCAAGCCGCTCAGTGACCTTTGTTGATAACCACGATACGGGCCCAAGTGAGATGTGTGGTAACGGTCAAAGCCATTGGCCGGTACCTTGTGACAAGGTGATGCAGGCATATGCCTACATTCTGACTCACCCAGGTGTGCCTTCAGTCTATTGGGCTCACTACTTCGATTGGGGTTTGGGCGAGCAGATCAAACAACTGATGCAGGTGCGTCGTGACGCAGGTCTGCACTCAGATTCTTCTATCTCAATCGAGCGTGCTGAGCAGGGCCTTTATGCTGCCTATATTGGCGACAAGCTGGCAATGAAGATGGGTAACAAAAACTGGAGCCCAAGTGGCACAGGTTGGTCTGTGACTGCTTCAGGCACTGACTGGGCTATCTGGACCAAAGGCGACCAACCTGGAGACTGGCAGCGTACTGTTATCCTGGTAGAAGGTCAGACTGAATCTGGTCAGGATATGTTTATCCGTGGTGGTATCGACCACACTTACGCGGCGAACGTATTGGGTCGCAACTGTACTGAAACCAACTACGCCTGTGCGATGCCTATTCGTCATTTGAACCTGAAGAATGAGACTACGGCTCCTTGGAAAGCGAATGACAGCTACCTCGACTGGTATGGCACTGAGTCAGGCCAAAGCAGCGCGGCTGAAGGTTCAGCAGCTGACTGGACTATCGACCAATGGCCTGCTGACTGGGGTGCAGAAAAAACTGTCGCAGTTGATGGCTACGGTGTTGAAGTGCTGAACGTCTATGGCGCCCACTACTGGATGCTCGACGTTGAAATGGATTGTAGCAAGGCGGTTGACGGCGTTTGGTTTGAGCTGAAAACCTACATCAGTAACGGTCCAGGCTGGGAAGCTGATGTAGCCCAATCTGGCGCTCCATATGCTTCAGGCAACCATTTCGCTCAGTGCGGTAAAGTGAATGTATTCAAGCGCAGCGTAAGTGAGCCAGTAAGCATTCATAACTTTTAAGTAAAACCAAAGGGCCCTTATGGCCCTGGCCATTCCCTTTGTTTTGGCGCCCAGCATTCCATTGGAATGAGGGCGCCTTTTTTGTGTTTCATTTTTGATTGAAAGAATTCGATTGCAAGAAGTCGATTCGAAGATGATGCATGAAAAGGAGCGTGTTAGACTTCTGCCTCCTAATAATAAATCTCATTTAGCTCCTGACGTCGATGGCTCTCGGACTTTCACCTACTGAATCAAAAACCGCCTATTCGCTGGCAACCGTATTTGCCGCGCGCATGCTTGGCCTGTTTATGATCATGCCGGTATTTGCACTTTATGGCAGTGAGCTGGACGGTTATGCGCCACTTTGGGTGGGATTAGCGATTGGTGCTTATGGCCTGACTCAGGCGTTGTTTCAGATCCCCATGGGACTGGCATCAGACAGGTTCGGACGTAAGCCAATTATCTACTTTGGTTTATTGCTGTTCTTTATCGGCAGTGTGGTATCGGCGCTGAGTGATTCCGTATACGGTGTGACGATTGGTCGCGCACTTCAGGGTATGGGGGCGATTTCCAGTGTGGTATTGGCGCTGGCAGCAGATCTGACCCGAGATGAAAATCGCCCTAAAGTGATGGCGTTGATCGGCATGTTTATCGGTATCAGCTTTGCCGTTGCCTTGGTGGCGGGGCCAGTGCTCGCTCCTAAACTGCATCTGCCGGGGTTGTTCTGGCTAACGTCGGGGCTGGCGATTGTCTCTTGCCTGTTGGTGTGGCGTGCTGTACCCAACACTGTTTCAAGTGCACCAAAGGGCGATGTGGCGCCTATCCCATCTAGGTTAAAGCAGATGGCATCAGACCCGCAGCTGAGTCGTCTCAATATCGGTATCTTTGCGCTGCACCTGGTGATGACGGCTATGTTTGTTGGCTTACCGGGAGAGCTTATCCGAGCGGGGTATGAGGCCCCTAGTCACTGGCATGTTTACTTGCCGACATTATTGTTGTCGTTCGTGCTGATGATCCCTGTGTTGATTGTCACCGGCAAAAAGCGAAATAGTCGGGGTGGTGTGAGATTCGCCCAGCTTCTTCTGATCGCCAGTTTGATCCTGTTCGCGTTTGCGCCAACTAACTGGCTACTCGTGACCGGAATAATAGTATTCTTTACCGGTTTTAATTACCTTGAAGCGACCCTTCCCACCCTGATCGCGCGTTTTGCGCCTGCGGGAGCAAAGGGCAGTGCGATGGGGATTTATGCCAGCAGCCAGTTTTTCGGCGCCTTTTTAGGCGGCGTACTGGGCGGTGTGCTGGTGCAGTGGTACAGCGTTCAAATCCTTTTCTGGGCTGCAGCGTTCATAGTGGTATTATGGGGGATTGCTGCCTGGGGCATGCAGGAAGCAGGGCGTTATCGAAGTGTTACTCTGAACCTGCCTGAAGATGAGCAAGGTATCCCTTCGCCAACCTGGTTAATGGAGCAGCTGCAACAGTTGCCAGGTGTAAAAGAGGTCACGGTCGTGGCTGGCGAGGGACTCACCTACCTTAAGGTGGACGAAACATTTGAACTGGCGACAGCAAAGGCCGTCGTGGCTGGTCGCCAGAGTTAACTCATTTTAGAAACAAGATAAGCGAAATAGTGGAGAGCATGGCATGGCCAGCAGAGGCGTAAACAAAGTCATATTGGTCGGAAACCTGGGGCAAGACCCCGAAGTTCGCTATATGCCAAATGGCGCAGCCGTCGCCAATTTTACCGTGGCAACCAGTGAAACCTGGAAAGACAAGCAGACCGGCGAACAGAAAGAACAGACTGAGTGGCATCGTGTGACCATGTATCGTCGCTTGGCCGAGATCGCAGGTGAATATCTGCGTAAAGGTTCAAAAGTTTATATCGAAGGCCGTCTGCAGACCCGCAAATGGCAGGATCAGCAAGGCCAGGATCGCTACACCACAGAGATCATCGCCAACGAAATGCAGATGCTGGACAGCCGCGGCGCGGGTGGCCAGGGGGGTCAAGGCGGTGGCTTCCAACCACAACAGCAGCAGGGTGGTTTCCAACCACAGCGGCAAGCGGGTGGCTTCCAGCCTCAAGCGCCGGCACAGCAGCCTGCCGCTCAGCCAGCACAACAGCCGATGCAGCAACCTGCTCAACAGCAACAAGGTTTCGCTCCGCAAAAGCCTGCTGGCGCGCCAGCGCAGCAGCCTGCGCAACAAGCGCCAATGGGTAACGAGCCGCCACTGGATTTTGATGACGATATTCCGTTTTAAGATTTTGGAATTTGGTTGTTATCGTTGAAGAAGCCCCTGTCTGGGGCTTTTTTTGTGTCTTGGGTTGGGAAGGTATTTTCCAAATTTGAGTGAGATTTTTCGGGCGCAATTCGCTCATTTTCTTTTACTGAATTTGGTCTCTGCGCCCAAGTTAGGGAGCGAATGCGCGTTCGCTCCCTAACAACCATTCTCGACCAACAAAGAAGGCGCCCCAACTATGTGCTTGTCCTTCGCTCTCGCTGGCATAGGGTCTGGTGGCCTTTGGCGGATGAGTTTTGTTCGAACGAAACGCGCAATTGAGCAAGAAATGAGTTGCGTAGCTTAGTGAGCTAAGCAAGTAACGAATGACACAGCGAAAGTGCGTTTCGACGAACCCTTCGGGCAGCATCAGTTGGGGATTTATTCTACGTTATCGGCAGCTTATTGAGATCCACTCAACTTCGCTACCTCTGCCTTGCCTAAATCCCCAACTGTTTGCTGCAAAAAACACCCGCTAAAGTTCACCAGACCCTGCGCTAACGGCTCGATAAACCTCCCTGTTTAACGAGCCTATGATGGGCATCCTTGCCCATCATTACGCAGACACTTGGCTTCGCTCCAGGCACATAGAAGGGGAGTTGTCGGTGTCAACTTCAGCGACAAACCGAACAGCTTTACATAACTGTTTATATGCTTTGTCAGAGATGGACAAACAAAACCGAAACGAAGTACGTTTAGCTTAAATAAACTCCGGGGAGTATCGACATTTTATGAGTTGGTTAAAGTCTGGTTTAGATGACCTTTTAAAGCTAGATCTCGCTAATGATGAGCGTTATTTTCGTGCATATGATGACTGCCTATGGAGAATAACGACGGCTAGAATTACTGAGCTAAGTGAAGTTTTAGACTCGATTTGGAATGAGCCATACGTAAAGCTGCCTACTCCATTAAAGTGCTGTATTGCTCGCATGTGTCTGCTTGGCGAAAGTGAACCAGGCGACACTTCTAGAGCGGTCTTGTCCACTTACTGCACAAATGATGAAGAAAAACGCATTATCGATGGAGCTATATAGCTCATCCCAGCATCGGATACAGCGATCCCACCAATAGCAGTGCCATCGAGACATTAAATACCTTCAGGTGTTTTTGTTTGGTCAACAGGCGTTGCATCTGTTTGCCCATCATCAGCCAAGTAAATATCGCAGGTAGGTTAACCACACCAAAAACCAGGGCGACCAATAAGATGGCGCGGGTGTCCTGGTTTGGCGCGTAGATGCTGATGGCCGTGACCGCCATGGTCCAGGCCTTTGGGTTCACCCACTGAAACAGTACCGCTTGGATAAAGGTCATCGGGCGGCCGGATTTTGCAGTATCAGTCGACATAGGCGCAGCTGTTGCCAGCTTGAAGGCAAGGTAGAGCAGATAGCTGATGCTCACCACCTGAAGCAGTGTATAGCTGGTGGGGTATAACTCAAACAACTGCATAATGCCGAATCCAACGATCACCAGCATCAATGAAAAACCGATAGCGACACCCAGCATGTGAGGCAGAGAGCGAAGCAGGCCATAGTTGGCGCCAGACGCCAGCAGCATCATATTGTTGGGGCCGGGTGTGATAGAGGAAACCAGAGCGAATAAGCTCAGTGCGGCAAGAATTTCGATTGTCATTGAAGGCTCCCATATTTTGAATGGGAGCTAGCTTAATCGGTTACTGGCGAAATTATTTTGCTAAAATTGCTTATATGTAGTTTTGTAAGCAATAAAATATGAAGAAAGACAGATATAACGACAGAATATTGCATGAGCTAACCAGGGACGCTCGTATCACCAACGCCGAACTGGCTGAACGCATTGGTTTGTCGGCTTCCGCCTGTTTACGCCGTGTACAGGAGTTGGAGCGGGAAGGGGTCATTAAAGGCTATCGCGCCAAACTCAATTCACTTAAGTTGGGCAAAGGCTTTGCTGCTTATGTGGCGGTGGGGTTGTCGGAACATACCAAAGAAGCACAGTTAACGTTTGAGCAGGCAATTATCCAATCACCGGATGTATTGGAATGTCACAACGTCACCGGTCCTTACGAATACCTGCTGCGTGTAGAGACCAACGACTTGACCGCCTATAAGTCATTTCATACCGATGTGCTGGGTATGATCCCAGGGGTGGCCACAATCAGCACCCATGTGGTGATGGGCTCGCCCAAGGACCTCAGGGAATGACTGATATCTCTTCTAGGCACTTTTATTCCGCTTGATAAGCAAATGATATGTTGTAACATTATTGCCAGCGAATACTTTTAATATGGCGAGTGTCACTATGTGTTTAGTTAAGAAAAGTGCTCACAGGTTAGCTGCTGTTATTGGTGCAGCCATGACGTTACCCGTTGTCTTTTCTGCTGCCCAGGCAAGTCAGCCCCATGTGCACGGCATTGCTGCGATGGACCTGATTGCCGATCAAAACCAGCTGATGGTTGAGTTGAGATCACCTGCCGATAATTTGGTTGGTTTTGAACATCGCGCGACCACTGAAGCGCAGATTAAGCGTGTTGAAGACGCGGCTAAGCACCTGGCTGATGCCGGAGCTTTGTTCACTATTCAAGGCGCAGATTGTCAACTCTCTGAATACCAAAGCGATCTTAAGCAATTGATGCTGGCTGACCATGACCATGACCATGACCATGACCATGACCATGACCATGACCATGACGACCACGGGCACGACGGTCATAAACACGATGATCACCATGACGAGCACAAACATGATGATCACGCCCATGGTTCTCACGATGAGCATGCCCATGATGAACATGAGCACAAAGGACACGATCATGAAGAACATGATCATGACGGTCATGATCACGAAGCTCATGGCGAGCATGCAGATATCACGGTGAGCTATCAATTCACTTGCGATAGTGCAGCGTCTGTTCAGTCGCTGGATATCAAGCTGATGTCATTTTTTCCGGCAATGGAAACTTTGAATGTGCAGTGGGTTGCCTATGGTAAGCAAGGGGCCGCCACACTCAAACAAGGTCAGCAGACGCTTAGATTAAGGTAACCGATATGGGAAGGGCAGAGCAGGTCCTGGCAGCCGCTGAGCAGCAGTGTAAGCAAGCTGGTGCGCGCCTGACTGATAAACGCAAACAAGTGCTTTTGGCATTGTTGCATTCGAATAAAGCGCTTTCAGCTTATGAGATCGCTGACGTCTGCCGGGAGCTGCAGGGGCAGACGATTCCTGTCATGTCGGTTTATCGCATGCTTGAGTTTCTGGAGCAGGAGCACTTGATCCACAAATTGCAGCTGGCAAATAAGTACGTCGCCTGTGCCCATATCTGTTGTAAGCATAAACACGGTATCCCGCAGTTTTTGATTTGCCAGCGATGTGGTGAGGTGAAAGAACTCGGTGCAGATGCGGCAGTTGTTGAATCGCTGCAAAGGAATATTGAGGCGGCCGGTTATCACTTAGCCTCACCTCAGTTGGAATTGAATTGTGTTTGCCAGAGTTGTCTGACCGGCGACTGAGCAAGCAAAAAGGAATAGAGAATGAATGTAAAAACTCAAACGTTGGATAGATTCGCCATCGGTGTTTCATTGCTATGTGCGATCCATTGCGCCTTGCTTCCGGTGGCGATAGCGATGATTCCAGCGATGGCGGGCACCATGTTTGCGGATGAGTCATTTCATATGATCCTGGTGGGCGTCGTTTTGCCTACCAGTGCGCTGGCGCTACTGTTTGGTTGTCGTAAGCATGGTCATTGGCGTGTGCTTGGTTGGGGCGCCGCAGGATTGCTTTCGCTGGTCTTAGCCTTGGTTATTGGGCACGACGTTTTTGGAGAATTTGGAGAGAAGGGCATGACCCTATTGGGGTCAGCAATGGTCGCCTACGGCCATATTCAGAATTTTCGTTTTTGTCGGGTGGATAAATGTCAGCACTAGTCATAAAAAACGCGCGCATTGTTAATGAAGGTAAGGTCGTTGAAGGCGATGTGCAAATCGTTGGCGACCGGATTGATAAGGTCGCCTCCAGCATCGCTGTAGCAGATTCAGATCAGGTCATCGACGCGAAAGGCGCCTGGCTAATGCCTGGGATGATTGATGACCAGGTACATTTTCGTGAACCAGGACTCGTGCACAAAGGCACCATTGCCACAGAATCCCGAGCAGCGGTTGCCGGTGGTATCACCAGCTATATGGAGATGCCAAACGTTAAGCCATCCACCACTACCTTGGATGCGCTGGCTGCCAAACATGCTATTGCTGCTCAATCTTCCTTGGCTAACTATTCGTTTTACCTGGGGGCTTCACCGGATAATCTGGAGCAGATTAAGCAGCTGGACCCTAGCAGTGTATGTGGCGTAAAAGTGTTTATGGGCGCATCTACCGGCGATCTGCTGGTGGAAGAGCCTGCAATACTTGAGGCGATATTCCGCGAGTCTCCTGTATTGATTGCCACGCACTGTGAAAGCGGACCTGTGATCGCTAAAAACACAGAGAGACTTGCGCTGCCTGGTAAAGACTTCACTATCGACCAACATCCTTTGTTGCGCGATGACGAAGCCTGTTATCAGTCCTCATCGTTGGCCGTGTCGTTGGCAAAACGCTTTGGCTCCCAGCTAAACGTATTACATATCACCACGGCGAAAGAACTGGCATTGTTCGATGCAGGACCGGTAGAGAATAAGTCGATCACCGCTGAGGCGTGTGTTCATCACTTGTGGTTCTCACAAGATGACTATGCTGCACTGGGCAATCAGATTAAATGTAATCCTGCAATTAAGCGGGAGCAGGACCGCGTGGCATTACTGCAGGCACTGAGGGATCAGCGTATTGATATTATTGCCACCGACCACGCGCCTCATACCTGGGAAGAGAAAGGGCAGCCCTATCTATCTGCACCTGCGGGTCTGCCATTGGTGCAACACGCGTTGCTAACTTTGTTTGACCAAGTGAAACGGCAGGAACTAACCGTTGCCCAAGTGGTTGAGAAAGTGGCTCATAACCCTGCATTACGCTATCGGGTGGCTGAACGTGGTTTTATTCGTGAGGGTTACTACGCCGATCTGGTGCTGGTGGATCCAAATCAGACCACGCCTGTGACTCACGACAATACCTATTATAAATGCCAGTGGACGCCGTTTAATGGCGTGACGTTTAGTGCCAGGGTTGTTGCCACGTTAGTGAATGGCCAAGTGGTTTACGATGGCGAGCAGCCTTTGCAAAGTGCACCGATTGGCGAGGCGCTGCGGTTTGACCGGGGTTAAACCTGCTTTGTTTGAATTAGGCCCAGCTAGCTGTTCGCTGGGCCTCTATGATGAGTCCGAAAAAGATTAATCCAGATAAGGCTCGATTTGATCGATCTGCATGGTATAGGCGGCTTTCGCCATATCATTTTCGATCATCTCGGTTTTGATGGTTCCCGAGAACCAGAACACGTCGTAAAGCGACCCTAACTGCACGCCTTTAGGGTGCTTAACGTAAATGATCTGGTTGGGTGGTGGTGGTGGCACATGGATGCAAGCGCCGAAAAACGGCACCAGGAAAAATTCCTTGGTAACCATGGTGTCATCAAAATCCAGTGGCACCACAAACGCTGGAAGACGAATGGCTTGATTGTTCATCTCTTCGATGACACGGGTGGAAACCAAGGCTTGCTCATACGGGCTATCACCAACATTGCTGGCATCAAGCTGAAGTTTACTGTCGGCCAAATCTTCATCTGAGCCGTCTGCAATACTACCCAAGAACTCTGGTGGGTTGAGCAAGGCATCTAGGTCCTCAGTAGGCATCAGCTCGATCCATTGGATGGTCTGGTATTCCTTCGGTTTGGCATCGGCCGTTGGGCCGGCTTGAGGGGCAGCCTCATAACCTGGCTCACTGCACGACACAATGCCAAAACAAAACATGAGAAACATCAAAGCACGAGCGATAGAAGTGCGATTAGGTTGGATCCGATTCACAGCGGTCTTTCCTGAGGAGTCATAAACGTGTATCAATACCGACGTTATATCATAACGCCCATGCGGGAACTATCTTGCAAAGCGTGGGACTGCCTTCAAATTGCCCGAGCAGAATAGATTACCATGTCGATAGTTATTCGCGCGCTTTCATATGCTTACGCTGAGCAGCCAAACGTGCCAGTGTTGAATATACCTGAGTGGTCAGCCGACGCTGGCGAGCAGGTATTTTTGCAAGGGCCATCTGGCTCAGGCAAAACCACATTGATCAACCTACTCAATGGTATCTTTCCTGCCTCGACGGGCGAGATTGAGATCTGCGGTCATCGATTGGATCAGATGAGTGCTCGTCAGCGGGATAAGTTTCGTGCCAATCACATAGGCTGTGTATTTCAGCAATTTAACCTGGTGCCTTACCTCAGTGCGCTCGACAATGTGCGGTTGGCCAGCCATTTTGCCAGTGGCACCAGTGGCACCAGTGGCAGAGGCGCCAGTCGGTCAGCAGAAGATCTATTGTCGCACCTGAACATTCCTAAGTCGCTGTGGCACAAGGCAAGCAGCCAGTTGAGCGTGGGGCAGCAACAACGGGTAGCAATCGCCCGAGCTTTGGTTAACCGCCCGGAACTGCTGATTATGGACGAGCCAACATCGGCACTGGACAAGAAAAATCGCGACCAGTTTATGACATTGTTGAAGGAGCTGCTGACTGAGCAGCCTGCGACTTTAGTGTTTGTCAGCCATGAAGATGAGCTTGCCAGCCATTTCAGCCGGCATGAGTCGATAGTTGAGATCAACCAAGCTGCGGAGGTGGCCTGATGTTTTTACGCCTCAGTTGGAAAAGTCTGCTTAGCCGTAAAGGTTCGGTCCTACTCACCTTGATGGCGCTGACTGTCAGTATCCTGGTTTTGCTGGGGGTTGAACACATCCGCCATCAATCCAAACAAAGCTTCAGTCAAACCGTTTCTGGCGTCGATCTTATTGCTGGCGCGCGTACCAGCTCGGTCAACCTGTTGCTTTATTCGGTGTTTCGAATGGGCAACGCCACCAACAATATCGACTGGTCGACTTATCAAGAGATTCAGGCGATGCCGAATATTGCCTGGACAATCCCAATCTCTTTGGGGGACTCACACAAAGGCTACCGGGTGATGGGCACCAGCAAAGACTATTTCACCCATTTTCGTTATGGCCAGCAGCAAACGCTGCGGTTTGCTCAGGGTCGAGAATTTGATGGCCTGTTTGATGTGGTATTGGGGGCAGACGTTGCGCGCAAACTCGGTTATCAGCTGAGAGAGAGCCTTATCTTATCCCACGGCATAGTCAGCACCGGGTTCAGTGACCATGATGATAAGCCGTTTACCGTGGTGGGGGTCCTGGCGCCTACCGGCACTCCTGTGGATCAAGCTTTGTATGTGAGCTTGGAGGGTATCGAAGCTATCCATATCAATTGGCAGCAAGGAATTAAACTACCCACCAAACCCGGTGCCGATGAGCATATCGATCCCGCAATGTTGGTGCCCAAAAACATCACCGCGATGATGGTGGGGTTGAAATCAAAAATGGCAACCTTTCAGGTCCAACGCGCGATCAACGATTACCGTGCAGAGCCGTTGACGGCGATCCTACCCGGCGTAGCATTGAGTGAGCTATGGCAAATGATGGCAGTGATGGAAGATACACTGCGACTGATTTCGGCGCTGATATTGGTCGCCTCTTTGCTTGGGCTCAGTGCCATGATGCTGGCGTCTATCAGAGAGCGGCAAAGAGAGATCCAAGTGATGCGATTGATTGGCGCTTCGCCCTGGTTTCTGTTCCGGCTGATCCAAGCCGAGGCGCTGATAATTGTGCTGCTTGCGGCAAGCATTGCTGGCGCACTACTGAGTGGATTGTTGCTGGCAACAGGGAGCCTTATTAGCGCTGAGTTTGGACTGCATATCAGCGCCAACTTTCTCAGCTCGTCCAACATAGTGATGCTCACCAGCGTGATTGGCGCAACCGTCGTTGTCAGCACGATACCGGCCATTTCGGCTTATCGCAGAGGGTTAAGAGCAGCAGGCAACTGACCGTTAACGGTTGATCCGTGCCGTGGCTGGAATGCGACCTTGCAGCGCTTCCAACTTGCGCTTGTATCGCTGCTGGGTTGCGTAACTACTGCTGAGCTCCATTGCGACTTCGAGGTATTTTTTTGCTTTCTGTTTGTGGCCAAGGGCGTGATAGCTTTTGGCCAGCCCGAAGTACAGGTCATGGATATAGGGGCTTAGCTTTAAGCCTCGCTCATAAAACCGGAGTGCTTTGCGATACTCACCTGCGTTAAATGCAAGCTCACCCTGATCGTGGTAATGAAACGGATTGCTTTCGATAAGCTTATCTAAACGTGGTTGGATTTCAGCAAGACCGTCAACGTCGCCAGTGCGCTCCAACAAAATCGCAAGGTTTGCCAGTAGTAGAGGGTGGGCCGGCTGGTGCTTGAGCCCCTCCCTGTAGGCGCTCGCTGCTTTTTCCGCATAACCTGACCGCGAATAGACCACACCTAAGGTGGCGTAACCCGAGATATACCCTGCGTCCGCATGCAATGCGGCTTTGCTCAACCAATAGGCAGTATCATAGTTTTTCTCAGTGATCGCCTGAGCTGCGCGATTATTGTAGAACATCGCAATTATGCGCTCTTCTGATAAGGTTTTTTGAGGTAAGTAGCGCAGGCTTGGGTTACCGCTGAAATCTATGGTATGCGCATTGTCACTGGTATCTTCGCCTGCGCCATAGGCTCTCGGAATATCTATAAGCACATTAACGTGCTGACTCACCAGATAGATATCGTTTCTATGCTCCCAAAGCTCCGGAAAATCTGGTTGCTGCAGTTTGACATCCAGCTCCCATGCATCAGCAATGGCCATGGTCATCAAAGAGAGTGATAAACAGTTACCTAAACGCTGTTGATAAGCCTCTGAAACTGTCAGCGTGGCACGGTTATCGTAGTCCAGCATCAATTCGTCTTTGCTGCGCAGCAGGTCAACCAACCTTGCCAGCCGAGTGTAGCTGCCCTTTTTATGCCCTTTGAGACTGTTATCCAGATAGTTTTGCATTTCAGGTGAGATCTCAAAGATAGCTTGTTGGGATGGGATTGAGGGGCGCTTTGCAAAAGCGACATCATGCCATAGCGAATCTGTGAGAATGGGCTTTACTTGAGACTGTAGTGAGGTCGTAGAGCTGCATCCAAGTAGATATACTGTTACGAAGGCTACCAGCAATATCCTGAGGTAAGTGAGAGTCAACATCCGCTTCTCCTCTAGCAGGACAATTCAATAAGTATAGCGCTGGCTGCCCATTGGGGAAGGAAACCATGGAAGAAACGGAGCAGGTCAAGCGGCTGCGGGTACTGCTGGTGGAAGATCAGCCGGTGCAACGACAGATCCAGATGGCTTTGCTGGAAAAACTCGGTGTTGAGCAGTGTTGGCAAGCAACTGATGGCCATCATGCGCTTGAGCTACTGGCGATAGAAAACGCGTTTGATTTGGTGATATGCGATCTGCAAATGCCCAAGATGGATGGGCTGGAGTTTATTCGTCATCTAGGGCGCAAGGCATATCAGGGCGGGCTTATTCTTGTCAGCGCTGAGTCTGATATATTACTTCACTCCGCTGATGCAATGGCGACCGAGTATGGACTCAATGTCTTTGGTGCATTATCCAAGCCTTTGCAGCCCTCTGCATTAGCAGAGCTGTTAATCAAAAAGCCTCCATCAGTTCCCAATGGCCAGGCAGGCCTGCCATTTTCGCTGCATGAGATAATGGAGGGGTTTGAGCAAGGCCAGTTCCAAGCTGTGTTTCAACCCAAGGTGCGTTTTGATAACCGTCAGTGGGTGGGTGTTGAGAGTCTGGTACGTTGGTATCACCCAACCCGCGGTGTGATATCTCCCGGATTCTTTCTCCCGGTATTAGAGCGTGCGCATGAGATGGAGCTGGTCTCCGAACTCATGATCAGCGCTTCACTGAGGCAGTGTCGTGAGTTTCTCAATTGGGGGCAGGAACTTACCGTGGCCATCAATCTGCCTCCCAATGCAATGACAGACACGCGATTCAGCGATCGCCTGTTGCGCTTACTTAAGCGATACCAGATCCCTCCTAAGTTGTGCATGATTGAACTGACAGAGTGTGAGTTAACGGCCAACCTGGGCTCAATGATCGAAACGATGGCGCGTTTGCGTATGAATGGTGTGCAGTTGGCCATCGATGATTTTGGCACAGGCTACTCTTCGTTTGAGAAACTGGGCCAGGTACCTTTTACAGAGTTGAAGATAGATCAGAGCTTCGTTCGCGATGCTGCGCAAAAACCTAAGTTGCGGGCGATTGTCGAAGCCAGTTTAGATATCGCGAAAAGGCTGGGTTTGTCGACAGTCGCCGAAGGTGTTGAAGACCATGCATGCTGGCAGTTGATGACGGCACTTGGTTGTGACTATTGTCAGGGGTACTATGCCGCGCAACCGATGATTGGTAATGAGTTGACGAGCTGGCAGCAACAGTGGGCCAGCTAAACAAGGTGCAAACCTGAAAGCAGTAAAGGAATACAGATGGACGTGTTACAGGCAATAAAACGTAATCAAGCCCGCCTTCTCGGAGGTGCTATGGCGCTGTTTTTGTTGCTTACGAGTATCGCCTTGGTTTGGCAGCGCTCGGCAGTGCAAGCTGAGCAAGCCTCATCAATTAAGGTTCTTTTGGGCAGCGACGCCGATACGCTGCAGCGCAGTTTGCAACAACAAAACGTGTTGGATTTTTTGGCGCTTACACCTGAGTTAATTGCTGTTGAACTCAAACAGAATGGAGAGGTTAAAGCGCGCTTTTCTCCTTCGTCAGTGCAGACGATCTGGCCTAGTGAATCTCGAATGGTTGTTCAGGCGGAGCAGGCTTTGACACTGTCAATTTGGTTTCGCCACCCGGTCGTTGTTGTTCTGAGTTCGCCATTTGGTGGACTGATCATGCTGTTTTTATTGGCTGGCGCAGGATTGCTCTATCGTCAGAGGCAAGCGCTGGATGCACAACTCAGTGGTCTTGTTTGCATGGAAAAACGTGCCAAGGCCTTGATGAATGGTGAATTGGTCAGTAAGCAGCAGAACGAATCCCCTGAAGTGGTCAGCCAGGCCCTGGATATGCTTGTGTCTCAGATCCAACAGGCGCAGCAGGAGCGCTCCCGCTTTGATCAGTTTATCCGTGACAGTACTTTTACCGATATGGAGTCGGGTTTCGGTAATCGTCGTTTCTTCGACAACCGCTTAGAGGCTGCACTGAAAGACGGTGAGAGCAATAGCACCGGCGTGGTGTATTTGGTGCAGCTGCAGGAACTGGATCTGGTCAAAGAGAGATTGGATGAGCACCAGGTGGCGGAGCTGGTCGCAGAGTTCAGTGATATTTTAAGTCAGCTGCTGTCCAGTTGTACCGATGCGGTGATCGCGCGTCGCTCATCGGCTGACTTTGCCGCGCTGGTACCAAACCTGATGCCCCGTGAGGTTGATGATCTGGCCAACAAAATGCTTCGAGGCTTCAGGCGGCTGGCATTACCCGACTTTGTGGATCGTGATTGCTTCTTTCATATTGGCGTGGCCAACTTTATCCCGGGTGATGAAGCGTATCAGGTGCTGTCAGAGGCTGATATGGCGTTGCGTGCCGCCCAGCTTCAGGGACCGAGCTGCTGGTATATGTATGACCATGGTGTGATTGAACGAGGGCAGGCGCTGGGTTCGGTTCGCTGGCGTGCATTATTGGAGAATGCGATATCACGTCGCACCTTTGTCATGTTTACTCAAAGTGCCGTGACCGCATCTGGCAGCCGCATTCATCACCACGAAGTATTGACGCGAGTGCGAGATGACAAGGGCCAACTGGTCAATGCGGGAGTGTTTCTACCGATGGCATCTCGCTGTGGCCTGTTGCCAAAGATTGACCGAATCATCATCGAACAGCTGATTAAGTTGCTCGAGTACGAAAAGGCGGATACTGAACGTTGCAGTGTTAACTTGTCCTGCGATTCTCTGCTCAACAAGGAATTCATGAGCTGGTTGGTGGATACCCTTAAGTCGCACCCCAAACTTGCCCATCGCATGATCATCGAGATCGCTGAATATCATGTTACTCATCATCAGGCTGAAATCCGGGAGCCACTCAGACAGATCCAGTCTACAGGCTGCCAGTTGTTGGTGGATAGGGTGGGGCAAACCGTTGTGGGCAGCCAGTATATCAATGACCTTAGTGTTGATTACCTAAAACTGGACCACAGCGTGGTACGAGAGATACAGAATCGACCTGAAAATCAGCTGTTTGTTCGCAGCCTCTCTAGCGCAATTGGCGAGCATCAGGTCAATATCTTTGCGCTGGGTGTCGAGACCGATGCCGAGTGGCGAACGTTGAAGAATCTGGGTGTCTTTGGTGGCCAGGGGCACTATTTTTCTGAATCGCTGGAACGTGTTGCTGAATGCACCGAAGGGCACTGATTTCTGTGCTGGTTTATCTTTTTAGGCCATTTTTCTTAATGCATTAAGTTCAGCAGATAGATCTTCTGGTAGGCCTTTTAGCCACTGGGCTGGTGTATGAAAAATATTTCGATAGGCCAGCCCTTTTAAACCTTGCAGGCCACCTGTGTGAAGAAAAACAACCCGACTGCCTGACGGGATGGTTTGGCTTTCAATGGCTGCCAGCATGGTCAAAAAGGCTTTGCCTGTGTATACCGGCTCCAAGGGGACTTCCAGTTGCTCTGCCAGCGAGTTTAGTTCGGTAGCAAGATGCGCTGGTACTTTTCCGTATCCTCCCCAGGAAGGCTCGATCATAAGCTTCCAATTCTCATCATTTTCTCGCTCTATTCCTTCCAATAGGCCCCGGATTTTACTTTCCAGGCTGGCGTCTTTGACGACGGGCACTCCCAGGAGCTGGAGGTTGCTTTGATCTTTGGCAATAAGTCCGGCCAAGGTGCCTCCTGATCCTACTGCCGTCACCAAGCTATCGATTGGCATGTCCATCTGAGCGTGGATCTCATCCAATAACTCCCCCACGCCTGCCAGGGCATCTTTTGAAGTGCCGCCCTCTGGCACAATCAGCGCCTTGGGAAATTCTGAATGCAGTTTGGTGAGGTATTCAGAGTCGTGACGCTGGCGGTAGATGGAGCGATCGACAAATTTCAGTTCCATCCCCTGTTGTTGCGCCCATCTCAGGGTCGGATTATCAGGATCCGCTTCGCCTCGAATAATGCCTGTGGTTTTAAACCCGTATGCGCTACCAGCGGCCGCCAGTGCGGCAATATGATTGGAGAAAGCGCCACCAAAACTAACAATTTGCTCCCGACTTTCGGATGCTGCTTTGAGTAAGGTGAACTTCAGTTTTCTCCATTTATTGCCGGAAATCTGCGGGTGCAGTAGGTCATCACGCTTTATAAACAAGCGCACATTATGTCGGCGACAGACAGGCAGAGAGAGCTCCTGAAGTGGGGAGGAGTGCTTGAGAGCTCGCATTTTTATTAGAAGTTCGTCAATTTTTGCCACAGAGACAACAGTTTAGAGTTTTGGTTTATTGATAACAGAGCCTTTTCAGCGATAATCCTAAACGATACGGTGAAAACTGTAACCTCATCTAAAAGCCCTACAGAGGCTTACAACGGGAGATTTACATGCCGCTCGGTCGTCTTTTTGGCCGCAAAGCGTCTGGAGAGCGCATTGGTGTAAGAGTTGGAAACGACACTCTTACCCTATGTCGCTATCATGCCGGCGCACCCAGTACTATTTCTGCGGAGCGCTTAAGCCTCTCAGCGGAGCAGGATTTTGACGCGGCGCTTCATAGCAGCGCGGAGGCTCTTCCTGCCAATGCTTCCGATTGCCAAATTACCCTGGGCCCAAAGCATTATCACATTGTTCAAGTCGACCGACCCAGGGTTGATGAGTCTGAACTGGCCCAAGCGCTATCATGGGCTATCAAGGATCTTGTTCCTATCCCCCCAGATCAGATGGCGTTGGATTATTTTGAGTTGCCGGTACAGCCTGCAGGTGCCGATAAGATCAATGTCGTGTGCGCCGATACCAGTGTGCTTAAACCCATGGTGGACGTACTTCATAGTGCCAAATTGCCACTGAGCAATGTATGCGTAGATGAGTTAAATCTGCCAAAACTGTTTCCGGTGATAGATGAAGCCCAGTTGTTGGTTATTCAGCAAGAAAATGAAGAGCTGCTGTTGGTGATCGTTAAACAGGGCATGCTTTACTTTTCACGCCGGGTTCGAGGTTATGACCTGCTGGCGACAATGACACCAGAAGAGTTGCGTACTGGTGTGGTGGATAATTTGAGCCTGGAAGCACAGCGCTCGTTGGATTATTTCGAGAGTCAGCTACGTCAACCGCCTGTGAAGCAGATATTGGTGTCACTGCCGGGCGCTCATTCAGAGCTGATTATTGAACTACTGTCCGCCAACTTCTTTATTCCTGTGTCATCTTTTGAGCCTGAAGCGGCCGTTTCTGCAAATCTGGATTCGTCAGGTTTGTTAGGGCTTGCAGGCATTATTGCTTCAGAAGGGGCCAGCTGATGAAGCAACAGATTAACCTCTACGTTGAGAGCTTGAGGCCACAAAAAGAATCGCTCTCTCTGCCTATGGTTATGACCTCATGGGCTATCGCTGTTTTGCTGATAACCGTCGCTGCGTTTTGGCTGAGTAGCTCCCTCAGCAATGCACGTTATCAGCTCAACATGGCGCGCATGACTAACAAGCAATTGAATCAGCAGGTCGCAGATCTAACCCGAGAGCTGCAAGCGAGACAACCTTCTGCGGCGCTGACTCGACGTAAGGACCAAACTCAAGCCGAGCTGAAAGTGAAGAAGCAGCTGTTGGCTGAACTGCAGAACCGAGCGCCTTTGAAAAATCAGGGGTTCAGTCAGTTAATGTTGGAACTGTCCAAATACCACGACGATGACATCTGGCTGAATGGTATCAGGGCGAGTGAAACCCAGCTAGCGTTATCGGGTTTTACCCGCGCTTCGCATGCCGTGCCTCGTTGGGTGCAGCAGTTCCAACATGGAGAGCGCTTGCAGCAAGCGGGATTCAGTTCGCTCTCGATGAGCCGCGACGAAAACCAACGTTTAGTTTTCACGCTTAGCAGCTTGACGGAGACCGCAGATGAGTAGATGGCAGGCTTTAAATGCTAAGTATCATGCGCTGTCGATGCGGGAACGTTTGCTGATATTTGTATCAGGATTGGTATTGGTGCTGTTTGGCGGCTACAGCCTGTTTGTTGATCCGCTCTATTTGGATCTTAAGAAGACCCAAAGCGCCATCTATAAAACCGCATCTGAGCAAAGTCAGTTGCAAGCACAAATTGCCGATCTACAGGCTCGTCTGCGGAAAGACCTGAACAAGCTGCTTGAACAGGAAATTGCTGAAGCGGAAAAGGCGATTGCTGAAGTTGATAAGCAGTTACAGTCGCAAACCACAGATCTGGTACCCGCTTATCGTATGGCAGAAGTGCTGGAAGAAGTGCTATCCAAAGCCAAGGGCGTTCGCGTGTTGGCTCTCAACTCCAAGGCGCCTCAGCCAATGTTGGATCTGGTTGATGAGTCAGGGCAGCAGATCAACCTGTATCAGCATGGCATTGTGCTGAAGGTAGAGGGTAGATACTTCGACTTGATGCGCTTTATCGGTGCAGTGGAGGGTTTGGATACCCGTTTCTACTGGAAGCGCTTTGATTACGGTGTAGAGAGTTATCCCAAGGCCGAGCTCGAGCTTGAGCTGTTTACCTTGAGTACCAGCCGAACCTTTATGGGAAGTTAAGATGAAACGATGGATCCTGCCATTGTGGATATTGGTCGCATTGCCTTTGATGGCGGCCACACCATTGAAAGATCCCACTCGACCACCAGGGCGTCTGACCTCGACCGCTGGCGGTTCCGGACAAGCCGGCGCGGCAACTAATCTGGTGTTGCAGCAGGTGATCGTTAATGGCTCGGAGAGCTTAGCGATTATTAGTGGAAAACAATTACGCCGCGGCGAAAAAATCCGTGGCTACACCGTGGGCAAAATAAGCACCAATCAGGTCGAGCTGATCCGCGGTGAAAAACGAGTTCAATTGACGCTGTTCAAGTCGGTGAAACAGACGTCGAAATAGGAATGTAAGCATGTTGATGAAACGAAGTGTTGTTGCCTTGTGTGTCATGGCTGGATTACTGGGGTGCGAGACAACCCCCAAGACTGAACCTGCCGCACAGAAGCAAGCACTGCAAGATGCCATAGAGATCAATGCCGCTAATCAGCAGCCTTTGGCTGAAGTGACGGCGCCACCTGCCGATGTGATGGCCGAACTGATGCCTGCGGCGCCAGCGCAGCCAACCAAAGCAGGCGAAGCAATATTGAACGAGCGCCGGTTTGATATCAGTGCCGATGGTGTTTCATCTCGTCAGTTTTTTGCCAGCCTGGTTGAAGGTACCAAGTACAGCGTGGCAATCCATCCTCAGGTCACCGGCGAAATCACGCTGCAACTTAAGCAGGTGACCCTGATGGAGACCCTAGATGTGGTCTCGGAAATCTACGGTTACGATCTGCGTCGTACCGGCAATGTGCTGAATGTATTTCCTGCGGGCATGCGTACCGAAACCTTCTCACTCAACTATCTGTTTATGAAGCGGGATGGCGAGTCCCGAACCACCATCCTCACAACACGTTTGAGCGAAAGT
This sequence comes from Corallincola platygyrae, assembly GCF_039544265.1. Taxonomy (NCBI): domain Bacteria; kingdom Pseudomonadati; phylum Pseudomonadota; class Gammaproteobacteria; order Alteromonadales; family Psychromonadaceae; genus Corallincola; species Corallincola platygyrae. The sequence goes on along the minus strand of NZ_BAABLI010000031.1, from coordinate 27,286 downwards.
GATAGTAGCAACAACAGTTCCAGCGGCGGTGATTTTGGCGATAGCTCCAGTGGCTCAAGTGGCACTGGTTCCGGCAGTGGTAGTGGCGAAGGACTCAGTGGCACCCAGATTAAAACTCGCAGCGAAACCGACTATTGGCTGGAGTTGGATACGATACTCAATACCTTGATCGGTGACGGTAGTGGCCGCAAGGTCATTGTCAGCCCGCAATCGGGCCTGGTAACTGTTCACGCCTATCCCGATGAACTGCGTAAAGTTAGCGAGTACCTCAAGAAGTCAGAACAAACCCTGCAGCGCCAGGTGCTGCTGGAAGCCAAGATTATTGAAGTCACACTCAATGATGATTACCAGCAGGGTATTAACTGGCAGAGAGCAGTCAGCCATATTGGCAGTACCGATTTCAACTTCACTACGACAGCACCTACGTTGGGTAACGAGATCACCACGGGTTTGGGCGGTATAGTCAATCTGAGTTTCTCCAACAGTGATTTCAATGGTGTGATATCGCTGTTGTCGACTCAGGGTGAAGTCAATGTGCTGTCCAGCCCCCGAATTTCTGCGTCGAACAACCAGAAAGCGCTGATTAAGGTGGGTACCGACGAATACTTTGTGACCGACGTTTCGACAACCACGGTGACAGGTACGGCTACATCCACTACGCCAGACATTGAACTGACTCCATTCTTCAGTGGGATCTCTCTGGATGTAACGCCGCAGATCGATCAGGATGGCGGTGTGTTGCTGCATGTGCATCCGGCGATCACGGATGTAGCAGAAGAGAGCAAGGTGATCACTTTCGGTTCCGACACCATCGACCTGCCTTTGGCGGTGAGCGATATTCGCGAAACAGACACCATTATCAAAGCCCACAGCGGTGATGTCGTTGTTATTGGTGGTTTGATGAAGTCGATGATTGGTTATACGGATTCCAAAGTCCCTCTGCTGGGAGATATTCCATTCATGGGTGAATTTTTTACCAACAAGCGTGAGTTTGAAAGTAAATCTGAGCTGGTTATCCTGATTAAACCGACCCTGATTGAGCGTGGTAGCTGGAACAAGGAACTGGAACGTTCAGCCGAGCTGTTGAAGCGCTGGTATCCAGAGGTAGACGACGCGGAGAAAGCGTTCTGACATCATGTACCTGTATCACTTTGGGTTGCGTGAGCTGCCTTTCACTCTAACTCCGAATACGGAGTTCTTCTTCGGTTTGCCAGCGCATCAAGAGGCGCTGGCAACCTTGCTAACAGCATTAAAAACTGGCGAGGGCTTTATTAAAGTCGTAGGCGAGGTTGGTACAGGTAAAACCCTGATATGTCGAAAGCTGCTCAACGACCTGCCTAACCACTTCGTTACTGCGTATATTCCTAACCCTTACATGAATCCCGAAGAGCTACGTTTCGCCGTGGCAACGGAGCTAGGTGTTCGTACGACGGGTAAACCGGATCAACAGCAGCTCACTCAACGGATCCAGGACAAGTTACTGCAGTTACACCAGAAAGGGCATTCCGTTGTGTTGATTCTGGATGAAGCACAGGCTTTGCCAGAAGAAAGCTTAGAAGCACTGCGCCTGTTTACGAACCTGGAAACCGAGCGACGTAAATTATTGCAGGTGGTGTTGTTTGGCCAGCCTGAGCTTAATGCTCGGTTATCAGGTGATGCACTGCGTCAGCTTCGACAGCGTATTACCTTCTCTTACGACCTGAGGGCGCTAAACGCAGATGAAGTGTTTCAATACATCAGCTATCGACTCAAGGTGGCTGGCAGTCAATTGCCAGAGTTAATCAGTATGCCGGTAGCAAAAGCGATACACAGGGGGAGCCGAGGCATCCCCAGATTGGTCAATGTACTAACACACAAAGCGTTGATCCTGGCCTATGGTCAGGGACGCCATCAACTGACCAGAAACGATGTGCGATTGGCGATAGAGGATACGGATGATGCAACACGGAGTCGTCTGATGATCTGGTCATGGTTTGGCGTTGCTGCCGTTTCTGGGTGTGCTGTCCTGCTTGCCTGGCAGTTTGGGTTGAGGGGCTTGTTGTGAGTGTGATTAATCAAATGCTCAAGGATCTTGAGCAGCGTGATGGCGATAAGAAACCGACGCCAGCACCACAAACGCCTCTCGTTAAGCCGGCTAAATCTAAATCTCCAGCTCTCATGGTGATGGGAGTTGCTGCGGGCGCGCTTGTGTTGGCTGGCTTGGTCCTGGCCTACTATTTGTCGTCCTCACATCCTGCAAATCCAGGCAAGGGGATTGTGGGTGATTCAGTGTTGGCCTCAGGCACAGGTGCTGAAGCAGGCGCAAAGCCACAACCCGTATCAGCCGAACCAAGTGACGCGATAGAAGTTAAATCTGCTGAACCGGCCGACCTTGCGGGACCGGCCGAGAAACTGTCCCGCATCGCGCAACAGCGGGTACCGCAAGCACCGGTCAAAGTCGACATGGCGAAACCAGCGCCAACGCTTGAGTTGGCAAAACCCGAAGCGCAACCGGCACCGCCAAAGCCGTCCCCTTCCGCAGATTCAGGTGAATCTGCGTTAACTCCTATCACCGTTAAACAAGAAGCCAAGCCCCTGATTAAATCGCAGCAGGAAGGCGTTCCGCTGGTAGCGGAAATGCAAGAAGTGAAACCCGCCGTAAAGAAAGTAGCGATTAAAGAAGTTCAGCTATCACAATCGGAGTTAGCACTTGCCAAGTACAATAAAGCAATAGAGCGGGCCGATGAAGGCAAGATCGAGCAAGCACAAAAGCTACTCCATGAATCTCTGGCGATTAAACCAGATATGCATGATGCGAGAGCTAAGTTGGCCAGCTTGTACTACGGTCAGCGCAATACAGGAAAAGCGGTTGCTCTGTTAAACAAAGGTGTAAAGCTGGAACCAGCGAATGCCGAATTCAGATTGATGTTGGCGCGTATTTACCAGCAGGGAAAAAATGAACGTCAGGCACTGGCCTTTTTGAACAAAGGTCCGATGCCACCAGCGGAAGAGACAGATTTTCATGCACTTAGAGGTGCGCTAGCGCAGCAACTGAAAGACTATGATGCAGCCGCAGACAGCTATCAGCGTTTGGCAGTGTATCAACCAAATCATGGCCGTTGGTGGCTCGGCTGGGGCATTGCTGCAGACGCCAAAGCCGATTATGCATCGGCGTTAAATGCGTATCAGCAAGCGGTAGTGATTGGCGGTGTTTCAGATGCCGCAATGAGCTATGCGAAACAACGAATTGAACAGATTGGGGGGCAGTAATGGCGCAGGCTAAGTTACGCATGCGACTTGGGGATTTGATGGTGCATGAGTCCATCATCACCGAGGAGCAGCTTACCCAAGCCCTTCAGGCCCAGCGCAGTGGCGGCCGAAAACTAGGGGCGACCCTGATTGAATTGGGACATGTAACAGAAGAGCAGCTGCTCCAGTTTCTCTCTCAACAGCTGAATATTCCTTTTATCGACCTACAGACGTTGCGCTTGGATCCCAAAATAGCGCAGCTGCTGCCTGAAGTGCATGCGCGCAGACACCGCGCGCTGGTATTGCAGGATAAAGGTGCCAGTCTGCTGGTGGGCATGAGTGACCCGGCGGATCTAAATGCGCAAGATGCGCTGGCCATGTTGCTGAAAAAACCGCTGGATCTGGCTGTGGTTAAAGAGTCGCAGCTATTTGAAGCGTATGACCAGCTGTATCGTCGAACCGCCGAGATCGCGTCGTTTGCGAACCAGTTGGGGGAAGAATATTCCCAAACGGAAGAGTTTTCGTTAGGTGGTAGTGACGATGATGAAGAGGGCGAAGGCTCTACCGTTGCCCGCTTGCTGCAATCTATCTTTGAAGATGCTGTACAGGTGCGAGCTTCCGATGTGCATCTGGAGCCTGATGAAAATGCGCTGCGCATCAGGCAGCGTGTCGATGGGATTTTGCAGGAAAACATACTCGAAGAATCGCGCATTGCATCAGCACTCGTATTACGTTTGAAGTTGATGGCGGGTCTGGATATTTCCGAGAAGCGCCTGCCTCAGGATGGTCGTTTCAATATCAAGGTTCGCGGCCACTCGATTGATGTGCGTGTATCTACCATGCCGGTGCAACATGGTGAATCTGTGGTGATGCGTTTGCTGGACCAGTCGGCAGGTATTCTGACCATGGAGCAAACGGGATTACCGGATGATCTGTTACATCGCTTACGAGTGCAGCTTAAACGCCCCCATGGCATGGTGTTGGTAACAGGCCCAACCGGTAGCGGTAAAACAACCACGCTTTATGGCGCTTTGAGTGAATTGAATGAGCCGGGCAAAAAGATCATTACGGTCGAAGACCCGGTGGAATACCGTTTGCCGCGTATTAATCAGGTACAGGTAAACAGCAAGATTGACCTTACCTTTTCCCAGATCTTAAGAACAACACTTCGTCAGGACCCCGACATCATCATGGTTGGTGAGATGCGTGATCATGAAACTGTTGAGATTGGCCTGCGTGGCGCATTGACCGGGCACTTGGTGCTAACCACTCTGCATACCAATGACGCAGTGACATCTGCTCTGCGCTTGATTGATATGGGGGCTGCTGGCTACTTGGTCGCGTCAGCACTTCGAGCTGTTGTGGCTCAACGTCTGGTAAGACGTATCTGCGAAAACTGTGGTAAGCCCCACGACCTGACTGACAGTGAAAAAGTTTGGTTGGAGAGCATTTGTGGTTACTCACTGACAGATAAGGTATTTCACAAAGGCGTTGGCTGTCAGTCATGTAACTACACTGGCTATAAAGGCCGTATCGGTGTGTTTGAGTTGTTGGAACTGGATGATGCCATGATGGCTGCCCTGCGACTAAATGACCCTGAAGCCTTTTCGCAAGCGGCTAAACGTAGCCGAGGGTTTAAGCCATTGGCTGAAGCCGCGTTGGATTACGCTTTTAGTGGTATTACTACGGTGGAAGAGGTGCTACGTCTGGCCGAGCATGTCGAACACATCCCCGAGGCCGTTAAAACCCAGCCTTCCGAAGTTATGGAAGAGTAACCGCCTATGCCAACCTTTGAATATCGAGGAAGAGATAACAGTGGTAAGGAAGTTAAAGGCGTGATTGACGCCGCTTCTGCCAATGCGGCTGCGGACCTGTTGGCACAGCGGCAGGTGATCCCGTTACAGGTTTCAGCCAGTAGCGCGGCTGCAGGTGGTGAAGATTTTGATATTCGAGATCTGCTACCTAATCGTGTTGGCTTGGATGAACTTTCTTTGTTCACGCGCCAAATGTATTCACTGGCTAAGGCCGGTGTACCTATTCTTCGGGCTATTCAAGGGCTTTCCCAAACCGCCAGCTCAAAAGCATTAAAAGAAGCATTGGCAGAGGTTGCCCAAGAACTGGAAGGTGGCCGTACTATTTCCACCGCCCTGAGTCAGCACCCCAAAATATTCAATCGCCTGTTTGTTGCCATTGTGCATGTTGGGGAAAACACAGGGCGTCTGGAGGAGGCGTTTTTGCAGCTTTCAGGTTATCTGGAGCTGGAAATTGAAACCCGCAAACGGATTAAGACTGCGCTTCGTTACCCTATGATGGTGGTTGGTTTCATTGTGGTTGCCATGGTGATCCTGAACATCATGGTGATCCCGGCGTTCGCTGACATGTTTAAGCAGTTTGGTGCGGATCTACCCTGGGCCACCAAAGTGTTGATTGCTACCAGCAATTTCTTTGTCAATTACTGGTGGGCTTTGTTGCTGGGGCTGATCGGCATTATTAGCGGCTTTATGTATTGGAAGCGCACACCGAAAGGGCATTGGCGCTGGGATAAGTTCAAACTGCGAATGCCGATCGTAGGGGACATTATTAATCGCTCGACGTTAGCCCGTTACGCTCGAAGCTTTGCCTTGATGCTGCAATCCGGTGTACCGCTGACACAAGCCCTAAACTTAGTTGCTGATGCGGTCGATAACGAGTTTATGGGACAAAAGATCCTCGATATGCGGCGAGGTATTGAGCGTGGTGAAAGTTTGCTGCGCACAGCGAATGCGTCTGACCTGTTTACCCCACTGGTGATGCAGATGATTGCTGTGGGTGAGGAGACCGGCCAGGTTGATGACTTGCTGCTTGAGGTTGCTGAATATTACGAGCGGGAAGTGGATTACGATTTGAAATCTATTACCGCGCGTATTGAACCCATTTTAATCATCGTTGTCGCTGTCATGGTGATTATTCTGGCACTGGGCATCTACCTGCCTATGTGGGACATGATGAGTGCCATTAAGGGAGGTTAATCAAGGACGATGACGGGCTCTGAAAATCGACAGTTGGAAACCGAGCGCAAGCTGATTTACTTTCTGCCCGCGCTGGCAGTTGTAATGATTTTTGCTGCTGTCCTGCTTCGGAGTCAGGAGGATACGCAGGAAGAGGTGGATAGCGCTCAGTTTCACCAGTTAACGAATCTGTTTCTGGTGCATCTGAACATGGTTCGTACCCAATGGAACATTCATGGGCGACCAGCGCAGACTGAATTGAAGGGAATGCTGGTAAAGATGGGGAGTTTGGGCATTCCAGACCTTAGAACCCCTCACGGAAGCTATAACTGCCAGGCTTTGTGGCGCTTGATGTTAGACAAACCTATGTTGGTCAATAAGCGCCCGATTACAGCGCTGGCGATGGTAGATAAACGGTTGGAAAGCGAATATTGCCGTTACCTGCTGAGTGATGAAGTGTATTTCGATGTTGATTTACGTCATGGCACATTGTCACAACGAGCAGAAAAATTAAGAGCGATCCAACAAAATGGCAATGAAATGCTGGGCAAATAGCTGATATGGCTCTTATATTAGGGCTGTAGTGATCCTAAATTTTTAACTGAAGTTGACAGGTTAAGTATGATGAAACAACAACGCGGCTTCTCACTGATTGAGTTAGTTATCGTCGTGATTATTCTGGGTATTCTGGCAGTGACCGCCTTACCCAAGTTCCTAAATGTTACGGATGAAGCTGAGGCCGCCAATATCGAAGGGATCGCAGGCGGATTTGCCACTGGTGTGTCGCTGGTGCGTGCGCAGTGGGAAGCAGAAGGTCGCCCAACAGAGAACAATGTAAACTCAATTTGGTATGACGGTACCCGAGTTTATCTGACAGAGGAAGTTTTTGAGGCCGTATCTCCAGGCTACCCCTTGGCGACTAGCCCTCAAGCAGACGTTGCTTCAGCTGATTGTTTGCAGGTCTGGGATGGGATTTTACAAAACCCACCTACGATCACCGATAGCCTGACAGACCTGAATAATACAGACAACAAGAATGCATTTAGGTACTTTTCTACTAAAAATACCAACGCAAATGATACGTTCTGTAGCTATTTCCTTGTGACCACATTAGATAAAGACGGCAACGGTCTCTTCGTGTCGCCTGGAGATAACACTGTTGGCAATAACTTCCAATACTTCCCTGCAACGGGTCGTGTAACCATCAACATCAATAACTAATTGATTGAAATTCTGAGGTAACAAAATGAGAAATCAAAAAGGCTTTACGCTGATTGAGTTGGTGGTGGTGATCATCATCCTGGGTATCCTAGCTGTAACCGCGGCACCTAAATTTATCGATCTGCAGGGTGATGCTCGTGCATCTACCATTCAGGGGATGAAAGCAGCGTTGGAAGGTGCATCAACCCTGACTTATAGCAAATCTGCAATTGCCGGTTTGGAAAAAGCAGATTCTGATTGCCTAGCGTTGGCCGGTGATCAGGCTGCTGCAACATGTGCAGCAGCCAATCTGAATGAAGTCAACGTAGTTTATGGTTATCCGGAAGCAACAGCAGTGGATTTGGGTAAAGTGCTGGAGATTGACTTTGCCAATGATGATCGAGAGTGGGATGCAGATGAAAGTGTTGCCAATACCGTCATTATTACTCTGCGTAACACGGCTGCCGTCGATCCACTTGATGATACTGAATGCCAAGTTCGCTATGTTGAAGCTGTTGATGAAAACAGCAGACCAGTCATAACACCTGAAGTTACTGGTTGTTAATTTCTGGTTTGGTATAAAAAAGGCGCCTCAGGCGCCTTTTTTATTGCCTTTGTGGAAGGGGTCAAGCCTTCTAAATCCCATCTATGCTATTTAAGTTAATTAACTCAATTTGTTAGGTGTTATTTGTTGCCTGTGATGCAGCGAACGGAGCGGGGCTTTACTCTGGTAGAGCTAATCACCGTGTTAATTCTGGTTGGGATCCTGTCGGTTGTGGTGGTCGGCAAGTTTTTTGGCCGTGGTGGCTTTGAAGAATATACCTACCGAGATCGTCTGTTGGCCAGCTTACGTTTGGTGCAGTACAACGCCATGAATCACCGTACTGAAACCTGTCATCAACTCTTGCTCGAAGCAAAGCGCTACGGTGTACCAGATAGTAACCCGTGTACTGCTTCGCAGAGCTATTCCGATGAGTATTTTGACGACGTGCTAGAGCCAAATCGGAGCGCAGATCTCACTGATAATGATCGTGTTAGTTTCCTAGCTTTGGCGACTTTGCCATTGGATATTCGTTTTGATGGCCTGGGCCGACCGATTGGTGCCTGCTCGGGAGGATGTCAGGTCCGAGTTAGTGGCGAAGTAGTACTAAATATCTGTATCGAGTCAGAGGGGTATGTGCATGCCTGCTAACACCTCTAATTCAGGTCGTGGTTTCTCTGCTGCTCGTGGCTTTACCCTGATAGAGGTTATTGTTGGCATTGTAGTGCTGGCTATCGCCCTGACTTTGATGACGACGTTACTGTTTCCTCAGGCAGAGCGGAGTGTCGATCCCTTCCATCAGGTTCGCGCATCTGAGTTGGGTCATAGCCTGCTCAATGAGATCCTGACCAAGAAATTTGATGAGTGCTCAAACCATACTGGTGATGTGCGCTCAGATTTGGATTGCACCAACAACCCGTCAGGGAGTTATCGTTGTGACGAAGCAGGCCCCAGCGGCGTGTTTATCCCTTGCATTGATACTATTCCCCGATGTCCCTCAAGTACTATCTCCAGTGCCACCGAAGAGGGTGCCAATAATCGCGTTAACTATGATGATGTGGATGATTACCACTGCCTGGACCAATCCGGAGATGAAATTGAAAATGCTTTAGGCGAGCCTCTGGTCGACTTTTATCACAACTACCGGGTTCAAGTGCTGGTAGCTTATGACGGAAATGCGCTGGGGTTTGCCAATAACCGCGCTGCAAAACGGGTTTCTATTCGAGTGACACTCCCCTCTGGCGAACAGATTGATTTTTCGGGTTATCGGGGGAACTACTGATGGCCTGCTATAGGTTAAAGAAAGCTCGCGGTATTACATTGATAGAAATGATCGTGACGATTCTGTTACTTGGGATCGTGTCGGTAAGCATTACGCGTTTCATCGAAGTCGGTAGTGAAATATATGTCGACGTCGCCGCACGAGAGCAGCTGCTGAGTGAAAGTCGGTTTGCGCTGGAACGCATGACTCGTGATGTGCGGGCTGCCGTCCCGAACAGTGTGCGGGTCACCAGTGGTATCAGCGGCACAGAAACCGTTCAGTGTATGGAGCTGCTGCCACTCAGAGGCAGTTCCAGCTATACCGCATTGCCAGTGACCGTGTCAGCCACAACAGCACAGGCAATATCAATCAAAAGCTATAGCTTCAGCAGTGGCGATCAGATGCTGGTGTATCCTCTGCAGACAGATCATGTTTATGACGCAAGCAGCGCTCGTCGCTACCAGGTGACAGCGATCAATAGTGTGCCCGGTGAGGATGACTTAGAGCAATTGGAGTTTGGATCTGCTACTCAGTTTGCCGCGGATTCTCCTACCAATCGTTTTTATCTGGCTGCTCAGCCAATCAGCTACTGTGTTAGAGGCGGTCAACTCTATTTGCACACAGGTTACGGTTACAACACAAACCAGCAGGTATTTGGTGCAGGCGGGGCGTTAATGGCGAACCAGATCAGTAACAACCTGCTGGTTGAGCCTGTTTTTCGTTACGCCGGTGCGAACCAGAATCGCAATGCGTTGGTCATTATTCGCTTAAAGCTCTCCCGACCTGATGATGGAGAAACCTTGGCTTACAACCATGAAGTGCAGGTGCCCAATGTTCCTTAGTTCGAAGCGGTCGCCGTTAAAAAGACAGCACGGCAGTGCGCTGTTGTTGGCACTGTTTATCGTTATTGTGTTGGTGATTCTTGGTGGTGCGATGACGCGAATTTTGGGTTCATCATCTGAGAGTGTGACTTATGAAGTGTATGGCGTTCGTGCCATGCAGGCCGCACAGGCAGGGGCAGAGGCGGGTTTGGCTACCCTGTTCACGCCTGGTGCTGCAGATCTGCATTGTGATGGGCAGCTGACCTCTGTTACAGATGATGATTTTTCATCGAGCACGATCTTTCCGGCACTTAATCTTTCTGGTGTTGAAGGGCTGGAAAACTGCAGCGTTGTTGAGGTTCAGTGCGCGGACCTGAAACATCAGGGGATAACTTATTACCACATCATCAGTACCGCCACCTGCACAGTGGGCGGAGGTAGTACTGCGTTGGTGATTAGCCGCCAGGTTGAAGTTGAGGCGAAGTCATTATGAATGCCCGTTTACCTTTGTTTCTGATTTCGCTCACGTTGTTTATATCAAAGGTCAGTTGGGCGGCAAGTTGCGATGACATTTTTGCGAAACCAGCGCAGTCATGGAGCAGCAGTGGCCGATTGACCATGTATAACAACTCCCAGATATCTAACAGTGCTGATGGTGTTTTACCATTCGTCAATAGTACGCCAAACCCACTTCCAAACAACTCTTGTCGCAGTATTCCAGGCCCAGATGTCTGCACTGTGACCGGCTCCCCTGCGCCAAATAGAGACAGTTTTAGCTTTCAAACCACGGGTAGTAATCGGTTTATTCAGGCTAATAATGGCGACACCATCATACTGGGTGAGGGGGCATACAGTGGCAACGAGTTTGGCAATATTCAACTAAATGGTGGCAGGGTTGAGTTTTCGTCGCAGCACAGTGAATACAAGGTTGGTTGGATACAGATTAATAACAACAGTTCTCGCCTGAGACTGCATAGTAGCACCGTATGGGTCAACGGTAACTTCACCTTGAATGATGGTCGAGTTGAGCTAATCAATAGTAACAATGTAGCGACCGTGATGGTTCGCGACCACTTTGAAGTGAATAGCGGTAACGGTCGGATTAACAATAACGGCGATCCGAAAAAAATGCTGTTTTATTCAGGGGAAACAACGAGACTCAATGACGGCAGGGTGTGGGCCACTTTGTTTGCTGACAATCAGTTCGTGATGAACAACGGCAGTGAGTTAAATGGCGCTGTCAATGCGATGAATGTTGTGATGAATAATGGTGATATTAATGGCGAAGATGTCAGTGGTATCGATTTTTATCCTGTGTGTGGTGATTCTCCAGTTTTGCTACCTCCGGTCGACAGAACATGTCCGATAGGCGAAACCTTGGGAGCGGGTGTTGAGTGGACAACCCACAACACACAGAGTTGGAGTACCTCTCGCTCCCCTGAAGACGCTGCCACCTTTCAGCAAGTTATTGATGGGTTTGCCAATGACACTTACCTGATTGGCAGCTCCGTCATCGATGACATTAACTTCGGTGGTACCGATATTAATCCCCACGGTAGCCAGCAAGACTTTTATCTCAGCACCTTTATCGGTTATATCGAAGCACCGGAAGACGGCATATATGAAATTGCTCTTGATGGTGATGATGCCGTCGAAGTTCTTATCGATGGCCAGGTGGTGACCGGCTGGTACGGCCCTCACTCGCGAGCGGGTGGACCCAGGTTTGAAGCCGAGATAGGCCTTCAACAGGGCTTTCATACCCTAGAGTTTCGTCATCATGAGCGAAGCGGAGAAGAGTACTTCTACCTGTATTGGCGTACACCCACCCAGATAGCGAATGGTAGCAACTTTGTTATTGTACCCAATGCACAGCTCTCTACCTGTTATGAGACCAAGCCTCCAATTACACCCGAGTGTCCTGCTCCTGTCGCGGGGTTAGACTTCTACACCTTTGACAAGTCTGTCGGTTCACCTGCGGACGCCGTTGCTTTTCAGCAGCAAGTTGATAGTTATGGTCGCTTGGGAACAGAGCAGGGCAGTAGTGTTGTTGCGGTGATAGATGGTTCAGGCAATCCCCATGCTGGGCCAGATGATTTCCTAAGCCGGTTTATCGGCTACATCAATGTGACTGAAACGGGTCAGTATAAATTTGCCGTTGACGGTGATGATGCTGTCGAGATCCTGATTGATGGTGAGGTGGTCACCGGATGGTATGGCGCCCACAGTGATTGTAATTACTGTACTACTTATCAAGCCGCAGTCGGGTTGGAAGCGGGTTACCACACCATTGAGTATCGTCACGAGCAGGGTGGGGGAGAGGCTGTTTACCGCCTTATGTGGTCACCCCCTAGCGAAGACAGCTTTAGCATCGTGCCGGATTCGGTGTTTGAGCGCTGTCCTCCCCCCACTTACGAGTGGGGCCGCGTGACAATGAACAACGGCAATGGCTCTGTCACGTTAACCAATGATTATTTGGGCCAGTCGCCGTTAGTTTTCGTTATGCCAACTATTGTCTATCCCGATGCGGAAGAGGATGGTCCCGCAACCGTTGCTGTCCGGAACATTACGGCCACTGGGTTTGACCTTGTTCAGCTGGATCCGCCTAATCGCTACAGTAACGAGCCCGGAAGTAAGGCGATGGTAGAGGTGGATTACTTTGTAACCCTGCCAGGGCGAGTTCAGATGCCTGGGGGGGGCGAGTTTGAAGCTGGCACCGTTGATACGGCAAAGTACCAGGGGCGTCGCTCCGCGAACGGTACAGGTAAAGGCGGGTGGGAAGATGTTAACTTCTCCGCGGTCTTTGGCTCCACTCCGGCGTTGTTAGGGCAGATCCAAACTAACAATAATCCAGACCTCTGGAAAACTACGGCAATCAGGAATGTGTCGACGAGTAGCGCCGAGTTCTCAATTGAGATGTCAGAGATGCCAGGGCGTTCCAGCGGGTGGGATAATAGGCCATCGACCTCCGAAACTATTGCTTACCTGGCAGGAACTGGTAGCGGCAGTTTTCAACAGAATAATGAAACGATTCTTTATGAATTTGGCCGGGGATTAACCCACTCCGCTGGTAACCGTACAAGAGATCTGGATACTCAGTGCGAGTACCTCAACACACACGTAAACAACTACATAGACCCGCCAGTTTTGATCGCCAATCGCAATACGCGTAACGGTGGTGATGGTGGCTGGCTGCGCCGTTGTCAGAACTTCGCCCGTTCAGCGAGTTTTGTGAACGACGAGGATCAATCAGAGGATCGCGAGCGCAGTCATTATGGCGAAGATGTCGGCTATCTGGCTCTGAGTTACCCGGACAATACGGCACCCATTTACGACTATGTGATCACCACTTCAGTTGATGCACTCACCTGTAAAGTGCATGACATTGGTATCGCTGTTTATCAAAACAGTGTGCCGGTCACCGGTTTTCTTGGTGATGTTCAGATCTCGACAAGCTCAGATACCGGAGTTTGGTCCAAAGTTGATGCTGATGGCACTTTGCAGGACCTCGGTAATGGTGACGCCCGCTACAGCTTCGTTGCCAGTGATGGTGGCAATGTGACCTTGGGACTTTATAACAATATTCAAGAAACAGTCACCGTGACCGTGGCCGACGGTTTAAGCAGTAATAGTGTGGATATTACTTTTCGGGCGAAGGGTTTTATTGCCGAGGTCACACCATGGCAGGAACCCAGTTGGAGTAAACCCAATCAACTAGCGGGACAGAGCTTCAGTTTGGTTTTGACTGCCGTAGGTGAAGACCCAACCTTGCCCGGCTGCCAGCCGATTGTGGATTATGCGGGTAACAAGTCCCTGGAGATGTGGCAGAGTTATATCACACCGGTTCCGGCTGTAGACGACCAGCGGTACCTGAAAATTGGTGGTAGTGACTTGTCCATTGACCCTGATGACCCGACAAACGTGTCGGCTGTTTTCAACGGGGGAGTCGCGACACTGTCAGACCTTGTATATTGGGATGCGGGATCCATATCAATCCATGCGCGAGATGAGTTTGATGTTGGTGGACCGCCAAGTGATCCTGATGGCGCTGATGAGATTATTCAGGGAAGTAGCGAAATCCTGTTTAGTCCGGCAGCGTTGGTGATCGAATCAGTTGTCGATAATGCTGATACGGACAAGCTGAACCCTGAAGGTACTGCCAGCTCGGGTGAGGGTTTTGTGCCTGCTGGAGCTCCATTTAATGTCAACATTAAAGCGGTGGCTGTCGACAGAGCGACGGTGACGCCTTCCTATAGCGTTGATATTGCATTGACCCCAGAAATGACAACGCCTGCCGTGGCTAATGGTGGAGTGGTTGGGGTGCTTTATCATTCAGACAGGATTACGCCACCGCCTGGTTGGGCACCAGTAGGAGCGACAGTGATCTCTTCCAGAGTTTTTGATCAGGTGGGAGATAAAGGCATTGCCAATATCAATGGGCTGACTTATGCCGAAGTCGGCAGTATTCGCTTGGCCGTGCTGACTGATGAATGGCTTTACCCAGATAACAGGCTGTCATTAGACTCTGGTTCGCAGCCGGATATTGGGCGCTTTTATCCGTTTACATTTGAATTGGTTTCCTCAGCAACAGGTCATGGCAATAGCAGCAATGCCACTTGTGGGCCCAGCTTTACTTACATGGATGATGATGCGCTGACTGTCGAATACCAGGTCACCGCTGTGAATGCGAGCAGTGAGCGCAGCATCACTCTCAATTATGATCATTCGATCGGTTATAACGTCGGAGAGCTCGTACTCGCAGCGGAAGATGCGAACAGTGGTACTGATTTGGGGCTGCGGTTGCAGAATGTTCTCGCAGAGTGGCTGGAGGGGGAATATACACTCGCTGTGAGCGATGCCAACTTCAGCCGAGAGTCAGGCATTGTGGATGGACCTTTCTCAGAACTGCAGTTAAGTCTTTTGGTTTCCAGTGAACAGGATGACGTTAATTTTGACCTTCTGGATCAAAACGCAACCACGACGGATGATTGCAGTGCTGAAGATAGCTGTACCAGTCGTGGCATCGGCACCCTTCTGGAACTACGGTATGGCAGGTTAGCCACAGGAAATGCCTATGGCTCTGAACTGCAGGCGCTTGCGATGCCTATTCAGATCGAATCGTTTGATGGTACCCGTTTTGTCACTGAAACAGATGATCTCTGTACGCAAATCCCGATCAACAGGGTCACCCTGAACAGCGAACCGCAGGGGCAATTGGATAATATCCCGCTATATGATGGCTCGGGTCAGACGGATGCCAGTTTTTTGCGCCCCGTCGACGAAGGGCAACTGCAGTTCACCTTGTCGGCACCGGGCGAGGGCCATGAGGGTAGAGCTGAAATCCGGTTTGACTTGAGCGACCTGCAATTCCTGCGGTTTGAGTGGGACTGTGCAGCCAACCTGACCACCTGTGATGGCACGGGTATCAGCGATCCACCGGTGGCTGAAGGTTACTTTGGTCGCTTCAGGGGGAATGATCGTGTGATCTACTGGCGTGAAACGGGTTCTAATTAGTCTTTTGTTTCTGGCGGGTGGCAGCAGTCTACTCGCACGCCGTCTACCAGTGTCAAATAGTCACTGACGTTCATGACCACCGACTGAGTCAGGGAGCCACAGGTAAAGGCGATTTTTTGATTGGCAAAGATGGTTTCGTCGATAAACAGTTCGCATTCCAGCAGTTTGCCACCAAAAGGTGGCAGCGCCCCTTTTTCCACGCCTGCTACAGCCATTAGCTCCTCATCTGAGGCGAACCTGACCTTCTGAGTCTGCAGTATCTTGCGTACCCGGTTCGAATTGATCCTACATGCTGCTGATATGACAAACATGCTGAATCCGCGCTTACTTTTGAACAGTAGCGATTTGCCGCCAATGGTTAGCGACGTGCCCCGATGCCGGGCACTATGATCGCAGGTAGGAGCAAGGTCGTGGTCGATGATCTCATAGGCCAAACCGTTTTCTTCAAGCAGGTTCCTGACTTGCTGGTTTAGCGATGGCTGATTGAGTAATGGCTTGTTGGTGACTGGATCCATAGCTCAGTGTACCTGTGAGAGATGACGATTTTTGCAGGTTTTGTTATCGAAACGATACCAAACGTTTAAAAAAGCGTCAGATAAGGCGCAAAAACCGGTTGGGGCCGTTATTACTTGAAAGCTATCACACTCGTCTGCTTGCTGAAAACAGGGGGCGTTGGTAAAGTTACGCGGTTAATCTAAACCCTCAATTCGGCATCTTGGTAGGCGCTCCCTATGTTCAAGAAACTTCGCGGCCTGTTTTCAAATGATCTCTCCATCGACTTGGGGACAGCCAATACTCTGATTTATGTGCGTGATGAAGGTATCGTGCTTAATGAACCTTCGGTAGTTGCAATCCGTCAGGAGCGCGCTGGTGGCCCAAAAAGTGTGGCTGCCGTTGGACACGCAGCAAAACAGATGCTGGGACGTACGCCTGGTAATATTCGCGCAATTCGCCCAATGAAAGACGGGGTGATCGCTGACTTCTACGTTACCGAAAAAATGTTGCAGCACTTCATCAAACAAGTGCATCAAAACAACCTGCTGCGGCCAAGTCCTCGCGTACTGGTTTGTGTGCCTTGTGGTGCTACTCAGGTAGAAAAACGTGCCATTCGCGAATCTGCGATGGGTGCAGGTAGCCGAGAAGTATTCCTGATCGAAGAACCTATGGCAGCAGCCATCGGTGCCGGTATGCAGGTATCGGAAGCGCGTGGGTCAATGGTGGTAGATATTGGTGGTGGTACCACTGAAGTTGCCATCATCTCTCTGAACGGTGTGGTTTACTCATCGTCAGTCCGTATCGGTGGTGACAAGTTTGATGAAGCGATTATCAACTATGTACGCCGCAACTACGGCAGCTTGATTGGTGAAGCGACTGCTGAGCGTATCAAACATGAAATTGGCTCGGCTTACCCGGGCGAAGAGCTGCGCGAAATTGAAGTGCGCGGTCGTAACCTCGCGGAAGGTGTACCACGCAGCTTTACATTGAATTCAAATGAAATTCTCGAGGCCCTACAGGAGCCGCTGACAGGTATCGTCAGTGCTGTGATGGTAGCGCTGGAACAGTCTCCGCCTGAGCTGGCATCGGACATTTCTGAGCGCGGCATGATGCTCACCGGTGGTGGTGGTCTGCTGAAAGATCTCGACCGACTGCTGATGGAAGAAACGGGTATCCCTGTGGTGGTTGCCGATGATCCTCTTACCTGTGTGGCGCGCGGTGGTGGTAAAGCCCTTGAAATGATAGACGTACATGGTGGTGACCTGTTCACCTATGAGTAAGGGCCGTTTGCAAATGCGCCCTGAAAACAGGCCAACTTCAGTCAGGAGTTGGCCTGTTTTATGAAACCTATCTTTGGCCGAGGCCCCTCACTTCAACTCAGGCTGGTGATTGCCGTGCTGCTATCACTGTCGCTGATGGCAGCTGATAAATCGCTGCCTCAGGTTTCGCAGTTTAAATTTTATCTTTCTACCTTGGTCAGCCCTTTGCAGTACCTGGCTAATGCGCCGCAGAGTGCTCTGACATGGGCTGTCGAACATCTCAAGTCGCGTCAGAAATTAATCGAAGAAAACAGCAAACTCAGAGAGCAGGCGTTGATCGACAGCGCTGAGCTGCAGCTTTTGGCGCAGCTAACTCAGGAAAATCTGCGTTTGCGGCAGTTGCTGGGAAGCTCCGAACGCTCCTCTGTCCGCAAAATGGTTGCAGAAGTGTTTTCCGTTAACAGCGACCAGTACAGTCTGCAGGTAGTGATTGATAAAGGCAGCTTCGATGGCGCTTATGTTGGTCAACCTGTGTTGGATCATAATGGTGTGGTGGGGCAGGTCGATGAAGTTGGGTCAACCACCAGTCGCGTCATCTTGATCGGTGATAGTGTTCATTCCATCCCGGTGCGCATCCATCGAAATGACGTTCGAGCGATCGTTACGGGAACCGGTGAAGTAGATAAACTGGTTCTTCAGTACGTGGCGCACAGTACCGATATTCGGATTGGTGATCTGCTGATTTCATCGGGCTTGGGGGGGAGATTCCCTGAGGGATATCCCGTGGCAAGAGTCACCAGTGTTGTTCGCGATGAAAGTTTTCCTTTCGCCCAGGTGACCGCTCGCCCCATTGCTGAACTGGATCGCTTACGTTATCTGTTGTTGCTGTGGCCAAATGCCATAGACCAGCCACTTAGTGAGGGAGCAAATTAGTGAATCTGCAGCTTCCTAACGGCCGAATCGTCATTATTGGTTCATTACTACTGGCATTGGTTCTGACCATCATGCCGATGCCAGCCATTGCATCAGCATGGCGTCCTACCTGGGTGTTACTGGTATTGCTTTACTGGACCATGGCGTTGCCACACCGGGTCAATGTGGGTAATGCCTGGTTGTTTGGGTTGCTTCAGGATGTATTGCTTGGTGCACCTCTTGGCGTCCATGCGCTCTCCTATAGCCTGGCCTGCTATATTTTTGCTCTTAACTTCCAGCGCTTTAGAAACTTTTCCTTATGGCAGCAGTCACTGTTAGTAGGTGTGACCTGTGTCCTTCATCAGCTACTCAGATTCTGGGCAGCATATCTATTCGATGATGTTTCCCTCTCCTACTGGATATTGCTTCCAGTGGTGAGCAGTATGGTGCTTTGGCCCTGGTTGTTTTTGCTGCTGAGAAAGATCCGTCGGCGTTTTAAAGTTCGTTAAGGAGTAAGTGATGACCAGGCTATTTAGTGCGCCTCTCATCTTGGCTTCTGCGTCGCCCCGAAGAAAAGAGCTGCTTTCACAGATTTGCCCTACCTTTGATGTGCTTCCTGCTGATATTGATGAATCAGCGTTGCCAGGTGAACTTCCAGAAGCCCATGTTTGCCGGTTGGCAAAACAAAAGGCACTGCATATTGCGAAAAATCACGCTGATGCATTGGTACTGGCATCCGATACCATTGTGGTTGCTCAAGGCCAGATTTTGGGAAAACCCATTGATGATCAAGACGCCGCGCGCATTCTCGGATTACTATCAGGTAATGAACATCAGGTGATGACGGCCATTGCGGTAGCCTGTGGCAGCCGCTGCGACGTAGAGTGCATCACCACAAATGTTTGGTTTCGGATGCTTTCGCCTCAGGACATTTCAGACTACTGGGCGACAGGCGAACCTGCTGATAAAGCCGGTGCTTATGGCATTCAGGGCCTTGGCGGCCGCTTTGTAGAGAAGATCCATGGTAGTTACAGCGCCGTGGTTGGATTACCACTGGTGCAAACAGAGCGGTTGCTGCAGCGCGTAGACCAACAGATTCAAAAAAATTAATCGGGAGTAGCGGGTGAACGTCGAACTTTTGATAAACGTGACGCCTAGTGAAACAAGGGTAGCGCTGGTTGAAAACGGCATTTTGCAGGAAGTACATATTGAACGGCGAGCCAAGCGCGGCATTGTCGGTAATATCTATCAAGGCAAGGTAAGCCGTGTATTACCTGGTATGCAGGCTGCTTTTGTTGATATTGGTTTAGACAAAGCTGCGTTTCTGCATGCGTCGGATATCGTACCGCATACTGAATGCGTGGCGGATGTTGAACAGGAACACTTTCAAGCCGGTAATATCGCTGAGCTGGTTCAGCAGGGCCAAAACCTGATGGTTCAGGTGGTCAAAGATCCGTTGGGAACCAAGGGGGCCCGGCTGACGACAGATATCACTCTGCCATCTCGTTATTTGGTCTTTATGCCGGGGCAAAGCCATGTCGGTGTTTCCCAGCGTATTGAAAGCGAAGAGGAAAAAGCTCGGCTGAAAGATCTTGCCGGTAAGCATATCGATGAGATCGGTGGGTTTATTGTACGCACTGCGGCCGAAGGCGTTGGCGATTTAGAAGTAGAGCATGATGCCAAGTTCTTGAAGCTATTGTGGCAGAAGATCCAGGAGCGCCGAGCTGCCAATCAGCCTTGCTCAGTTCTGTACGAAGATTTACCGCTGGCATTTCGTATCCTGCGTGATTATGTCGGAACCGGCATCGACAGGATCCGTATCGATTCCCGTCAGACCTTTCAGCGATTAAAGCAGTTCTTGCAGGACTTTGTTCCTGAGTTGACGGACAAAGCAGAGTACCACGCAGGTGATCGACCCATCTTCGACCTGTTTGATGTTGAAAATGAGATCCAGAGGGCGCTGGATCGCAAGGTTGAACTCAAGTCCGGTGGCTATCTGATCCTGGACCAGACCGAAGCGATGACCACCATTGACATCAATACGGGTGCGTTTGTTGGCCACCGAAACCTTGAAGAGACCATCTTCAATACTAATCTGGAAGCTACCCAAGCCATTGCCAGGCAATTACGCCTCCGAAACCTGGGCGGCATCATTATTATCGATTTTATCGATATGGTGGATGAGGATCATCAACGCAGGGTTTTGCACAGCCTGGAGCTGGCCCTTGGACGGGATAAGGCTCGTTTCAGTATCAGCGGGTTCTCATCGTTAGGCTTGGTGGAGATGACACGTAAACGCACGCGCGAAAGCCTGGAGCATGTTCTGTGTGCAGTGTGTCCGGAATGTCAGGGCAGGGCATCTGTTAAGAGTGTTGAAACCGTGTGCTATGAGATCCTGCGAGAGATCTTACGAGTGAATAAAGCCTATGAGGCAGATCGCTTTGTAGTCTACGCTTCGCCTAGGGTGGCTGAATCGCTTGAGGGTGACGAATCCCATAATCTGGCAGAGCTAAAAGTATTTATAGGAAAAGAGGTCTCGGTGCACCAAGAAGCCCTTTATGCTCAAGAGCAGTTTGATGTGGTGATGATGTAAGTGAGTAAACGCTTCCTGTCTCCACTCTATTGGTTAAAGAAAGCCTGGCTGGTCTTAGCGATCGTGCTGGTGCTTTCGGCTATGGCTGTGAGTGCTGTCAGGGCGCTACTGCCTTATCTGGATGACTACCGCGATGAGATCATCGACTGGATGTATCAAGAGTACCAGATAGAACTGTCTATAGACACTTTGACTGCTCGCTGGGAAAAGCTCGGACCATCTCTGGCGCTTCAGGGACTCTCCCTGGCTGGCAGCGACGATGGCTTACAGTTATCGGTCGCCGAAGCCAGAGTTGAATTGGATTTCTGGCAAACCTTGCTTCATCGGGAGTGGCGTTTTAAGCAGCTGACGCTTGATGGTGTTCGCCTGTCTATTGACCCAACATTACAGCAAGCGAGTACATCCGCTGACGGCTCCATCAGAACGACACTGGCTGAACTGTTCTTCCTTCACCTTACCCGCTTTGAACTGACCAACTCTGAAGTCATGTTGAAAGAGCAAGATCAGCAGTGGCGAAAAGTCGAAATTGAAAGCGTGGTATGGATTAACCGGGATGGTCGCCACCAAGGCCAGGGCTCTGTGGTGCTTGAACCTCGCACTCAACAGTTAGCAAATTTTATCCTCGAGCTGGAAGGCGAGCTGGGCAACAAGGAGTCACTTCAAGGGCAGCTCTACATCGATGCTAAGCGAGTCAATTTGGCGCCTTACCTTAACCGCGTGTTGGGTGACTTCTATGAAGTTACTTCGAGTGAGGTCAGCACTGAAGTATGGATCGACTTTGGCTGGGAAAAACTGGAAAGCATTCTGGTGTCATTTGGTGAGAACCATATTGGGTGGAAATCGGGGGACGAGAGTCATACCGTCACGCTGAGCGGTGGGCTTGCCAGCTGGTTACCAACGGACAGTGGCGGTTGGAAGTTCGCTACTCAAAAAACCCAGTTTGCGACCGACGGCCAAGCCTGGAAGGATTATGACGTCTCCGGAATTATCGACGATGAAAAACTGGTGATGTCGGTGAAAGAGCTGGATTTGAGCCGGGTACTTCCACTGTTAACTCTCGCACCAGAGATCCCTCCTGATATCGAGGACCCTCTACGTGGACTTCGGCCTCGCGGGATCCTTCACGATCTGACGCTTTATATAGACGTCAAACAGCAGAAGCTTCACCTTGGGACAGAGCTGTCCGGGCTTGGGTGGAGTGCTTGGAACAGGATCCCTGGTGTTTCTGGCTTGGAGGGAAGGTTGGTTATCCACCCTGACTCCGGCCATATGAGTCTGCATGGGCGTGACCTCCCTGTTGATGTTGATGATATGTTTGCAGAGCCTTTTGCGCTAGCGCGCATGGATGGTGTGTTTTATTGGCTGAAGCAGGAGGGCGTAACCAAGCTGTTCTCTGACCACGTGCGACTCGCTACAGCCGAACTGGGAGTCACATCGAGCTTCATGCTTGAGTTTGCAGAGCAGACCTCGCTCTATTTATATGCTGATACTTCGCTAAAAGATGCATCCAAAGCATACCGTTATTACCCACTGCCAGTGATGGATGAAGAACTGGTGTTATACCTGACAGAGTCTCTGCAGGGGGGGCATACGAAGTCGGGTTCACTGCTTTGGCATGGCAGCTTTGCCCAATATCCTTATGAAAACAATGATGGCATTTTTCAGGCGTATGTGGATTTAGCTGAAGCGACTTTTAAGTTCGATCCAGAATGGCCCGCGCTTGACCCAGTGAACTTGATGCTGAAATTCGAAAATGACGGGATGGAGATTACGTCAACCTCAGGTCAGCTGATGGGAACAGAGTTGTCCGAGTTAAAGGCTGTCATACCTGAATTTAAAGACGAATCAACGTTGTATATCAACGCAAAAGCTTCCAGTGATGGGACGAATGCCACTCGCCTGATGCAGGCATCACCGTTGGCGGATTCGGTTGGGGAGGTTCTAACCGATATTCCTGTCACCGGAGCAATTAATGCAAACCTGGAGCTCACCATTCCACTTTATGAAGCGGCAGAGGTCGTAGCAAAGGGGGATGTCGCATTTAATGGCAACACGGTCACCATTGATGCGGTTGAAACGCCAATCGAAAACTTTGTTGGCAGACTGAGCTTTGTGGATAGTCGCATCAAAATAAGAAGTGGGCGAGGCAATCTGTATGATCACCCAGTGCGTTTTGACCTGGATGGGCGTGAGGTGCGGGGTGAAGATTACCGCATTGATGCCAGTGTCGATGGTCACTGGCCTATGACAGCTTTGAAAGCGCTGTGGGATGACCCCAGGCTGGAGCTTGCTAAAGGAAAAACTGACTGGCAAGGCTCTATTGTGGTTCAGACATTTGGTGAAAAAGTGCGTAGCCAAATCGATGTTCGTACCAGCTTGGAGGGGATCCAATTAGATCTGCCAGCACCTTTTGATAAGCCGTCCGATGCTGCCTGGCCAATACTTGTATCACTTGCCCATGATCAGCAAACTCTCGCAATCGATGTTGATATGCCTGAACGTGGAGAGGCCAAAGTCACCATGACAGATGATGGTGAACTGCTGTTGCTCGATGCGATTAGTGTCGCTATCGGTCGGGCGCAACTGCCGACGCTAAAAGATGGCGATGTCCGTGTAGGCATTGGTCTGGATTCTCTTGATTTGTCGCTTTGGTTGGAGATGG
This sequence comes from Corallincola platygyrae, assembly GCF_039544265.1. Taxonomy (NCBI): domain Bacteria; kingdom Pseudomonadati; phylum Pseudomonadota; class Gammaproteobacteria; order Alteromonadales; family Psychromonadaceae; genus Corallincola; species Corallincola platygyrae. The sequence goes on along the minus strand of NZ_BAABLI010000031.1, from coordinate 3,816 downwards.
CGTCAACACTGCATCCAGAGAAAATTGAGCCGTCTGGTTTTGCGCCACCTGATGAGCCCAGCCGGGTCAGCTTCAGCCGATTAAAAGCAAATGTAGGGCGTCTTTCTATCAGTGGACTGTTATTAGAGCAGGCAAACTTGGAATTGAATGCGGAAGGCGACAGTTATAACGGACTTATTAAAGGGCACGACACAGATCTGCGGTTTACCTATGCCGACGACTCTGTGGTGATCGATGCAGAGTCGATTCGTCTTGGCTTGCGCCAACAATTGCCGAGCGACCCGGATGCTGAAGCGTCAACTGCTCAAGAACAGTTTGATGCGTTTGAAGAGGCGCTGGCTGAGGACTTGGATAAGGCGAAAACACGAGAGCTGCCCGCGATCTCTTTACGTTGTGGGCGGTGTGGAATCGACAAGTATACATTTGGTGAAATTGAACTAGATATTAGGCCCTGGGAAGATGGACGAGAGGGGATGGAGCTTAGCCAATTGCAGGTGAAACCTCGAGATGGTGAAGTCAATGTTACCGGAGGTTGGCAACTGGGCGAAGCCGGCATGGAGTCCAAGTTTGAAGGCCGGATCCGCAGTAGCAATACCGGTAGAAGCTCTCAGTATATGGGGCTTCCGAGCGTGGTTAGAGACGCCGATATGGATATGCGATTCAGTCTCTCCTGGCTCGGGTATCCTGAAGAGTATCGCCATGAAAACTTCAATGGTGATATTTCAATGGATATGAAGAATGGTTATATCGTTGAAGCCGGTGGCGCGGGAGTGGGCTTGATTAGTCTGCTCAGTCTGGACTCCCTGGTTCGTCGTTTGCGGCTTGATTTCAGTGACATGTTTGATAAAGGTCTTTACTTCAATCGCTTTCGGGGCAACTTTGGTATTAAACAAGGTGTTGTCAGTACCGATAACCTGAAGATGGATGGTCCCAGCGGAACCATGGATATCCTTGGCAGTACTTCGCTGGTGGATGAGACCCTGAATTATGATGTTGTCTTCTATCCCAAGCTAACCGCCAGCCTGCCAGTCTTGACCGCATTTGCGATTACGCCGGTAACCGGGCTGTATGTGCTGGCCTTGTCGACAGTACTGGATCCTGTGGTTGAAGTCGTTTATCAGGTAAATCTTAAGATTGATGGCACCATATCTGATCCGAACGTGCGAGAAGTTGATCGCAAGAGTAAGGATATGAAGATGAAAGACCTGAAAAAAGAGGATGGAGAAGAAGCCGCCCCTGAAGCTATTGGCGAGCCTGCTAAGCCGGTTGGTGATGATTCTTCGCCAGCAGAGCCTCCTACCGTTTTGAGTAAGCCTGCATCGTCTTCAGGTTCAGACGAGCTTGGAGGTAAAGCGATCCCGCTGAAAATGCTGATGCAAGAGGCTGCCTGATGCGTTTAACTGCGCTTCAGTGGGTGAGCTCTCCAGATCCTACCCAGAATCTTTCACACCTTGAAAAGGCCCTCGATAACCTTCCTGATACTCGTCCGCAGCTTGTAGTTCTCCCCGAAAATTGGGCATGTTATGGCGGTGGTGAGCGCCAAACTGCTGCCGTAGCAGAACTACATGGTCGTGGTGAGTTGCAGTCAGCACTGAGTGGATTGGCGAAAAAACACGGTATCTGGTTGGCGGCTGGCTCTTTGCCTATATTGAATCAGGCAGCTGATAAACCGACCGCAACTCTGCTGGTTTATGGGCCTGAAGGCCAGGAAGTTGGCCGGTATGACAAGTTGCACCTGTTTGATGTTGATGTGGCTGATGCTGTTGGCAGTTATCGTGAATCGGATATCTATCAGGCCGGTAAACAGCCAATAGTGATAGACACCGAGCTTGGCAGAGTGGGATTGGCAATCTGCTATGACCTGCGTTTCCCCGAGCTGTTTCGCTGGATGAGAGCGAAGGGCGCCGAAGTTATAGTTCTACCAGCAGCATTCACCCAGGTAACGGGAGAAGCCCACTGGCAAACTTTACTCAGAGCCAGAGCGATTGAGAACCAGTGTTACATTGTCGCCGCAGATCAGGCCGGTGTGCATGCTAATGGCAGAGAAACCTATGGCCACTCATTGGTCATTGATCCATGGGGTGAAGTCCTCGCCATGCAGGATAAAGGTGTAGCTTGTGTAACCGTCATAATGGACAGGGAGAAACTCACTCAGGTCCGTAGTAATATGCCTGTTATGCAACATTCCCGTTTTTTCAGTCATTGGGATAAGGAGTCTTAATGTCTATCGCACTGGCGCAGCAAAATTTGCTTGAGCCCTCAGGACTTACCATCGCTTCACTTGAGCAGACAATCGCATTTTTGCATCAAAAACCGCTCGATTTTTCTGATCTTTATTTTCAATCCAGTCGCCACGAAAGCTGGATGTTGGAAGATGGCATTGTTAAAGAGGGTAGCTTTAACATTGAACGAGGTGTAGGTGTTCGTGCTGTGCAGGGTGAAAAAACCGGTTTTGCTTATGCTGATGAAATATCAGAATCCGCAATCCGAAATGCCGCCTCCGCCGCACGTGGTATTGCCAGAGCTGATATTGAGGGCAAAAGTGCCCTTGCGCTGAAGACGCCAGCATTTAGCGCATTGTATCCAGCGGAAGACCCACTCAATAGTTTGGATGAGCAGGCCAAGATCGCGCTATTGCATGAGATGGAAGCGGAAGCGAGGCAGATAGATTCCAGAGTAACGCAGGTTATCGCAAGTATTTCTGGTGTTTACGAAGAAGTGTTGGTCGTAGCGTCTGATGGCACGCTGGCAGCTGATTATCGTCCCTTGGTGAGACTGAACTGTACCGTGCTGGCCGAACACAATGGGCGGCGCGAACGAGGCTCTGCTGGCGGTGGTGGTCGTGGTGATTACAGCATGTTCTTTGCTGAGGAAAATGGCTCAAAGGTGGCGCTTGGTTACGCGCGCGAAGCCGTTCGTCAGGCTCTGGTAAACCTTGAAGCCATAGACGCACCGGCGGGCACTATGCCTGTAGTACTGGCAGCCGGTTGGCCGGGCGTGTTATTGCATGAGGCGGTCGGTCACGGGCTTGAAGGCGATTTCAACAGAAAAGGCACATCGGCGTTTTCAGGTAAAGTGGGGCAGCAGGTCGCGAGCCCACTTTGCACTGTGGTCGATGACGCTACATTGCAGGGCCGACGTGGTTCTTTGTCGATGGATGATGAAGGCACGCCAGGCCAGTACACCACGTTGATTGAAAACGGCATTCTCAAGGGCTATATGCAGGACAAGCTCAATGCTCACTTGATGGGTGAAAAACCTACGGGTAATGGGCGTCGTGAGTCTTATGCGCACTTACCAATGCCGCGCATGACCAATACCTATATGCTGCCTGGGCAGCACTCGCCAGAAGAGATTATTGGCTCTGTTGAGAAGGGCATTTACGCCCCTAACTTTGGCGGAGGTCAGGTTGATATTACCTCGGGCCGATTTGTATTCTCTGCTTCAGAAGCCTACCTGATCGAGAATGGCAAATTGGGCGCCCCAATCAAAGGCGCGACGTTGATTGGCATGGGTGCAGAAGCGATGCAGCAAATCTCCATGGTAGGTAATGACCTTGCCTTGGATAAAGGTGTGGGCGTGTGTGGCAAAGATGGCCAGAGTGTTCCTGTAGGGGTTGGTCAGCCAACCATCAAGCTGGATCTGCTCACTGTTGGTGGCACTGCTTAAGCTGCTGTCATACACAGCTCAATAAAAAAGCCCGGTTATAATAACCGGGCTTTTTTTGAACAAGTGTCCCGTCCTGAAATAGGTTTACACATTGGAGACCTATGATGGAAAAGCTAGTTTCTTCAAACAGAAAGCGTACTCAGCGCG
>NZ_BAABLI010000030.1:0-58928 GCF_039544265.1 Corallincola platygyrae | reverse complement strand
GTACTGCTAACAAGAAAAACCATTGGGACAAGTTCAACAGCGCGGCTTTGCCGCTAACTTGCTCCCTGTTTTAGGCGTTATACGGCTTTGGAGTTCTAGTGAATAAACAAGAGTTTGTTGATGCGATAAGGCTCGTTGTCTCCAAATCAGCTATTGAGGCAACAGTTGAGAGCATGGAGGCGCCTCCCGGGCGAAGGCCTCCCCAAGAGCTAGTTGAAAGGTCTGAGTGGTACAGGTCATTGTCTGAAAACGATCGCCTCATGGTAAGCAGAGCAGTGTCAGAGTCTGTCCATGAGGCTGTCTTTGGTTTTCTCTGTGTCCTAGATGGTGTCCGTTCAATATCGGATATAGATGAAACGAATCAACTGACTTTAAACAAAGGCATGGGTAAAAATGCTATCCAGCTTAACAGTGAAGACGGTGAGTATCTGCATGATCTTTACAACGCCGTATAACAAGAAAAATCATTGGGACAAGTTAAACAGCGCGGCTTTGCCGCTAACTTGCTCCCTGTTTTAGGCGTTGGTATGACTCCCATTGTCAAGTTTGACACACTGATCCCTGCTAAAAATCTAGCCATCGTTTTACTCTGGTAAAAAGAGCTGATGCATCAGATGAAGCCGGTACATTCGTCGGTTGTCATGCTGGTATCCGTGGATTACTCACTTTCGTGAGCAGCGCCTACCTTACTTGTTCCGCCGTGGCACCTGTCTTCAGTCTATGTTCGTGGTTCAACGGCTTGCGCCGTTGCCATCCTAACGCCGTCGGTGGTTGTGCCACACCCGTGGCTTGATCCAATGCATCAGCTCAGTACCTGTTGTCATGCCGGCATGCGTGCCAGACGGTTAGTCGGTACCACCGGACTTAATATCACTTCTCGTGCAATGGCCCAGATGTACGTGATCATCTCTCTGGCGATCGCGGTGACGGCCACGTTGTAATGTTTACCTCGTTTCACCAGACGCTGATAACGTCGACACAGCCGCAGCTGTGCCTGCCAGGCGATATCGATGATCTCTTGACTCAGGCTTTCCTGACGTTTTTGTAGCTCAGTAGAGACATTGGCGGCATAACGATAGGAATGGGCTCCTTCAACCAGCAGCCTGCGTGCCCGGTGATTGCCCGATTTGGTGATCGCCCCAAGCTTTCGTTTATCGCTGCTGGTGTGCTCACTGGGTACCAGTCCGAGATAACTCATGAGCTTCCTGGGATGATCAAACCGGGTTAAGTCTCCCAGCTCTGCGATCACGCCCACCGCGACCAGTAAACGCACACCTCGCATCGCCTGTACCGCTTTAACGACTGGGTAGTAACGCCAACGTTTAACATGATGCACGAGCTCATTATCGAGTCGTTCAAGCCGTCGCATGCGCTCTGAAACGGTTTGAATAGATTCCTGCAACACGATCTGTTGTGCGGGATGAGGAAGCACTAATTCGGTCAGCCATCGGAGATGTTTCGGTGACCAGTTATCTTTGACGGCGCACTGAATATGATTTCGGAGCAACAGTGCCTTGAGCTGATATTTAGCGGCTTTGAGATCTTTCATACAGGCTTCTCTGGCGCGAGACAGATCCCGTATCGCTTCATCTTCAGGCTCTGGCACGTAGATAGGCGTGAGATCACCATTACGGATACAACTGGCGAGCTTGATAGCATCACGACGATCAGTTTTGACACGGTCTCCAGGTTTCTTGGGAATAAGCGAAGGGGCAATGACATAGCAGCAGTGGCCAAGGCTGGTTAGCAGACGGTAGATCCAGTAACCGCAAGGGCCAGCTTCATAAACAAAGTGAAGGGTGTGGTTGGGATATTTAGAGGCGAATTGCCGGGCCAGTTTGGTGATGGCGGCCTTGGTGCTGTTCACACGACCAAAATGTTTAATTTCAGTACGTTGACGATCCTCACAATAGGCGACTTCAGAGAAGGTTTTGTGCGTGTCTAGTGAGACAAAAAGTATGCTACTGTAATTCATGCTGACCTCCAGCTTGTATTGTTTGCAAATACATTATGGCTCTGGCTTTTCAGCTAACCCACGAAGGCGGAGGTCAGCACCTTTTGTGGGAGTCATATTGTCTATGCGTCCAATTGGTTAGGGTGCTAGTCCTTTCCGGGTTCCACTTCACCCCGAGTGTCCATCACTTCTTTCAAAGCCGTCAATTCCGCAGCAGCAAAACTTGATTCAGGTTCATAAAGTGTGGCTAAAACAGTGTTTTAAGATGTTTTGGCAGGGTATATTGAATCCCAATCGCCGAAAGGAAGTGGCGCTCTCCATTAGTTACTCTCTTTCCCTCTTCCATTTCGGATACGAATTTAAGTGTTGTGAAGTTGCTCGCTGATGCCCGCATCGAGTGGTGCGAAAGAGCGGGAGCATTAGCAAAATAAGAAACAGCGCAGCCTTTGGCTACAAGGATTCGCTCTGTTCGCCTCTGTTTTGGGCATTACATGCACAGGAAAATATGGTCACACGTGAAGAGCACAGAAGAAAAGTTAGAATAAAAAGGCTGATAGGAAAAGCCTTTATCTCTGGTGTGCTGGCGACATTTATTGCTTTTCTAGTGATAGATTATTTCAACAGCCAAAACAATGACATTGAAATAGTTTCTGAATGGTATGTGTGCAATCTTAATTCATGTGATTATAGAATAACAATAAAGAATAAAAGAAAGATTAAAAAATCGGTTTTTGTCAGAGTGATCGCTTATTACCAAAAGCCACAGTCTGAGGGGCATGATACTTTCCCTGTTGTGAACTCAGAAAGAATAGAAATGAATTTGGGAAAGCTGGAAACCAAGGAATTAGCTGGCAGTATTACAGTCCCAATAGAGGCACACCTTTTGAAATTTTATGTAGGTTCTATTGAAGGCATATAACAGGCAAAACCGTTGGGACAAGTTAAACAGCGTGGGGATTCCGCGATCTTGCTCCCTGTTTGCGACGTTAGCAGCCTATTTATCATAATTATGGAATGGCTATGAAATATACCTGTACGATAACTCTTACTCTTTTAGCTATTGCGGGATGTGCGACGACTTACATCCCGCCAACTGGTAAATCTTTGGTCTCGTTAAGAGTTGAAGCTCCTCAGTTTGTAACATCAACTGGAGCGAGGGTTGTCTATTACCCAGGAGCTGACTGCAGTAACCCAGAAATATTAGGTTATGTAAGCAGCATAAAAACCATTGAGTCTGATCCTCAAGTCGAAGCAATACCTGACACCGCTCTAAATAGCTCCTCATACTTTGAGAAAAGAATTCCAGCCGGAGAATCGTTTCAAACGTCTTTCAAAGGCTATGTTGGAAATCGAGAGTGTCTCGTGTCCACTTCTTTCATTCCTCGCAAGAAGGCGAGTTATGTCATGATGTTTTCTCACGACAATGAGCAATGCTACTTACGAATAAGAGAATTTGATACAGGCAGCAATGATGCTACTGGTGTAACAGTAAGTTACTCTGAACCCGAAAAGACATGCCAAAGTGGTTTCGCCGGTCCTGTTTAGGCTGGTTACAAAAACATTTTGTAAGTTGCTTGAAAAAGCAAAGTAATGGACGACAGATACTATGTGCCTGCCTCAAAAATTAAGCGTTAGTTTTTATGGCATACGTCCCCATTAGCAAGGTAGCCGAATTGAAAGCGCTTCTGAGAATCGGCGATTTGTACTTACAAGGAGAGTCATCAATTCACGAGCTAAGCGGGATTGCGAACGCACTTAAAACCAAGGCACTAGCTATCCAAGGAAGCCCTGCCTATCTCGAAATCGCTGAGGAGTGGCTAGGCATGATAACTAGGCATTGGAATGAATGGGGTTTAGCGGAAGACCCGGTTTCAGAAGAGGATTTTAGGAAGTGGTTAACCGAACAGCTATCTCAACAACACTATTTTTCAGCTAAAAACTAACAAGTTACTTAATTTTTGGGGTCGCCGTAGGCCCGGCACTATGACTTTTATTTCACATTTTCAAGGAGATTTTTAAATGCATGCAGTGAAGTTTGGTTTAATTAGTTTATTGGTTGCTTTTTTGGCTGGTTGTGCTGGTACTAAAGTGGTGGTTGAACAAGCCTATGTTCTGAATCATTCAGACAAGTTTGAGCGTGAAATTATTGACCATGCAAATGTAACTGATAAAGGAATGGAGATATTCGAAACCAGACTTGATTCTCAGTTGAGTCAACTCGGAGACTCCTCTGCCAATGAAGCAACAAGAGAAGTTGAAATAACCTTTACTAAATACTATATGCGGCATGGCGCAGCCCGTGCTCTTGCGGGAATTATGGCTGGCTCAGATAACATAACCAGTACTGTGGTCATTAAAGATAGTAAGGATGGAAAAGTTCTAGGAAAAATAACCGTGGTTTCAGAGAACCCTACGGCTACTGGTTCAGCAAAAGGGTTAATTGAACAGCATGCCGATAAAATCATAAGCTTCATTAGAACCGGCAAGTCATAACTCTCGCATCAAGTCGCAGCTGAAAAAACTGCTTGGACAAAAAACCTTCGCGCCGCTCAATGCGGGCGGTATATATCTTTGACGCGGAGCTAGGATGAAAGGGTATATGGAAAGTTTTCCTATGGTAGCTTTGGATAAGCCTACCTCTGAGCGGGTGTTTAAAAAGTGGCTCTCGATATTTTGTCCGGATCGCAAAGGCTGGAACCCTACGAGGCCAAATAGTGAGTACCTATGGGGTGGAGAAGCTGGTATGAGATGCCACTACCAATGTGACGCTGCAATTGAACAGTACCAGGATGTTGCTGCACCATCGTATTATATCCTGCCCAATGATTATAAATTGACTTATGACTCACTCTATCTGGCTCGAGAGAAGCCAGAGAAAGGAGTAGGTATTTCTGATTTCTTTGTATTCCCCAAAAATTACGCTTGGTGCATGGCATTCACACATGAAGATGGTTGGATTGGACCAATTTTTACTAAACACAAAGACTTTATCAGGTTAAACAAAGTGAATTTGCGAGCTGTAGAGAACATGGTTAAGCACAACACATAACAAATGCATAAAGGCATTGGAAACAAATCTGTTGGCTTGTGCTACTCCGTCGCTCATTTTAGCCAACAGTTTTGTGCCCCTTATGCGGGGCGCTGGAGGATCCCCTCTTAAATCCTCCAGCCCTGCAGAGTGAACCAAGCGAGTAAACTCAAAGATTGCCCAGCATATTCGCTGCTCTGTAATGACAAGGTCTGGTCGTCGCCGAACCTCTTTCCCCAGTCTCACCATCGATAGCACTGCTCTGGTTTTTATGGTGTTAGCCTGGAAGTGACGCTGCCAACCTATTTGTTGTGCAACCAGTCCTAACCACCACAAGGTCATCTCCGCTAGCATAGCGATTAATAGCAGAACATCGTAACGCCGTGGACAGCGCGAACGACTGTGTCTGAGGCCGAAGTCGTATTGCGGGCTTTTCAGGTCGCGGAAGGTTTCTTCGATTTGCATCCGTTTGGCATATAGCTGGGTTACTTGCACTGCGTTGAATAGCGCTGGCGGTAGGTTGGTTGCCAGTACCCAAGGCTCTTTGGCTGAGCGATGATATAGCTTCTTTGCCGAGTGATTGGTGCCAGAGCGCCGAGAGCGCTTGTCTTTGCGCTGTTTGTCTTGGGGTTTGAATAGGTATAAATGACAGGGCATCGGCTTCTTACGGGCTATTTGCACGGCACCGATATAGCGGGCTTTGCTGCACGCCGAGTCATACAGGGCTTTGGTTAGTACCCAGTGCTTATTGAGCTGATAACACACCTCGCCGCGTAAGCGGCCTAACCAATACCAGCCATAAGACGCGACCTCTCTAAACCAGGTGTTACGGTACCCCGCGTCAGTGACAACCAACGGTACACAACCTTCGGGCAGAACACTCGAAAGCTCTTTTAAGAACTGACTATGGCTGCGAGGTGAGTTGTAATTCTTAAACTCAAATGTGCGCTCATAGAGTGTGACAGAGTGACCCTTCACTGACACGGAAGCGCGCAGTGTCATCATTCGCAATTGCTCTCGTACATCCGCCCAGTCGACCAAAACAACAGGCATGGGATTAGAGCCACATAGTAACTTTGCTCGCCAACGATATATCGCTAATCGCTCAATATTCAGATGGGTGTTACCCAACAACCGGTCGATGCGTTTGATGTTGTGCTTAGGCGAGACACGCCCTTGTATATGACGCCCCAACTCGGTCAATGACAAGCTGTCGCCATCAAGCAACGACTGTGTGGCAACCATCAGGGAACTAAGGCGTTTTTTGTGAATTTGTGGACATTGCTCAACGAGCATTTGCTGTAGTATTTGAATTTCGCGCATCCCAACTGCCTCCGTGCAGGGTTGATTGGATTTGTTTTTGGCGAAATTAATTAGATCAAACCACGGGATGCGCGTCTACTTTTCTGAATTCCCAAGGAATGAGGGGATTCGCTAGAAGCAGACATAAGAGAGCCAACACTTCCCGTTGTGTTGACTCCTGTAATTACCGTTTTTTAGCGCATTTGCACCATTCTAATCGCTTTTCTGAGCAACACGGGTCTATTGAACGAACGTTCCAATGCATTTCGCACTTTTAAAGAAAGTGGATCCTTTCGCTCGCTAAGCGCGATGATATTGTCCTTCAAAAAGGTTCGGGTGTTGAGCTCCGTTCCGGTGATGTACTTGAGCTTTCTAAAGTTAAGTTTGGCACCTGGAAACGTCGTGCATCTCTCAAGCGCACCTGCCGCTAGCAGGTTGATCATGGTTCTTTGGCATTTCTGGCAACGCCCACAGTTAAACTCGGTGGTGTTAGTCATGTAGCAGACTCGCAGGTGCTTCAGAGCAATATCTGAGTTTGCGATAGCGGCAACCTTTTCGGTTCTGCGTGCTTCACAACCGTCATGAACGAAACTGAGTTGAGAATCACCCCACAAAGGATCTGTGATGGGGTGAGAGCCCCACATAAAAAGATCGTTGTATGTATATGAAGCTGGGATGATGACCTTCGATATGTGCCTTTTAAGCAAATGAGCGATTGTTGCCAGTGCGGGGCCGTGCGTCAGCTCGCCCCATGGCCCGGTTAGGTCCCATATTTCTCTGAAGTTCGTTTCAATTTCAATCAGTTTGACATCAAATGCATTGGCAATGGCCGCGAGGTTTTCACTGACCTGTTGCCGAACTTCTGTTTGATCAAGTTTTACATCAAATCCATGGACATAGATGATGTGAGTAATCTCCTTGGCGTTTTTCAGGTAGGTGTAGAAAGAATCTACGCCACCGGTAAAGAAACAGCCGGTTCCTCGCTCTGCTGGTAATGGCTCTACTTTCTGGCTCTCTGCGCTTCCTGCCCGAGTAAGCGTCATCTCTTTATCCAACCATTGCCCATAAATGGCGCAAAGCTTCTCGACGTTATCCTGCAGTGAGGGATCGATGTCACTGGCGAGGTGTGCGTGCCCGGTTTTTATCAGAGATGGGAGAAGGGTGCCGCAAAGTTGCGTTGAAGCATCCCAGCAAAAATCTATTGAATCGCTCTTAAAGAAGATCTGGTGATGTTCGCCGTTGATACTGTACTCGATATCCAACTGTCCCGGCTGATCTGATTTTAGGCGCGTCTCAAATGCCATCTTAATGTCCACTTTTCGATGAATAAGCTACAAAAGCTGCTAACGTCTTAGAAAATCAGATTCTACTGTTATTCCATGGCTGTTAGCCTCTACAGGGCAGCGATTCTAACAGTTTTGTCGCCGTAGAATATCTACGTTTCCCTATTTTTGATCTGGATGCTCTATGTTGGGGCGCCAAGATGGAGTTTTGAATACGACTGTGAGCGTGAGCTAATGATCACCTGTGCCCAGTACGACTATATCGAGATCGCCTGCATGTACCGCTACCCGGTTGAGCTGACTTTGAAATCAGGTGAAGTGCTGTCTGGCGTTGCCATTGATACTCAGCGCAATAGTGCCAAGCAGGAGTGTATTTTGGTGGAGCAAAAGCAGGGTAAACACCTGGTGGTACTTGATGAGCTGGTTGCCATGGAAGTGACGGTCGAGAACCCGCATTTCAAGCGGGTGATATTTGATTAGGGGGCTGAAGCAGGACTATATTCGCATAGTCCCAGCCCCGTCCTAGTAGCATAACACTTCCAAAAATCATTTAGTTTCTTCCTGCCATGACTCCGCCATCCACATCCCAGATCGCGCCTGTGATCCAGTTGGCTTGGTCGCTTAGCAAAAAACTAATGGTTTGAGCGACATCGTCGGCGGTACCGATACGGCCAATCGGATGAAAACTATCGAATCCAGCCAGGGTCTCATCGATTGCATCGGGTTCGATAAATGCGCCGTAAATTGGGGTTTTTACCACGGCCGGAGCCACCGCGTTGACCCGAATATTGTGCTCGGCCAGCTCCATCGCAAGGTGCTGAGTTAATGCATGCAGACCCGCTTTTGCCATCGAATATGCGGAAGAGGGCGTTGCTTTCACTGCTTGTTTTGCCCACATTGAGCCGATATTAACCATGTTGCCACCGCCATGTTTTACCATGTTATTGGCAACTGCTTGGGTAATGAAAAACGTCGCTTCGTTAAGCGCCTGATAGGCGTGGTAGTCATCTTTGCTATGGTCAAGAAACGCTGTCGGTTTGAAGTAGCCAGCGGCATTCACCAGAAATTTAATATGGCGTTGTTCCGCTTGTATGGTGCTGATTAAACCCTCTATGTCCTGAGGTTGGTAAAGATCGGCGCGAAGCGTTTCCACCAGCCCCAGTTTTGACAACATCTGTTGGGCCTGAGCGAGTTTAGATTCATCCCGGCCGACAATCAGGGGCGTGATACCTTGGTTGAGAAGTTGTTTAGCTGTGGCCAACCCCATGCCACTGGAGCCGCCAATAATCAGAGCGATGGCTTGGGCTGCGTTATTGCTGTTAGATGTTGAAATGTTCATGTTGAGTCTCCTTAAGTGGTGGACTCAGCATATTTCTGACGATAGCTTATTGAAAAGTAGGTACAAATCGGTGCTATAAGTACTTTTTGGTACATCTTTATGAAAAACCAAGAAAAGAAAATTTCACGGAAATCGCCACCGGATAAGAGTGCCCGTATGGTGGAAACCATTTATGGCTGCAAATGGTCTTTGACCGTGTATCAACTGCTGGCTGATGGCGTCAACCGACCGGGGGAGATGGTGCGCAATGTCGATGGGCTGAGCACCAAGGTGCTTAACGAATGCCTGAGACGGAACACGCAGTTTGGCATCCTGGAGAAGATCAGCTTCAATGAGATCCCTCCACGCGTGGAGTATAAAGTGACGGATTTTGGCAATAAGTTCATCCGCATACTGGACCAGTTGGAGCAGCTTCAGGATGAAATTGACGCGCAGGAAGCGAACTAGATGAAGATTATTAGGGGCAGGGAGTTCAAAGCCGATCGCGCGTGGGGCGCGCTGGACATCGCCAATATGGGCGGTATTACTACGCGATTGCATTGGACCGATCAAGCTTACAAGTGGCACGTCAATGATGGCCAGGAAGTGTTTGTGGTGATTGATGGCGTGGTGGAGATGCGCTACCGACAACAAGGCGAGGAGTTCGCCACCTTGCTCTATCCCGGTGATATCTTTTATGCGTCTGAAGGCACCGAACATGTGGCACATCCACAGGGCGAAGCCCGGGTACTCGTGATTGAATCAGAAGGTAGCGTTTAGACGTTTTCAGCTTCGGCAGCTCTTGGTTGTACTTTTTACCAAGGTTGCACTTTTTTACCAAGACAGATGCCCTGAAATCAGTTCAGAGCCGTTTTATGCGCATAGTCAATTCTGGTGTGAGTGGCTGGTTGCTGTTGGGGCAGAGGTTCCTAAAGTTAAGGTGTAGGCACTTTGCTTAAGGAGACATGAAATGGAACGTCATGGTTTTTCCATGGGGATCGAACGTGTGGACAATGTGTTTTTCCTCAGCCTAAAAGCGATAGGCACGTTGACCCACGAAGACTATGAGAAGATCACGCCAATGCTGGAGAATGCGCTGGCTGAGGTGACACAGCCTAAAATCAATGCGTTCCTGGATGCGACTGAACTGAAAGGTTGGGAGCTCAGAGCGGCATGGGACGACTTCAAACTGGGCCTGCGCCATGGCCGGGAATTTGAAAGAGTGGCTATTTTAGGTAACCGCCATTGGCAACAGTTGGCAGCCAAGGTAGGCAACTGGTTTGTTGCGGGCCAGTGTGAATATTTTGAAGACAGGGATGAAGCGATGCATTGGTTATTGGCTTCGTCAGATGAGTGAGCGCCTTGGATAAGGCGTAGCAAACTGCAGGGAGAGTGCACTTGGATTTAAATCAGATAACGTTGCCGGTGAAAGATATGGCAGCGGCTGCAATGTTTTATCGCAAATTGGGATTTACCCAGATTGTTGATACCCCACACTACGCTCGGTTTGAGTCGCCCATGGGTAATGCCACGTTCTCGTTGAGTTTGGAGCTGGGTGACTTTTCCAATGGTGCCATCATCTACTTTGAGCATCCCGAATTGGATGACTGGGTAGATCGTTTGGTGGAAAAAGGTATCCAGTTTGAACAGATGCCTACTGATCAGCGCTACCTATGGCGTGAGGCGGTGCTATACGACCCTTCAGGTAACAAAATCAAACTGTATTGGGCAGGCGAAAGCCGCAGGAATCCGCCATGGAGAGTGGAGATCAGAGATGATGATTAAACCGATGTTTCGTCGTTTGAGGTTAGTTTGCCTAACGCTGGTTTCGTTAATGCTGGTGGCGTGTGTTGATCCTATTCCGCCTGAACGTTTCGCCTATGTAGGTGACTGGCGTGCTGACAATATGAAGTTGGTGATCAATGCTGATGGCATCGTTAATTACTACAGAAAACAAGGTCCCCGCGAGACAACCATTAACGCACCATTAAAGCAGTTTGAAGAGGGTGGTTTCGTGGTGGGCGTGTTGGGTTTTACTACCAAGTTTATGGTGGACGTACCGCCTCACCAAGAGGGAGATGACTGGTGGATGCAGGTCGATGGTGTGATGTTGCAGCGGGCCAAAGATATCAATGGTTAGCGGTGTAAGAAACGCTAATTTTCTGCCATTGATTGGGCTTGTTTTCATGCTATTCAACTGTGGAACTTGCCTGGCGGGTGATAGCAAGCCTGCGTTGCCCTCCAGCAAGCGGTCTGAGCGGGCTATTGAAACGGCTACTCCCAAGCTGGACAAGGCACTAAAAGCAATGGGACTGGAGTTAGGTGCTCCCGTCTTTATTCGCATCTTCAAGCAGCCGGCAGAATTAGAAGTCTGGCTGGAGCATGAGGACGCGCAGTTCAGACTGTTTAAGCGCTACCCCATTTGCGCTTTCTCCGGCGAACTGGGGCCAAAACAACAAATGGGAGATATGCAAAGCCCGGAAGGTTTTTACTTTGTTACCCCACAGCGCCTGAACCCCTGGAGCCAGTTTCATCTTTCGTTCAATCTGGGTTACCCCAATCGCTATGACCGTCATTATGGCCGAACCGGCAGTGCACTCATGGTACATGGTGACTGCGTTTCCATCGGCTGCTACGCGATGACAGATCCTTACATCGATGAGATATATACCCTGATGGTGTCTGCGCTGGAAAATGGTCAGCCATACGTGCGGGTACATGCGTTTCCTTTCCCTATGACATCCGAGGCCTTGGACGACAAAAAAGACCATCGCTGGCACGCTTTCTGGGTCAACTTAAAACAGGGATATGATTATTTTGAACACTATCGACGACCGCCCAACACGGAAGTAAAAAGCGGGCGGTATGTGTTTGAACATGATACGGCCGGCTAGTGGGATTGAGCAGAACTACAACAGGGGGTACTGCTTGGCTAACGGACTAATCGATGCTCGCATCCACCAGATAGAACAGACAGTCTTCCTGGGCAATTGTCAGATTGGGTGTGATCATAAATAACTTGAGTGGCCGTTTAGGGTAGAGTGCGCCGTCAATCACCTGAAAGTAGTGTCGACAGAGGTTGTCTCCCTGTCCGTTAACCACCTGTATGGTGTCTATGCCCGATGGCCCTATCCATGCCAGTCGGTTGTCAGGGGTGACCTCGCCAAAGTTAAAATGCTCGATACCCATTACCAGTGTCAGGTCAGCGCCTTTCACAGCGCGCTCAGCCATGGCGATGCTCATATCTGCGCTAAGTACTACACGTTTGGGGTGGCTGAGTAGCTCAATATCCCAGTCGTAATGCTGATAGGTGGTAACTTTCGGTGCCGTTAAGAACTGGTAGAGCCCTTCCTTTGCAACCTCTTTTGATTCTGGGTCGATAGCTCCGCCACACTCAATGGTTACGATGGGCTGTGATGGGCGGGTTTTCTCCATCAGCGCGCCCAGAAAGACATCGGTGACTATCATGCGTTGGCAAAACAGGCTGGCAAGCGCCTGATGTTCACTGCTATCTGACACACTGACAGCAAAGGCGGGACCCGAGCCGGATGTATTGTGCAGGTCCAGCACGGCTTCGGGTTGTAGCTGTTCTATGGTTTGCCAAATCTGTTGTGCCAATTGGCCGGGCAGATCATCGGTTGGCCCGTCAAAGCATCGGTTCAAGTCCCGTAGTTCAGGTAAATGGCGGTGACTGAAATAGGGTTTTGTCAGTGCGGTGCCAATCACGCCAATAATCAGATGACAGGTCATTGCGGGTGTGAGTCCTGAACTGAGCCAGGCATGAAGCGCTTCGATCCCGGAGGGTTCATTGCCGTGCAATAGCGTTACAATTACGCGCTGGCGAACAGATGACTCTCCTTGCCATTCTATCCATGTCGGGCCACTCAAGTTCTTGAGCCAGCTGATCACATCTGGGCCCAGAAGTGCTTTATCCAGGCGCTCTCCGCGGGCTATCGTCACCTTGTTGAGCCGCGGTGCTGTCATAACGCAAGACTCCAATCCGACACCGGTAAGTCGGTAAGTTGCTGCTCGTAGTAACGCCAAACAAGTTCATGCAGTGCTTCATGTCGGAGCATGTTTTGCTCCAGGATATCCAGCATGGCTAGCTGCCAAAGCGCACCATTTTGATGGTTGGCCAAGCGTGCTTCGATAGGGGCAAGGTAAGTCATCGCTTCTTGCTCCGAGATGCCTAAACAGGAGAGCCCGCGCCGCGCGATGGGCAACATCTGTTTTGCCAGTTCGGTGACATCACATTCATGTAGCTGACCATGGTTTGCATCGGGCCACACAAGTTTTGCTGCCATACCGTGCTGGGCCGCGCGATAAAAGTTATATCGACAGTGTTCGAAAGGCAGTGCGGTGACCAAGTGATTAATTTCCTCTTGCAGCCCAAATGCCATACCAAGTGCAAATGCGGCATTGGCCATCATATCGAGAGGGGTGGGCCCAGCGGGCAGCGACCTGAGTTCGATGCGCAAATGTCCGTCACACACAGGGTCATATACGGGGCGGTTCCAATACCAGATCGTTCCCTGATGCAGTCTCAGCGCTTTTAGCTGTGGCGTTTTACCCTGTGCTAAAAGTGCGTGGGGGTCTTCATCATCGTCCACTGGCATCATAACTGGGAACTGCCTGGCACCGGCTTCAAAGAGCTCAAGGGCGCCTTTTCTTGCCCACCCCATACCAAATCCGACACGTGCCGGTGGTTGCCAGTCACCTTTGTCGCGGTCGCGGTAATCGATAGATTGCTTGAATAGGGTGATCCGCGTTTCGTGCCATAGCTTGTGGCCCAGTAGTGTCGGGGAGTTAGCTGCAAGCGCTAAGGCTATTGGTGTGACCAGTTGTACGGCATTGTAGATATCAGCATATTCGTTTGGGTTTACCCGGAGATGCAATTGAAAGGAGGTGTTGGCACCTTCCAACGTAAGAAAATCTGTGTTGAGCTTGAGTGGCTCGGGTCCATCTATGTTGATATGGAAAGGTTCATCCCGCAGCTGGTCCAGCCGCTTAGAGAGAGCGTGATATCTGGGCTCGTCAGTCATATTGGCTAGCCCAAAGTCTGTTTCTCTTAATGTTGGCAAAATACCGATGGCAACTGCTCGAGTATCATTGGCTGCGGCAATTCTCCTCAGGGTGGCCAGTTTGAGGTTCATCTCGCTGTGGATTGCGGTAAAGGGTGTGCCTTGCGCTGGCACCGGAGAAAGATTGTATTCGAGATTAAATCGATTGAGCTCAAGGGTCAGCTGGGGGTCATTAGCTTGCAGTTGAAAGTGCTTATTAAAGGGTTGGGGATGGCCACAATGGTCTACGAGGTACAGCTCAAGCTCTGCACCTATGGATGTCTCGCCAACACCAAAGGAGGGGGTGTCGAGGAGCTGTTCCAATACATTGAGATTTTGCTCCAGCTTATCTGAAAACCGCGCAAACGCCTCAGGGCTGAAATCATGAGTGTCGACCGCCTGTCCCATAAAACACGTTCCGATTAGGGGATAATCTCAGTGTAAGACAGGGGGAGCACCTTGCCCGATCGGATACGAAATATTTGATCCGCTTCAGTTTTATGTACAGGAAGTACGGTATGTCGCGGGCGCATGGACGCGCAGGAGCGGCTATGTACAGAAACAACAAGACAAATTCTGATCTCCTCTCCGGGGGAGAGGGTTTAGCTGAGGAGGCTCTCGTGCTTACACCAACTCATAGACTTGACCGCTCGTGGGAGCAATTACGTCACGGGTTGCCATCACCCTGCGGCTGTTCTGGATTGTCCGCAAGCCCTTCGTTGGGAGTTGTTGTTGTTGACTCAGACTTTACAGGCTCCTGCTCACTCTCTGCTTCGTTTCGAGAGCCAATACCATGGCGGCTTATTAGGACGACTTCCCCTCGTGCCTGCGCACTGTATAGCTCGTCCATATCAGCATCTATAAGTTCATTCGCTTTCCAGCTATGGCTGTGACTGAGCCCCAGCCATGCATTGCGATTCATCGACTTGGCCTCATAAAGAAGTCGGTCAGCGAGCATGATCGAGCCTTCGATAGCCTGTTGCTCTGGCTGCTGGTCTGCCAGAGGGAAGGGAGCAAAACCCAAAGTGCAGCTGATGTTCAGTGGACGTTGCCCGTCGATAATAAAGCTGTGGCGAGCCACGACACGACGGATTTTCTCTGCCAGCTGTGCGGCACCCTGACCATCTATCTGTTGTGCGACCAAAAGAAACTCTTCTCCGCCAATTCGAACTAACTGGTCGCTGTCTCGCAGCAGGTGGTTGCATAACTGACTGAATTGGGCAAGCACTTCATCTCCGGCAGCATGGCCCAAGCTATCGTTGACCTGTTTGAAATGGTCAAGGTCGATCATCAGGAAGTAGGTGTCGGCGCACTTCTCATTGGTCGACTGCTTTTGAAACCACCGTCTCTGCATGATGGGCAGCTGCAAGCCCAACCACTGCTCCAGGAAGCGTCTGTTGCCCAGCTTGGTTAATGGGTCATGCAGGCTGCGCTCTTCGTGGAATCTGGCGAGGCGACGGCTTTGATACACAAGCGCACTGATCAGGCAGAGTAGGATACAAAGCACGGCGATGGTGCCCTGCAGGGTTTTCTTCTGCCATTTTTGTTGCGCCAGAGCGAGTTCTGCTTGGATCTTTCCTGCATTCACTTTTTCCAACTGTTGCGCCTGCAGTGCCAATTGGTGCTCAGCTCTGAGCAGTTGCAGGTTCTTGTTCTGGTCTCGCTCCCTTAATTGATTGGCGAATGCCTGGGATAGCTGGTAGTGCTCCAACGCTTTTTTGTACTCGCCCTGTTGCTGATAGATATCGCTTAGCAAAAGGTAGCTTTGGCGTGCTTCGTCCAGTTTCTTGATCTCTGTAGCGCGTATGGCGGCGCGCTCAGCCAGTGGCAGTGCGGATGCGCGTCTTCCCAGTGCAAAACGACTTTTTGCCATCAATAAGTCATGTTGAACAAGAAGTGGTACCGGGGCGTTTTCTAGGGCGTAGTCACCTGCCAGTAGCAAGAATTTTTCAGCTTGTGCGGGCTGCGACAATCTCAGCCAGCTCTCCGCGATTAGATTCAGGGTTTCTATTTGGGCGGTCTGCTGGCCTTGGTTGCTGTAGTAGGTGAGCGCGTTACGGAAGTGCTGCTGCGCTTTTTTAGTTTCTCTCAGATCTAACGCTAACTGGCCCGCTTCCAAATGATAGTTGGCCATGCCTGTACCATTCTCCAGCGCTTCGTAAATCTGCTTTGCATCCTCAAGATATTGCTGTGCCTGGTCTTTGTGCAGCAATAGGCGATGTAGTTTGGCTAACGTCAAAAGGCTTCTGGCGGTTGAATCTTTTGCGTTGTGCTGAAGCCATATCTGGTGAGCTTTGTTTGCACTTTTCAGCGCTTGTTCGTACTTGCCCTGTAGCTGATAGATTTCAGCTGCATAGCCGAGAGGAAAGGTTTGTGAAAGTTCGTTACCTGCTTGGCGGAATAGCGAGCGAGCCTGATCAAAGCGACTGAGTGCGCTGCTGTATTGGCCATTTTCCTTGTAGATTAAGCCAAGGCTAACTTGAGTCACTCCCATTCGCCATGGGTCTTGAATTTTCTCGCCGAGTTGGAGCGCTTTGTAAAGGTTATCGAGTGCCAATACCGGCTCACCCATATTGCGATAAACATTGCCTAAATTCGAATGCGCACCCAATTGGCGGTCAAGCAGTTGGTACTGTTCGGCAATGGCCAGAGATTTATGGAAGAAGGTTTCAGCTTCGCTGTACCTGCCTTTTCGGTAGGCGACTGCACCCTGAATATTGATCGCCTCGGCGCGTAGCTTGGCAAGTTGATATTGCTCTGCGGTTATTAGCGCCTGTTTCGCCAGGTCGTCGGTTTTATCGTATTCACCCTGCAACAGCTGGGCCCAGGCGATCGCCAATTTAATCCTCGCGCTGTCTGGCGCTGACTGGGCTTCAATCAGCATCTTTTCACCAACAACAATGGCTTGTTTTGGTTCCTTGCGGGACAGCTCAACCAGTTGTTTTATGGTCAATGCCTCTTCTTGCCCAGTGCTATATGCGTAAGGCAAGAAAGTGAAGCAGATCAGAAACAAGCACAGTAGTCGGCGCAACTATCACTCCTCGGACGTTAGCCGTATCACTTTGACCGTACAGCAATCGTACAGCAAAGGTTAAATGTTAGCAGTATGTTATTGCTTGTATGGTTTGCACTAATTCAGGTGTCGGTTTGTTTGGATTTACTTGCCTTGAGCGCTGCTCGCCAGCGAAACCGCTGAGAGCATAAAGCATCTGACAGACTCAGTGGTAGTGGTTCAGCTTCCCCTCTCATTCTTGCTACCAGTTGCTCTGCACATAAAAAGGCGGAGGTTAAGCCTCTGGAACCTAACGCAGTCAATGTCCATAGCTGTTTATGACTGGGCAATGATTGAGGCCCCTCGGCTTTTTCGGCTGCTTGTTCTGTCGTTGCGCTATCTACAACGGCGCCAACAATGGGCAGGTGGTCTGGTGCGGCACATCGGAAACCCACTTTGCCTTTGTCTTTGGCTGCGAGCTGAGATGGCCATATTGCTGGTGATAAACATCGGGTTAGCTTCGCCAGGTTTTCCTGGGTCTCTTCGCTGCGAAGTTCCTCGTTGAGATCTGCTCTGATAAAACTGGACCCGATGCAGTGCTCGCCATTTTCTGCGGGAGTCATATAGCCTTCGTAACAGAGCACGCGCTTCAGGCCCCGTGATTGTTCGTTTGCATCAACATGGCTGACCTGTCCACGGATGGTGTGCATGGGGACCTCTGCTAATGGGCCCAGCTGGCTTTGGTGGCCAGCGCATACGATAAGGTGTTCACATTGCAGCTCAGTCTTTTGGTCATCAGCCTGTTTCAGAGACAACTGCCAGCCAGATTCTTTGGGTTCGATGCCGTCTACGCGCGCCGTGACTTGCTCGACAGGTGCAAGTTCGCAGGCGAGATTGAACAGTGTGCGGCACAATTCCCGCGGCGAAACCCAGCCCGCTAATGGATAAAACAGGGCATCGTGAGGAACTTCTAATCCCGCCTGATCCGAGGCGCTTTCTGCGCTGATCCCTTGCAGCAGTGTATCGGGGTAGTTGTCAGCTTCTATCAACTTACTCCGCCTTATTTGGCTTCGCTCATTGAATGCCAGTTGGATCACGCCATCGAGTGCGTGTGGCAAATCTGGTTTAAGTTTTGATATCTGACGGATCTGCTGAATGGCATAGGCTGAAGCCGGACTGAAGAATCGGCTGATGCTGTCTATTTCTACGTGGAGCAGGGGGTAGATAGCCCCTTGTTTGTTGCCTGATGCCTGCGAGCCCGGCTCGGGATCCTGGCTGACTACCCGGCATGGGACTCCCCGGCTTGTCAGGCTGTAAAGTGTGGCTGCCGCAGCGATGCCACTTCCGATGATAGTGACTTGGCTATCTGCCGAGATAAGAGTTTTGGCTGGTTCATCGGCACTATCGGTATCGTTTTCGTGTTGCTTGAATTGTCCTGCCAGCATCTCTCTTTTACGGCCAAACCCTTTGACTTTGGCCATCTCAAAGCCGACCTCGATCAGAGAACGTCTTACCAGACCTGCGGCAGTGAAGGTTGCAACAGTGGTTCCCGTTTTCGACAGGCGCGCCATGTTTTGAAACAGCGTCGGTTGCCACATCTCCGGATTTTTGGCCGGAGCGAAGCCATCCAGATACCAGGCATCAACAATTTGGGTATTTGAGTCGGTAGCGGCATTGATCTGTGGCAGCCAATGATTCACATCGCCTAGCCAGAGATCCAGGGTGATTTGTCCGTTGGCAAAGGTCAATCGGTGGCAGCCCGCGGTAGCGGGTGGATAGGCATCAACCAGTTGTCCGGCGAGTTCGGAGAGCTGTGGCCAGACTGTAAGGGCTTTTTCCAGATCCTGCTTCCGCAGTGGGAACTTTTCAAATGAGATGAAATGCAGCCGCTTTGCGTGGGGCCGAGCACTGGTTTTCGCTTCAGCGAGCGACTGGTTGAACTTAGACCAGGTCAGTAAAAAATTCAGGCCGGTGCCGAAGCCAGTCTCTGCGATAACGAATCTTTCACTGTCCCTATTCCAGCGTTCCGGCAGCTGGTTTTGCGCCATAAAAACGTAGGCACTTTCTTCCAGTCCGCTTGCGCGGGAGAAGTAGACATCATCAAACTCTGTGGCTACGGGCGTCGTTGGATCTGACCAATCCAACTCGGCATGTTTGAGTTTGAACAACAGTGTCATGAAAAATTGCTCCTATCGCTGGCGTGACGCGCTATTCTACTGCATTGTATGCAGGTTAGAAGTACTACGGGTGCCGCGGAGAACCGACCACTTGGCTCATTCTTTGCGGCTATCATCCGCGATTGGAATAAAAATCAAGGTTTTTGCAATGAAACGAGCGGTAATCACAGGTATCGGTATTGTTTCCAGTATTGGTAACAACGCTGAAGAAGTTTTAGCATCACTTAAGGCCGGGCGCTCCGGCATCACCAAGGCAGAATCGTTCGAAGAGATGGGGCTGCGCAGCCACGTTTGGGGTGATGTGAAGCTTGACCCAAGTGAGTTTATTGACCGTAAGCAGATGCGCTTTATGGGCGATGCCGCTGCGTATGCATACATTGCAATGCAGCAGGCGATTGACGATGCAGGCATTGGCGAAGACGTTGTATCAAATGAGCGTACCGGTCTGGTAGCAGGCTCTGGCGGCGCCAGTTCTGAAAACCAGGTGCTGGCGGCCGACATTCTGCGTGAAAAAGGCGTTCGCCGCGTAGGCCCTTATATGGTGCCTCGCACCATGGGCAGCACCACGTCTGCCTGTCTGGCAACACCATTCAAAATCAAAGGTGTTAACTACTCAATGAGTTCAGCCTGTGCAACTTCTGCGCACTGTATTGGCCACGCACTGGAACTGATCCAACTGGGTAAACAGGACGTGGTATTTGCTGGTGGTGGTGAAGAGGTTCACTGGTCGCTGGCGATGCAGTTCGATGCCATGGGCGCGCTGTCTACTAAGTACAATGACACTCCGGACAAAGCTTCGCGTACCTATGATGCAGACCGTGATGGTTTTGTTATCTCTGGTGGTGGCGGCATGGTGATCGTTGAAGAACTTGAACATGCTCTGGCGCGTGGTGCCAAGATCTATGCTGAAATTGTTGGCTATGGTGCGACCTCTGACGGCTATGACATGGTAGCGCCTTCAGGTGAAGGTGCCGTGCGCTGTATGCGTCAGGCTATGGCAACATGTGATGCCCCGATTGATTACCTCAACACTCACGGTACCAGTACCCCAGTGGGTGACGTAAAAGAGCTGGGTGCAATTAAAGAGGTATTCGGTGACAACGCGCCAGCGATCAGTGCCAGTAAGTCAATGACAGGCCATGCGCTGGGTGCTGCGGGTGTAAACGAAGCGGTTTATTCTCTGTTGATGCTTGAGAATGGCTTTGTTGCGCCATCTATCAACGTTGACAACCTTGACCCAGAAGCTGAAGGGCTGCCTGTGGTCACCGAAATGAAAGAAGCAGAACTGAAGACTGTTATGTCAAACAGCTTTGGTTTCGGTGGTACCAATGCCACTCTTATTTTCAAGAAGTATGAAGGCTAATCACCTCACCGGTGATTTTGCATGAGAAAAGGGCCTTATGGCCCTTTTTTGTTTTCTTCATTGAATGCACAAAGCGGCCTTTTCTCTGATCGAGAAACCGATCCTACCTAACTGATTGCCATTTAAATCGGCAAATATTTCTTACGCTAAATTGAGTTAGCCGTAACCTCGACGGTAGACTAGTCTGCGATAAACGAGACGACAGATTTTTTGTGGAGACAAGACAATAATGCGGATCCTGGTTGATGAGAATATGCCTTATGCACGCCAGCTATTTAGCGAATTTGGAGAAGTGGAGGCTGTCTCAGGTAGAGATTTGACCCCAGCCCAGATGAAAGGCGTCGATGGCCTGATGATCCGCTCAGTTACCAAAGTGAACGATGCATTATTGGAGCACGCAGACAGACTCTCTTTTGTTGGCTCGGCAACGATTGGCACCGATCATGTCGATAAGTCACTATTGATGTCTCGCGATATCAGTTTTGTAAATGCGCCGGGCTGCAACGCGATGGGGGTGGCGGATTATGTTATCAGCTCCCTGTTTGTACTTGCCCAGCGACATGGTTTCAATTTGCGCGACAAAACCGTGGGTATTATCGGTGTGGGCAATATCGGTACGCGGGTTATCGACAAGTGCGAGGCTTTGGGCATCAACTACCTGCTTTGTGACCCATTCAAAGCGCCAGCCGATGCGTTCCGTGAATATGTGTCATTGGCAGAGGTTGCTAAGGCAGACATTCTGACATTTCACGTGCCGCTCACCTCAGACGGTAAACACCCGACTTATCACATGGCCGATAAGGCCTTTCTCGATAATTTGGCCGACGGCACTATCGTGATAAATGCGAGCCGTGGAGAGGTGATCGATAACGACGCGCTTGATCAGTTGCTTTCTGCTGGTAAGCCTATGCCGACCGTGTTGGATGTGTGGGAAAACGAGCCCCATGTGCTGCCCACTTTGGTTCCCCAGGTAGAGATAGCTACAGCCCACATTGCGGGTTATTCTCTGGAAGGGAAGGCTCGTGGTACCTCAATGATTTACCAAGCTTTTGCTGAGCATGTTGGGCGTCGTCCAAGCCAGCATCTTGATGACTTTCTGCCACAGCCGGATATCTCAGCTTTCCATTTGGGGCAACCACCAACGCCTGAAATCATTCACCGATTAGTTCATGCTGTTTACGATGTTCGTCGTGACGATAAGCTGTTTCGTCAGCATGCCGTTAGTGGCAATGGGTTTGATTGGTTACGACGCTATTATCCAGAACGGCGTGAGTTTTCTTCGGCGAGAATTCTTGGCGAGCCTTCGGTATCGGCAAGTCAGCTGGAACCTCTTTATCAACTGGGTTTTTCTCGTCCTTAAAAGCAAAATTAGTCGCAGGGGTTTATTTCTGATGAGCCCCTGATTTATCAACCCAATCACTTCTCGCGTCACTTCCTTTTCAGAAAACGGCGAATAACAACGCAATTCAGCGCTAAATGCTTGACGATCCCCACATTAATTGTGTTGGCCGTTGATCGATAATGGCTAAACACTATCTTATAGTCAGGCTCTCTCCATTTTGTTACCTGGGGTTTACCTTAAGTTAACAGGGAGATGTGCCGACACCCTATATGGGCCGGTTATCTGATCAGGATTGTTGTATGAAATTTATACCGCGGGTGCTGCTGACAACCCTAGTAATGGGATCAGCATTCTCTTATGTGTCGCTTAGTAACGCGACAACCACCGCCGATGGGCCAAATCACGACGTTATCCAGTTAGGCGTGGCTCCAGAGCCTATCGCTGCATCTGAAGACCTTTATGCTCAGGTTGAGATTAAAGGACAGGGTGGCGAAAAAGCGCCTGATCAGCCAGATGCCTATGAGGTTCGCTATTTTGGTCCCGTGGTACCGGCAGACACTATGTGGTCGATTGCCACCAAGATGCGCCCTGACAGCAGTGTGTCCATCTATCAAACCATGATGGCAATTTTTGATGCCAACCCCTCCGCATTTGAAGATGGCGATCTGCATAAACTGCGCAATGGCAGTACCTTGATGGTGCCTCCCATGGATCAGATTCTTCAGTTGGATGCCGCTGAAGCGCAGCAGCGGTTTAACGAATGGGCGCAGCGCGGTCCACAGAAGAAACAGCAGCAGGCCAAGCAGGAAAAAGTTGAAGCGGAACTCGCAGAGCTGGAAGAGCAGCGCGCTGCAGAAGCCGCTGAAAGAGAGCGTCTGAAAGAGGAAAAACTGGCGTTAGAGGCGCAAGTTGAAAAGATGGAGCAGGTCGAGGATTTGCGCACTGGTGCACTCTCCTCAGAGCTGAGCCAATCTCAAGACGCGCTGACGACACTGCGCGCAGAGAACGAACGTCTGCGTCTGCAATTGGAAAATGCCAACAAAGAGCTGGCTTTGCTCAAAGAGCAGGTAGGTAAAGAAGCCGCTTTGCAGAAGAAGTTGGCAGACTTGCTGGAAGCGCAGCGTAAAGTTGGTGAGCTTAGCCAGCAGCATCAGCAACAAGTCGCTGATCAAAGCTGGGACCAATGGTTGATGCAGCGTCAGGGTTTGCTCGCGATTCTGACCACTGTACCCACCATTTTATTGATCTGTTTGCTGGCATTCTGGTTGTTCCGTAAGAACAAGACCGACAAGAAAGGCGCAGAAGCTGAAGAGGGGGCAACCACCACGGCAATGGCTGGTGCAGCTGCGGCTAGTGCCGCAGCAGGTGTCGCAGCCGCTGACATGGGAGCCCCTGAACCTCTTGACGAGGAAGAAGTTGCCTTGGCTGAGACCGACGAGCCCGTATTGGATCTAGGCGAAGATGTCGAGCAGGCCCTGTTGGTTGAAGACGATGACGCCGATGACGATTTGTTAGCTGATTTGGGCGAAGCTGAGGCTGAAGAGCTGTTCGGTGATGAAAGCCACGACATGCTTGAGGAAGGGCTTGAAGATGTTATCGAGCTTTCTGACGATGAGGCGAAAGAGCCAGAGCCTGTTATTGATGAAGATGAACTAGGCCTGGATGACATTGATAGTTTGCTTGCTGATTTTGATCAGGAAGGCGAGGGAAAAGCTGATGCTTCGGCTCAGGCCATCTCTACTGAATCGGAGCAAGACGAAACAACATCAGAGGAAGCCCTTGATGTTGTAGATACTGAGATTGATGACGTTGCTGCGTTGGCTGTGGATGAGCCGGCAGAAGAAACCTCTGGCGGCATGTTGGATGCTGACGACATCGACGCGTTACTTGCAGAAGCAGGTGAAACCGCTGAAGCCGATGAGGCCCCCACTGAAGAGGTTGAACTCGAAGGGGAGCCAGCGGAAAGCGATAGCGTAGATGATATTGATGCGCTCCTGGCTGAAGCTCAGGACGGGACTGAAGCTCTGGATGAGACTGACGTAGCGGCGGAGCCTGAAGTTGAGGAACCAGCGTCAGAAACGGTAGATGTTGATGATTTAGATGCTTTGCTTGCTGAAGCTCAGGGCGAAGCTGAACCGGAAACTCCCGAAAAACCTACGGAGGAGCTAGCGGAGCCTGAGTCAGAGATTGCTGATGTTGACGATTTGGATGCCCTACTGGCTGAGGCACAGGCAGAACAGGTAACCGAAGCGCAAAATGAAAGCAGCGAAACACTTGCCGAAGCAACCGATGTGGATGATTTGGACGCGTTGCTGGAGGAGGCGGAAGGTGAGTCCCTTGAGCTTGAAGGTGAAGCGCCTGAGTTAGCTGAAGAAGCTGGCGAAGATGTTTCTGACATTGTGGATGTGGATGACCTGGACGCGTTGCTGGAGCAGGCGGAAGGTGAGTCCCTTGAGCTTGAAGGTGAAGCGCCTGAGTTAGCTGAAGAAGCTGGCGAAGATGTTTCTGACGTGGCTGATATTGATGACCTGGACGCGTTGCTAGAGCAAGCGGAAGGTGAATCTCTTGAGCTTGAAGCTGAAGCGCCTGAGCTCTCAATGGAGCTGGCAGAAGATGAATCACCTGCTGAGTTGGATGACCTAGATGCATTGCTGGCAGAGGCTGCAGGAGCACCAGAGAGTGCAGACACACTCGAAACGGTCGAGACTGAGGATGCATTAGATCTAGAAGATTCTTTGCCTGAGGTTGAAGATCTTGATGCGTTACTGGAAGACGCTGCAGAGCCTGTAATCGAAACTGACTTGGACGATCTCTCGGAGGACGATGGCACAGCCTCTGCTGAAGCAGAAGAGCTTAGTCTTGACGAGACTCTGTCTTTGGAGGGGGATGATGAGTTAGGTGTCGATAGCGTTGATCTGTCACTCGACGAAGAACCACTGGAAGCTTTGGTCAGTGATGACGATCTTGTCGATGATGAAACGCTGACTGATGAAGCGCTGTCCCTCGACGATCTGGAGGCGCAGCCTACAGAGCTTGGGGGAGACGAGCTTTCACTTGCTGGTGACGAGTTGAGTCTGGAAGGCGAAGAGAGCGCGCCAGCAGTAGAGGACCAGGATGACCTAGACGCTTTATTGGCCGAGGCCGATAAAGTTGATGACACAGAAGGTTTGACGTTAGCGCTGGAAGACGAAGTCACTGACACGCCTCAGGCTGAACCAGAACTGTCACTTGAAGATGAGTTAAGCCTCGCTGATGAAGTGGCTCCAGAAGGTGAGCTTGAATCCGTCGCTGAGCCGGATATCCAAGAAGACGAGTCTGCGGAGCCCTCACTAGAAGAGGACCTGGGACTGGCTCTCGCCGATGACGCCCCATCAGCTGAGGCTGGTGAAGTTCCGGCTGAAGCCCCAGCGGAAGAGGCCAAAGAGGAGTTCATCGATATTGACAGTCTGATGGATACACCAGAAGCCGAGGCGCCTCAAGCTGGGAGTGAACCTTATCATTCAGGCGGCGTTGCTAAAGCGCTTAAGGGATTCGCTGACATTGTGCCAGAGGCGAAGGATGTTGATGTCGACGACGACAATGGTTTTACCGCGAAATTGGATTTAGCCAGAGCGTACATTGAGATCGATGACCCGGAAGGTGCGACCGCTATCCTGAAGGAAGTGATAGATAACGGATCCGACGATCAGAAAGTGGAGGCACAATTGTTGCTCTCCCGTCTTAACGACTGATAGATTCGCGGAATTTTTAAAGGCCAGTATAATGCTGGCCTTTTTCATTTTTGGGTGACTGAAATTTATGCGGTTGGCATTAGGCATAGAATACGATGGCTCGCACTACAACGGTTGGCAACGACAGAAGCACTCGTTGGGGATTCAGCAGGTGCTGGAAGAGGCGATCAGCAGCATTGCCAATGAACCGATCGAGTTGGTTTGCGCCGGTCGGACCGATGCAGGTGTTCATGCCACTGGCCAGGTGGTGCACTTTGACACCAATGCGGTGCGGGATATGGGCGCCTGGACGCTCGGCGTTAACTCTAAGTTGCCTGATGATATTGCGGTCGTCTGGGGTAAAGAGGTAAGTGATCAGTTTCATGCCCGCTTCACCGCTTTTGCCCGCCGCTATCGTTACATCATCTATAACGAGTCTCTTCGACCCGGCATCCTGCGCCGTGGTGTGAGTCACTATCATTTGCCGCTGGATGCTGAGTTGATGCACAAAGCGGCACAGTGTCTGGTGGGTGAAAACGACTTTACCTCATTTCGTGCAGTGCATTGCCAGTCTAACTCCCCAATGCGTAATCTCCACCACATTACGGTGGAGCGTCGCGGCAGCTATATTTTTGTTGATGTGAAAGCCAATGCTTTCCTGCATCACATGGTAAGAAATATTGTCGGTAGTTTGATTGTGGTGGGGGAGGGTGAAGAGCCATGGACTTGGATGGAACATGTTCTTCATCTCAAAGACAGATGCCAGGCTGGAGCCACTGCTAAGCCAAATGGCCTTTATCTGGTCGATGTAAGCTACCCGGACGACTACACTTTACCCACCAGGCCAATGGGACCGCTGTTCCTAGAGTAAATCCTGGCAAAAAATTAACGGAAATTTGAATTGCGTAACGGGGTATGACCAGTTTTCCCTTATGTTTAGGGGCGAGGATGTGATTAAATTGGGCAGTTTTGCCGGAACCCGGTGTTTTGCAATGAATTTTGTTACGCTGAAACTGTCATAGCAGCAGTAGTAGCGGACACACAGAGGGAAACAATGAGCTGGATTGAGAAGATTCTTCCCAAAAGTAAGAGCAGTTCGACCAAACGTCGCAATATTCCAGAAGGCATTTGGACCAAATGTACTTCGTGCGAACAGGTGCTGTACCGTGCTGAATTAGAGCGCAACCAGGAAGTCTGCCCTAAATGTGGCCATCACATGCGCATTCATGCTCGCGCTAGATTGGACCAGTTTCTTGATCAGGGTGAACGCGAAGAGTTGGGTGCGGAACTTGAGCCGAAAGATGTGCTCAAGTTTAAAGACTCCAAGCGTTACAAAGAGAGGATCGCTGCAGCTCAGAAGTCTACCGGCGAAAATGATGCTTTGGTTGCGATGAAAGGTGAGCTGAAAGGTATCCCTGTTGTTGCTGCTTCGTTCGAGTTCTCCTTCATGGGCGGCTCTATGGCGTCCGTGGTAGGTGCTCGCTTCGTAAAAGCAGTGGAAGCTTGTCTAGCTGAAGACCGTCCGCTTATCTGTTTCTCTGCCAGTGGCGGTGCGCGTATGCAGGAAGCCCTGTTCTCACTGATGCAGATGGCTAAAACCAGCGCAGCATTGGCCAAGATGAGTGAAAAAGGTCTGCCATTTATCTCAGTATTGACCGACCCGACCATGGGTGGTGTTTCTGCCAGTTTAGCGATGCTGGGTGATTTGAATGTCGCAGAGCCTAAGGCACTTATTGGTTTTGCAGGTCCCCGTGTTATCGAACAAACCGTGCGCGAAAAACTGCCTGAAGGTTTCCAGCGCAGCGAGTTCTTGGTAGAGCATGGTGCTGTCGACATGATTGTTGACCGTCGTGAAATGCGCGACACCTTGGCCAGAGTGCTGGCCAAACTGACCAATCGTCCAACGACGGAAACAGAAGCCAGCGAATAATGTCTGGTGCCCTGTTCCATACCGGAAGAGTTAATGGGTAACAAACCTTTTGAAAGCCAGTCCCTTGCGGACTGGCTTTGTTATTTAGAGCGCCTTCACCCCGCAGATATCGATATGGGGCTGGAGCGGGTGGCCGCGATTGCCAACACATTAAACTTGTTGAAACCCGCAAAACAGGTCGTTCTGATTGGTGGGACCAACGGCAAGGGTTCCACGGCTGCGATGCTTGAAAGCGCTTGCCTTGTGCAGAACAAGCGTGTTGGCGTTTACGCGTCTCCGCACCTAATCAGATATAACGAAAGGGTGAGAGTCAACGGCGATGAATTGTCTGATAGTGCCCATTGTGAGGCCTTTGCTGCGGTGGAGCAGGCCCGCGGTGATATTCAGCTCACTTATTTCGAGTTCGGCACCCTTGCAGCATTGTGGTTGATGAAACAAGCCAATCTGGATGTGGCGTTGATTGAAGTGGGGCTGGGCGGCAGGCTTGATGCAACCAATGTTGTGGAGCCGGATGTCAGCGTGGTTACCAGCATTGGTATTGACCATCAGGCTTTCCTTGGCGATACACGAGAATCTGTGGCATTTGAAAAAGCAGGTATTTTCAGAGCCCATAAACCTGCCGTAGTGGGTGAGCCGGATATTCCCTCAACCATGATTGAGCAGTTACAAAAAGTAGGTGCGAAGCCCGTTCGAGTGGGGAAGGAGTTCAACTACCAGCAGCAGGCCGCCTGTTGGTCGTGGCACGATGACGCTGAGCCAGCCTCAGAACGCTATGCAGAACTGCCGCTGCCTCATATTCCTCTGCCGAATGCTGCGACTGCTCTTGCGGCTCTCAAAGCGCTGAGTCTGCTTCCTTCCGTTGAGGATACCAAGGCGATTTTGCGCAATACTCAGGTACCTGGCCGCTTCCAAACCATCCAGGAATCACCACGGGTGATCCTGGACGTAGGGCATAACCCACATGCATCCAGTTATCTAGCAAAACGGCTGACTGATGTTAAAGGTCAGGGGCGCGTTTATGCCGTGGTGGGTATGTTGGCGGACAAAGATGTCGCTGGCACGCTGCAGCCACTGCTTTCGGTAGTCGACCACTGGTATACCGCCACGCTTGATGTGCCGAGAGGCGCCACTTCCGACGTGTTATCAGCCGAGTTGGCGGGGCTGAACACAGAAAGTGAGCAATTTGAGAGTGTGAAAGCCGCCTCGGATCACGCCTTGAAGCAAGCCCTACCCGGTGATGTGGTAATCGTATTTGGCTCGTTTTACACTGTCGCCGACATGATGGGCGAAGCGGAGTGAACTCTTGGCGAATCAATTGACAAATCGACTGGTTGGCACAGTTGCCCTGTTGGCTGTGGGCATTATTGTTTTGCCAGATCTGTTGGATGGTGAAAAGCAGTCGAGAAAAGACGATTTCGCGGTGATCCCGCTTAAGCCAGAGTTTGAAGAGACAGATCAAAGTGGATTGGACCGAGCGATGGCGCTTCCCGAACAACAGGATGGTGCTGCCGAACTGTTGGCTGCCAATCAGCCCCCGGTGGTCAACATTGATGACGGTGAAGCAACCGTTGTTACCCAACCTGCTGAAGGTGAGCAACCCGTAGCGGTTGAGCCAGAGCCTGAAGTTATTGATGTCCCTTCGGCGCCAGAGCCTGAAGGTTTTGCAGATAAAGCCTGGTCCATTCAACTGGGTGGCTTCAAAAACGCCAAGAACGTAATGGGATTAGTGAACAAACTGGAGCAGGGCGGTTACACCGTATACACCCGACCCAAGAAACCTCGTGACGGCATGATCACCCGAGTCTATGTTGGCCCCAGTCTTGATAAACAAGCATTGGAAGCAAAACTGAGCCCCCTGACAAAGCTGACGGGGTTGAAAGGGCGACTAACCGCATACAATCCATTAGAGCAGTAGTTTCAGGATAGGAAAATCGTGAATGCTTTGTTAGAATTCGCGCCGTCCCGATATAGGTGCGTTGTAGATGATTTGGATTGACTTCCTCATACTGGGTGTCATAGCGCTTTCCGCGCTAATCAGTTTGGTCCGCGGTTTTGTCAAAGAGGCAATGTCGCTGGTCAGCTGGATCGCCGCCTTTTTTATCTCCAGTACCTTCTATCGCGACCTGTCAGCTATTCTCGCTGATAGCATTGAAGACGCATTAATCCGAGACGGCGTATCGGCCTTGTTGCTGTTTATCTGCACGCTGATCCTCGGTGCACTTATCAACTACATTATCTCTCAGCTTGTACAGAAGACCGGCTTGTCAGGCACCGACCGGGTGCTTGGTATATGCTTTGGCGCTGTCAGGGGGGGATTGGTGATATGTGCCATGATTTTCTTGATGACAAAATTTTTCCAGTTTGCCGATCGCCCCTGGTGGCAAGCCTCCGAGCTTATCCCCCATTTTGAGGTGATTATCGACTGGTTCTTTGAACACCTGGACGAAACGCAAGAGATAGTCGACCAGGCTGCTAGCGCAGTTTAAAACGAGGTATATTTCGCTATGTGTGGCATTGTTGGGATCGTGGCTAAAACGCCTGTAAACCAATCTATTTATGATGCGCTCACAGTGCTCCAGCACCGCGGTCAGGATGCGGCTGGCATCATGACTATCTACGAAGGTAATTTTCGTCTTCGTAAAGCCAATGGACTTGTTCGTGATGTGTTTGAATCTAAACACATGCTTCGTTTGCGCGGCAATATTGGGCTGGGTCATGTTCGTTATCCGACTGCGGGTAGCTCCAGTTCAGCTGAAGCACAGCCATTCTATGTCAACAGTCCTTACGGTATCTCGCTGGCTCATAACGGTAACTTGACCAATGCCGATGAGTTGAAAGAGATGCTGTTTAACACCGCGCGCCGTCACATCAATACGACCTCAGATTCCGAAGTCCTGTTGAATATTCTGGCCCACGAGCTTTGCATCAAACGAGATTTGGAGTTAACGCCTGACGCTGTCTTCTCAGCTATCTCAAAGGTTCATGAGCTCTGCCGTGGTGGTTACGCAGCCATTGCCATGATTATCGGTCAGGGCATGGTGGCGTTTCGCGACAAGTATGGTATCCGTCCTATTGTATTGGGTAAGCGTGAGGCTGCTGACGGAAGCTTTGAGTACATGGTTGCTTCTGAGAGCGTTGCGCTGGATGCGGTAGGTTTCCAATTCGTTCGCGACCTTGCGCCGGGTGAGGCTGTCTACATCACTGATGAAGGCCAGCTGTTCTCGCAACAATGTGCCGAGCAACCTGAAAACTGTCCCTGTATCTTCGAATACGTTTATTTTGCGCGCCCGGACAGCAAAATTGACGGTATCTCTGTTTATGCGTCTCGAGTGCGTATGGGACAGCGTTTGGGTAAGAAGATCGCCAAAGAGTGGGCGGATTTGGATATCGACGTTGTTATCCCTATCCCTGAAACCTCTTGTGATATTGCGTTGGAGATCGCCAACAACTTGGATCTTCCTTACCGTCAGGGCTTTGTGAAAAACCGTTATATCGGTCGTACCTTTATCATGCCGGGCCAAACGGAACGAGTGAAGTCAGTACGTCGCAAATTGAACGCGATTGGTACCGAGTTTAAAGGCAAGAACGTACTTCTGGTTGATGACTCTATTGTTCGTGGAACGACATCTAACCAGATTATCGAGATGGCACGTGAAGCCGGTGCAAAGAAAGTTTACTTTGCTTCTGCTGCGCCAGAGATTCGCTTCCCTAACGTATATGGTATCGACATGCCATCAGCCAATGAGTTGATTGGCCATGGCCGCGAGCTGGACGAGATCTGTGACATCATTGGTGCTGATGGTCTTATCTTCCAGGACTTGGAAGATCTGGAAGCTGCAGTGCGTGATGGCAATACGGACATCAAGAACTTTGAGACCTCGGTGTTTACGGGTCATTACGTGACAGGCGATGTTACCCAGGAGTATCTGGAGCATCTGGATAAGCTACGTAATGATGATGCCAAGGCAGACGAAGAGTTCTTCCAGAACAGCTCTAACATGGAGATGCACAACGAAGGGCATCCATAAGCCAGTCGTTTATCTCTGAAATAAAAAAGGCGCCTGAGGCGCCTTTTTTGATCTGCATGTGTGATAAATCTAATGCATATATTCGGGACCAAACCCTAGATTCCACATGATCACCGAGCCTGCCATCAAAGCAACCAATAACACCAATCCGCAGGTCACTACTGAGCTGGCGTAGATAAAGCCGCGCTCTTCTGGGATATGCATCATGATCGGCACGCCGCTGTATAGCAGGTAGACGCTATAGGCAACACCGGCCAAACCGACCAGCATTACAAACCACAGCACTGGGAACAGCGCTGCAAATCCAACCATGAATAGAGGTGTTGCGGTATAAGCCGCCAGTTCAAGTGCATGGGTAAATGACGTATCTGCGCCAAATGTTTTGGCCATCCATTGGGTTAACCATGCCAGTCCGAATACTCCGGCGATCAAGCCAAAGTACATAGCCACAGACATTTTCAGTGCACTCGCTTGAGTGAGCATGATCGGATCGCCTGTGCCTATACTCCATCCAATGTGTGCCGCTGCATAGTAGCTACATATGGATGGTATCAGGGCGGTCAGTAAAATGTGTGAGAGGCTGTAGGTCATGCCTTCATGTTTGGCATCAATGTCGCGCCACTCTTCGCGAGGGTGGGCGTATATGCCCCAGAGGTGGTTCAATATCATATCGTTGCCCTTTTGCTTTTCCCCATAACATATATGGCGTGCGTTATTATGTTTTTGCATCGCCTAATGAACATTTATTGACCAGTGATGGCATTTCCGCAAGTTTGCTCACCAATTTGGGGCAGCTTTCTATGATCCAGCTCTCTGTCAGCGGCATAACGTGATTTAAAACAGAGCGTGTTTCCCAGCTGCATTTTTGTGCTGATAGCGTTAGCATACGCGGCGCAATAGCGTGCTTTGAAGAAGTACAATATCCCCATGGCAAGAGTGACCAGAATGAACGCGGAACATAGAGAGTTGTTGGCACCCATTTATCAGTTCCTGAAGTGCGAAACACCAGACCAATGGATTGAAGAAGCCACAAAGCCTGAACACCTTTCTACCCTGTTGATTGACCATGCCAACTGTGAACTGAAGGCCGCTCAAAGTGCAGCTTTGTTAATTCGACGCTATGGCATAAGCAAGGCGAGTGGTCCAACGTTGTTGTCCTGGCTTAAACCTTACGAGGATTTTGTCTATCGCGGCCAGGCGCTGACCGTTAAAGGCAGTCGTAAAAACGCATTAACTGGTGAGATCCTGCCTAAAAATGATGCGCCTGAAACCAAGGAGTTGATCGATAAAATGGTGCGCCTGATTAAAGAGGAGCTGCATCATTTTGAACAGGTTCTGGAGATCATGGAATCCCGTGATATAGGCTACCAGCAGTTAACCGCTGCCCGTTATGCCAAAGGACTCATGAGCCACGTACGTACTTATGAACCTGCCGCAGCGATCGATAAGCTGATTATTGGTGCGTTCATTGAAGCGAGAAGTTGCGAGCGATTTGCCAAGTTGTCGCCTTATCTTGATGAAGAGCTGGAAAAGTTCTACGTTTCTCTGCTGCGTTCAGAAGCCAGACACTACCAAGATTACCTAAAACTGGCCGGTGCATTGTCAGATAGCCAAGAAGCGTTAGACGAACGAGTGAAATTCTTTGCCGGGGTTGAAGCATCGTTGATCTCGACACCTGATCCGCAATTTCGTTTTCATTCAGGCGTGCCTGAAAAGGCCGCCTAGGGCGGCGCTAGTCAGGTTGTAAAAACCTGACTATGAAGTTGCGTCTGCGGTGGGCAGTGGAGCGTAGTGCAGATCAAAACCATCGCTATCCAACGTCAGATAGCTAGATTGGGTATACCAATCTCCGAGCACGACACGTTGGCCCTGACCTTGGCTTAACTCTACCTGATGTACGTTGGGCCGGTGGGTGTGACCATGGATCAGAAGTTTTACGCCAGCGTCATTCATCACTTTTTCCACCTCAGATGGGGTGACGTCCATGATATCGGCTCTCTTCATCGCCGTTGCCGCTTTGCTTTTGGCGCGGTAGTCATCAGCAATTTTTTTACGCAGTCGCTGGGGGAGAGACAGCATAAAGCCCTGCCACCACCAGGTGCGACTTTTACGCCGGAACTTTTGGTAATCGAGATCCCGCGTGCAAAGCGTATCGCCGTGCATCAGCAGCACCGGTTGACCATACAGTTCAACCACAGCGTGTTCAGGGAGTAGGGTGACACCACTTTCCCGAGCAAAACGTTTCTTGATCAGGAAATCGCGGTTGCCGTGAATAAAATAAACGGGCACATCGTTATCGACCAGATTTCGAAATGCCTGTTTTACCTGAACAACACATTCATCCTCGAAGTCGTCACCAAACCAGGCATCAAACAGGTCACCAAGCACGTAAAGCGCGTCGGCCTGTTTCGCTTTGGTTTCCACGAACTCGATGAAAGCGGCCGTGATATCCGGCCGCTCTGTGCTCAGATGAAGATCTGAGATAAAAAGTGTGCTCACGCTGGCCTAGACCAGTTCAGCTGATTCAATGATGACATCTTCACGTGGTACGTCGCCGTGACCGGCGTAATTACCTGTGCTCACTTCTTTGATCTTTTCAACCACGTCCATTCCTTCAACGACCTCTGCAAATACGCAGTAGCCCCAGCCTGAAGGAGATTCAGAGGTGAAGTCTAAGAAGGTGTTGTTAGCAACGTTGATAAAGAACTGACAGGTCGCTGAATGCGGATCGTTGGTACGCGCCATGGCTAGCGTGCCGACTTTGTTGCTCAGGCCGTTGTTGGCTTCGTTCTTGATAGGCTTGTTGGTTGGCTTTTGTTCCATGCCTGGTTCAAAACCGCCACCCTGAATCATGAAGTTATTGATAACACGGTGGAAGATGGTGTTGTCGTAAAAGCCTGACTTCACGTACTCCAGGAAGTTCGCCACTGTATTTGGTGCTTTTTCTTCGTTCAGCTCAATTTTTATGTCACCAAAATTGGTATGCAAAATAACCATGTTGTTCTTCTCCAGTAGGTTGGTTGGCTGGATTCTAGCGGAAGCCACGCCAGCTCGAAAGGGAGATAGGGAGATAGAGTGAAAAAAGGCCGATGCGTGATGCCCATCGCAATGTTAGAATTCGCCTTCACTTGTTAATTCACCAGCGAAGGAAGAAGGCTTCAATGCTGCAGATCTACAACACTCTCACCCGCGAAAAGAAGGCGTTTCAACCGATAAAACCCGGTAAAGTCGGGCTCTATCTGTGTGGGGTGACTGCGTATGATGACTGTCACATTGGTCATGCCAGAACGGCGGTGAGTTTTGATGTCGTGGTCCGTTACCTGCGTTTTTCCGGTTATGACGTCGACTTCGTTCGTAATATCACAGATGTTGACGACAAGATCATCAAGCGGGCGCTGGAAAATGGCGAATCCTGTGATGAGCTGACCGCTCGCACAGTGGCGCGTATGCATGAGGATTACGACAAGCTGAACATTTTGCGTCCGGATATCGAGCCACGTGTGACCACACACATGGACGAGATCATTGCATTGGTGCAGCGTCTGTTGGACAAAGAACATGCTTACGTTGCTGATAATGGCGATGTGATGTTCGAAGTCAGTAGCTTTGACGAATATGGCCGCCTAGGCGGTCAGGATCTGGAGATGCTGCAAGCGGGCGCCCGTGTTGAAGTAGAGCAGAGCAAACGCAGTCCACTGGATTTTGTACTTTGGAAGATGGCTAAGCAGGGTGAGCCAAGCTGGTCTTCCCCTTGGGGCGAAGGACGTCCAGGTTGGCACATCGAGTGTTCAGCCATGAATGCGAAGCATCTCGGTGAGCATTTCGATATCCACTGTGGTGGTTCAGATCTTACCTTCCCACATCATGAAAATGAGATCGCACAGTCCTGCTGCGCCTTTGATACGCCATATGTAAACACCTGGATGCACAGCGGCATGGTACAGGTGGACAGTGAGAAGATGTCCAAAAGCTTGGGTAACTTTTTCCTGATCCGTGATGTACTGGAGCAGTTTGATGCAGAGACTATCCGTTTCTTTCTGTTGTCTGGACACTATCGAAGTCAGTTGAACTACTCTCAGGACAATTTAACTCAGGCTCGCGCAGGGCTAGAGCGTCTATACACAGCGCTGCGTGATGTAGAGCCATCTACTGAGTTGGATCTGTCTACCGAGACGACTGCTCGCTTCCGTCAGGCGATGGATGATGACTTTAATGTGCCAGAAGCGCTGTCTGTGCTGTTTGAATTGGCGAAAGAGCTTAATCGGTGCCGCACAGAGCAACCGGAAAAGGCCGCCAAGCTTGCTGCTGAGTTGATCACCCTGGGTGGCGTGCTGGGTGTTCTCCAGCAAAGCCCTGCGGAGTTCTTCCAAGGTGGAGAGGACGACGAAGAGGTGGCAGTGATTGAGCAGCTGATTAAGCAGCGCAATGAAGCCCGAGCAGCCAAAGATTGGGCTGCAGCGGATGAAGCCCGAGACAAACTTAATGCAATGAAGATTGTTTTGGAAGATGGCCCCGAAGGGACTACATGGCGTAAAGGCTAGCCAGCACTGCAAGCCAAAAACAAAAAAGCCCGCTTTATGCGGGCTTTTTTAATCAAACGATTTGTTAGTCGTTGTCGTGGTATAGCTCGCACGCTTCCAGCGTATTCTCAATTAAGCTGGCAACCGTCATCGGGCCTACACCACCGGGTACAGGTGTGATGAATGCGGCTTTTTCTTTGGCTGGCGCAAACTCTACGTCACCCACCAAGCGGCCATCATCAACGCGGTTGATACCTACATCGATAACGTAAGCGCCTTCTTTCACCCAGTCACCAGGAATGAATTCAGGCTTGCCCACGGCAACAACCAGGATATCTGCGCGACGTACCTCGGCTTCGAGGTCTTCTGTGAATCGGTGGCAACAGGTGGTGGTGCAACCCGCCAGAAGCAATTCAAGGATCATAGGGCGACCGACGATATTGGATGCACCAACAATCACCGCATGCTTGCCATGGAATTTAATGCCTGTTGAGTCGAGCAGGGTAATCACACCTTTAGGTGTACATGGGCGAAGTGCTGGGATGCGCTGGGCTAAGCGACCAATATTGTATGGGTGAAAGCCATCGACATCTTTGTCAGGACGAATACGCTCCAGCACGGTT
Source organism: Corallincola platygyrae (assembly GCF_039544265.1). Lineage (NCBI taxonomy): Bacteria > Pseudomonadati > Pseudomonadota > Gammaproteobacteria > Alteromonadales > Psychromonadaceae > Corallincola > Corallincola platygyrae. Next base: position 22,298 of record NZ_BAABLI010000030.1, on the reverse strand, counting down.
TCGGAGTTGATGTGTTCAGGCAAAGGAAGCTGCACCAAAATACCATCAATCGTAGATTCTTCATTCAGCTCATCGATCAGCGTCAGTAGTTGTGCTTCTGTGGTTGAGCCAGGCAAATCATGAGAAACAGAAACGAAGCCCACTTCATCACAAGAACGACGTTTACTACCTACATAAACTGCAGAGGCGGGATCGTCCCCCACCATCACAACCGCCAGACCCGGCGCACGTTTGCCCTGGTCCAATCGCACGTTCACACGTTCGGCGACGTATTCCTTTACCTGCTTAGCAATCGCTTTGCCATCAATAAGCTGAGCTGCCATGTATACCCTTGCACTTAGACATATTCTTTAGGGCGCGTATTGTCTCAGAATGTGCCTATGCTTCCAACTAGGAAAACGCCGATTGACCCAATGTTTTAATGTCGTTATTATTCCGCCGCCTTTTCAGGGGGGGAATATCGATTCTCTGTCTGAAAACTAAATAAGCGCCCGTAGCTCAGTTGGATAGAGCATCCGCCTTCTAAGCGGATGGTCGCAGGTTCGAATCCTGCCGGGCGCGCCATCTCTTCTTCGCTCGACTAAGTCAAACAACCCCGCTATAATGCCGCGTCATTTTTCACTACGCCGCAGCAGAACTCTTGATTTCGTTGTGTCACAGCGTGTTGAAAATACCGAATTCCAATTGGTTGCAATGCCGCCCTGTGCAAAGCATTGCCCTGAAACCGTAAGAGCAAAGAGAGTAAGAGACTCTCGATATTGAGGTAGCAAGATGCAAGTGTCTGTTGAGACTACTAGTGGTCTGGAGCGTCGCCTGACCATTTCTGTTCCTGCTGAGCAGGTAGATAAAGAAGTGGAGAATCGTCTCCGTCGCCTGTCAAAGACTCAGCGTATTGACGGCTTCCGTCCAGGTAAAGTTCCTGTATCAGTGATCCGTAAGCGCTATGGCGACGCGGTTCGTTACGAAGTAGCCGGTGAACTTGCTCAGCGTAACTATTTCGAAGCCATCATGGCCGAAAAGATCGCTCCAGCAGGTCGTCCTGACCTGGATATCGTTAAGAACGAAGCGGGTGCTGACCTGGAGTTCACTGCAACGATTGAAGTTTACCCAGAGTTTGAAGTGACTGGCCTGGACGCTGTTGAAGTTGAAAAACCAAGCGCTGAAGTGACTGACGAAGATCTGGCTAACATGATCGAAACACTGCGTAAGCAACACGCAACTTACGCAGAAGTTGACCGTGGCGCAGAAGAGGGTGACAAAACCTTCATCGATTTCGTTGGCACAGTAGACGGTGAAGAGTTCGACGGCGGTAAAGCTGAAAACTTTGAACTGGTTATCGGCGCAGGCCGCATGATCCCAGGTTTCGAAGATGCTGTTGTAGGTAAGAAAGCGGGCGAAGAAGTGGTTGCTAACGTAACTTTCCCTGAAGATTACCACGCAGAAAACCTGAAAGGTAAAGCTGCTGAGTTCAAGATCACAATCAACAAGATTGAAGGTCAGGAACTGCCAGAAGTAAATGAAGAGTTTGCTGCCAAGTTCGGTGTAGGTGACGGTACTGTTGAGTCATTCAAAGCTGAAGTTACCAAGAATATGGAACGCGAGCTGGAGCAAGCGCTGAAAAACAGCGTGAAAGAGCAAGTGATCAACGGTCTGCTGGAAAGCAACAAGGTTGACCTGCCTAAAGCACTGGTTGAGCAAGAGATTGACCAACTGCGTCAGCAGGCGCTGCAGCGCTTCGGTGGTGCTCAACAGCAGAACATGCCTGAGCTGCCAGCTGAATTGTTCCAAGAGCAAGCTGAGCGTCGTGTAAGCATCGGCTTGGTATTGGGCGAGCTGATCAAAGGCAACGAACTGAAAGCTGATGAAGATCGCGTAATGGACCAGATCAACTCTCTGGCGACTGCTTACGAAGATCCTTCTGAAGTCATCAAGTACTACCAGGGCAACGAAGAGATGATGCAGCAGATGCGTAATCTGGCTCTGGAAGATCAAGCGATTGAGTTCGTTCTGGAAAAGGCAAAAGTTACTGAAGTTGCTAAAAGCTTCGACGAAGTAATGAACCCAGCTCCTAATAACGCCTAAACAGCGTTGACTTAAGCGGCTTTGTGCCGCATATAATGGCTCGACTGATTAAATTCACTCGAGCCATTTTTATATCTAGGAAACACATGTCTAATATCGAAATTCCTTCAGCAATGGATCCGCTAGCCTCACTGGTTCCCATGGTCGTAGAGCAGACCGCCAAGGGTGAGCGCGCTTATGACATCTATTCTCGACTGCTCAAGGAGCGCGTGATCTTTATGGTTGGGCCAGTGGAAGACCACATGGCAAACCTGATCGTTGCGCAAATGTTGTTCCTAGAGTCTGAAAGCCCTGATAAAGATATATTCCTTTATATCAACTCTCCGGGCGGATCTGTCACCGCGGGTATGGCGATCTACGATACGATGAACTTCATCAAGCCTGATGTGAGTACTGTTTGTATTGGCCAGGCTGCGAGTATGGGGGCATTTCTGTTGTCTGGTGGTGCTAAAGGCAAACGTTACTGCTTGCCCAACAGTCGGGTAATGATCCACCAGCCGCTGGGCGGATTCCAGGGCCAGGCATCGGATTTTGAAATTCATGCCAAAGAGATCCTGTCTATTAAAGAGAAGATGAATCGCTTGATGGCAGAGCACACCGGCCAGCCTTTAGAGAAGGTTTCTCAGGACACTGATCGCGATAATTTCATGAGCGCGGCAGAGGCCAAAGAATACGGCTTGGTAGATGATGTTCTGACAAGTAGACTGGATGTGTGATAACGTTTTCCCAAGTTCGGCTTATACTGGCTGTATATGCCCCAAAAAGTGAACTGGGCGAACGACAGAGAAATAGTGAGGATTGTGCATGACTGATCACCGAAAGGGCGGGGATAGCGACAACAAATTGTTGTACTGCTCTTTTTGCGGCAAGAGCCAGCATGAAGTGCGCAAACTGATAGCAGGGCCATCGGTTTTTATTTGTGATGAGTGCGTAGAGCTCTGCAACGATATTATTCGTGAAGAGATTAAAGATCTGCCTAGCAAGCGTGACGGCTCCAGATTGCCGACACCGCATGAGATCCGGGAACACCTGGAAAATTATGTGATTGGGCAGGAACACGCCAAGAAAGTGTTATCGGTTGCGGTATACAACCATTACAAGCGTTTGAGAAATGCTGACGTTAGCGATGATGTTGAGTTAGGCAAGAGTAATATCCTGCTTATTGGTCCCACTGGTAGTGGTAAAACACTGTTGGCTGAGACCCTGGCTCGCTTCCTCGATGTGCCATTTACTATGGCTGATGCCACTACGTTAACCGAAGCCGGTTATGTGGGTGAAGACGTCGAAAATATCATTCAGAAGTTGCTACAGAAGTGCGACTACGATACGGATAAAGCGCAGCGCGGCATTGTTTACATCGATGAGATCGATAAGATTTCACGTAAGTCTGACAACCCGAGCATTACACGTGACGTGAGTGGTGAGGGTGTTCAGCAGGCGCTATTGAAGCTAATTGAAGGTACTGTTGCTTCAGTTCCTCCTCAAGGTGGACGTAAACATCCACAGCAGGAGTTTCTGCAGGTTGATACCTCCAAGATCCTGTTTATCTGTGGTGGTGCATTTGCTGGCTTGGATAAAGTGGTCGAGCAGCGGGTTAACATCGGTACTGGTATCGGTTTTGGTGCCAAAGTACGTTCGGTGGACGCAGATGCGTCTATCAGCGACATGTTCCGCCAGGTAGAGCCTGAGGATCTGGTTAAATACGGTCTTATCCCAGAGTTCATCGGCCGTCTACCTGTGGTAGCGACCTTGGACGAGCTGGACGAAGACGCATTGGTTGAGATCCTGCAAGAGCCGAAGAATGCGTTAACCAAGCAATATGGTGCATTGTTCCGGTTGGAAGAGGTTGACCTTGAATTCCGTGATGATGCGTTGCGAGCGATTGCTCGTCGTGCCATGGAACGTAAAACCGGTGCTCGTGGTTTGCGCTCTATTGTTGAGCAGATCCTTCTAGATACCATGTATGATCTTCCATCAATGGATAACGTTTCCAAAGTTGTGGTTGATGAAACCGTAGTGACCGGTGAGTCAGATCCTATCCTGATTTATCGTGGAAACGAGCCACAAGTCGCTTCTGGCGACTAGAATCGGTCAGATAATGAACATGCAAAGGGGCTTCGGCCCCTTTTTGCGTATTTGTCGATTGAATCAGTAATTTGTGCCCCCATATACTGGTGATATATGTCAGTCCTCCCACGGAGCACCCTACATGGCCGAAGAGCGTTTAGAACGCATTGAGATCCCCGTATTGCCACTGCGCGACGTTGTTGTGTATCCGCACATGGTGATCCCCCTGTTTGTCGGAAGAGAAAAATCTATCCAATGCCTTGAAGCGGCGATGGAAAATGACAAGCAGATTTTCCTGGTCGCACAGAAAGACGCGTCTGTCGAAGAACCGGGTACTGACGATGTTTATGACGTCGGTACAGTGGCGACCATTCTGCAGCTGCTTAAGCTCCCAGATGGCACAGTCAAAGTGCTGGTTGAAGGTAGTCAGCGCGCTCGTATCGAACAGTTCACCGGCTCTGAAGATTACTTCGAAGCACAGGTTCAGTACCTGGCGACGCAAGTTGAGATGGAAGAGCGTGAGCTGGATGTGTTGGTTCGTTCAGCGATCTCTCAGTTTGAAAGTTACATCAAGCTGAATAAAAAGATCCCACCTGAAGTTCTCACATCACTGCAGGGCATTGAAGAACCTACACGCCTGGCCGACACCATGGCGGCGCATATGCCATTGAAGCTCGAAGACAAACAGCGTGTGCTGGAAGTCATCAGCGTCAGTGACCGCATCGAGTTTTTGATGGCGATGATGGAGTCTGAAGTTGATCTGCTGCAGGTTGAAAAACGGATCCGTGGCCGTGTTAAGAAGCAGATGGAAAAAAGCCAGCGCGAGTACTATCTGAACGAGCAGATGAAAGCGATTCAGAAAGAACTGGGTGAGCTGGAAGAGGGACCTGATGAATTCGAGATGCTCAAGCAGCGTATCGAAGAGGCGAAAATGCCTGAAGAGGCCAAAGAGAAGACAGAAGCCGAGCTTCAGAAGCTGCGCATGATGTCGCCAATGTCAGCAGAGGCAACGGTTGTTCGTGGCTATATTGACTGGATGGTAGGTCTGCCTTGGCACAAACGCAGCAAGGTTAAAAAGAACCTCTCTGGCGCTCAAGAGACCTTGGATAAAGACCACTTTGGCCTGGAAAAAGTCAAAGAGCGTATTCTCGAGTATCTCGCCGTACAGAACCGTGTGCGCAAGCTCAAGGGGCCAATCCTTTGCTTAGTTGGACCGCCGGGCGTTGGTAAAACGTCACTGGGACAATCTATTGCGAAGGCGACGGGGCGTAAGTATACGCGTATGGCATTAGGTGGCGTTCGTGATGAAGCTGAGATCCGTGGTCACCGCCGTACTTATATCGGTTCAATGCCGGGTAAGTTGCTGCAGAAAATGAGCAAAGTCGGCGTGAAGAACCCACTGTTCCTGCTCGATGAGATTGACAAAATGGGCAGCGATATGCGCGGTGATCCAGCCTCAGCACTGCTGGAGGTGCTTGATCCTGAGCAGAACAATAGCTTCAACGACCATTATCTGGAAGTGGATTATGACCTTTCCGATGTGATGTTTGTGGCGACCTCAAACTCGATGAACATTCCTGGCCCATTGCTCGACCGTATGGAAGTGATCCGCCTAGCGGGTTACACCGAGGACGAGAAGCTCAACATTGCGCGTAATCACCTGCTGAATAAGCAGATTAGCCGCAACGGTCTGAAAGCGAGCGAAGTAGAGATCGAAGACAGTGCAATTATCGGCATTATTCGTTACTACACTCGTGAAGCTGGCGTGCGTAATCTTGAGCGAGAGATTTCAAAGTTATGCCGGAAGGCCGTTAAGCAACTGCTGCTGGGTGAAAAGAAAGCACCTATTAAGATTTCTCAGGACAACCTGAAAGAGTTCCTGGGTGTCCAGCGTTTTGACTTTGGTAAAGCCGAAGAGAGCAACCGTATCGGCCTTGTGAACGGTTTGGCCTGGACCGAAGTCGGCGGCGATCTGCTAACTGTTGAAGCTATGTCTGTACCGGGCAAAGGTAAGTTGTCTTTCACCGGCTCGCTGGGCGAGGTGATGCAGGAGTCGATTCAAGCGGCGATGACTGTTGTTCGCAGCCGTGCCGACAAGTGGCGAATCAATCAGGACTTTCACGAGAAACGTGATATTCACGTCCACGTTCCTGAAGGTGCAACACCTAAAGATGGTCCGAGTGCCGGTATCGCAATGACCACGGCATTGGTTTCTGCGCTCACGGGTAATCCTGTGCGAGCTGACGTTGCCATGACCGGTGAGATCACGCTTCGTGGTGAAGTACTTCCCATTGGTGGTCTGAAAGAGAAATTACTTGCAGCACACCGGGGCGGTATTAAACGTGTTGTGATCCCTCATGAAAACGAAAGAGACCTCGAAGAGATCCCTGAAAACGTAAAACAGGACATGGAGATCCATGCGGTTCGCTGGATTGAAGATGTACTTGAACTGGCGTTGCAGGAGCCTGCAGAAGGTTTTGCGATTGCCAAGAATTAGATCTTGGTAACGAAAATAATACGGGTTCGGTGATCGAGCCCGCGGATCTCGCTGAATCCCGCATAAAACAAGGCTTCGCGCCTTGCGTGACGATTTCAAGCCTGATATAAAACGTCGCAGCTACGGTGTACATACCTAAACAAACCGTGGCAGATGATTAAAATAAGAAAGGGGATGACACCGTGAATAAGTCTCAACTTATTGATAAAATTGCTGAAGGAGCAGACATTTCTAAGGCGTCTGCTGGCCGTGCGCTGGATAGCTTTGTTGACGCTATTTCTGCTGCACTGAAAGAAGGCGACCAGGTTGCTCTGGTTGGTTTCGGTTCTTTTGTTGTACGTGAGCGTGCTGCTCGCACTGGTCGCAACCCACAAACGGGTGCAACTATCGATATTGCTGCTGCCAAAGTGCCAGCATTCAAAGCCGGTAAGGCTCTGAAAGACGCTGTAAACTAATTTAAGCCGCTAAGGCGGCTTAATCGGTTTTGCGCGTTAAAATCACTGCGGGTGTTCGCCTGCAGTCAAGGAGTGGTAGTTCAGTTGGTTAGAATACCGGCCTGTCACGCCGGGGGTCGCGGGTTCGAGTCCCGTCCACTCCGCCAAATTATCGAAAGGCGCATCTAACATCAGATGCGCCTTTTATTTTGAATTTTTGTTTTAGCGCTAACGAGAGACGAGAAAATGCTTGATACGATCCGTGAAGGAGTTCACGGCACCGCCGCCAAGATTGTTCTGGGCCTGATTATTTTGTCATTCGCCCTGGCCGGTGTAGGTAGTTATATCGGCGGTAGCAACATTCAGCCCGCTGCTGTTGTGAACGGCGAAGAGATTAGCCCTCAGGCATTTGAGGCCGCATACCAAAACGAACGTGCGCGTATGGAGCGTCAGTTCGGCCAACTGTTTGGTCAACTGGCAAGCGACAGTGCCTATATGCAGCGTTTTCGCAGCAGCGTACTTGACCGCTTGGTTGACGAAGTGCTGACAGACCAGACCGCACATGAGCTTGGATTGCGTGTCAGTGATGAAGCAATTAAAGATGCTATCACCAGCATGCCTGAATTCCAGGTGAATGGTCAGTTTTCAAATGATGTGTACCTGAGTGTGGTTCGTCGCCAGAACATGTCTACTTCTCAGTTCCGTGAGTATCTGCGCCGCGAAATGACTCGTCGCCAGTTGCTTCAGGCACTTATCGGTACCGATTTTGTTACCGATGCAGAGTTGAAAACACGCTACGCACTGGATAATGAAACTCGCGATATTCGTTTGCTTACCGTCGACTCAGCCAGTTTCCTGGATAGCGTCGAGGTGACAGAAGAGCTTCTGCAAGAGACCTATGTCCAGCAGGCTGACCGCTTCGTTAATCCAGAGCAGGTAGCTCTGGAATATGTCGAGCTGAATGTCGCTGAGTTGGCAAAGGATAAAGTTGCGTCTGACGACGAAGTGCTGGCTTATTACGAAGAGAATGGCGCACTCTATCAGCTGTCAGAGAGACGTAAGGTCGCACATATTCTGCTGCCAGCAGGCGAAAGTGAAAAAGCTGCACAGCTGTTGTCTGAGCTGACTGCGGGTGCCGATTTTGCCGAACTTGCCAAGACTAACTCTATCGACACCTTCAGTGGTGAAAATGGTGGTGAGCTGGATTGGTTTGAGCGTGGAACTTATGGTGAAGAGTTTGATGATGCAGCCTACGAGCTGGCAAATGTGGGTGATGTTTCCGCACCCGTTGAGACATCAAACGGCATCCACCTGATCAAGCTACTGGCACTAGAGAAAGGCCAAAAACAGCCTTTGGATGATGTCAAAGACGCCATTGCGCAGCAGATTAAAAAGCAGAAAGCCGAAGAAGAGTTCGTTGAATTGCAAAGTGCTATGACCAACATGGCATTTGAGATTCCAGACACTCTGGTCGATGCAGCTGATGCAGCGGGTGTTGAAGTTAAGTCAACAGAGCTTTTCAGTCAGAATGCTGCTCCAGCGCCTTTCAATAACCCTGACCTGTTGACTGCAGCTTTCGGCGATACAGTGTTAATCGAAGGCCTGAACAGTGATCCAGTTGAAGTAGGTGCTGAACAAGTGTTTATTGTTCGCCTGAAGGAGCATAAGCCTTCATCACAACTTACACTGGAAGATGTTAAGTCTCAGCTGGAAACGCAGGTTAAGCAGCGACTGGCTAATGAGAAAGCAGAAGCATTGAGTGCTGAACTGGTGGCTAAACTCGAAGCTGGTGAAGAGCTGACAGAAGTGCTCACTAGCAATGGCCTGGCTTTCGAAGAAAAGCTGGCGATTACACGCTTCGGTAACGAAGTTGCACCGGGTGTACGTGATGTTGCCTTCAGCCTTGCCCCATCTGTTGAACGTGTTAGTGCTGAGCAAGCGCGCATTCCAGGTGGCAAGTATGCAGTGGTCGAGCTGGTTAAGGTTAACCCTGCTGCAGAGCCTCAAGCGTCTCAGCTTGAGGCATTGAATGCACAGCTGGCGCCTCAGGTGATTGAGCAGGCTTACCAGCCCGTTATCGCCATGCTTAGAGAGCGTGCTGAGGTTAAGTACCCGGCAGCAGCGGCTAACCAGAGTGATGACGTTCAATAGTAGGCTTTAGAAAAAAAAGAGAGGCTTTCGCCTCTCTTTTTTTTTGCCCTAAATTTTAGATTTTTACAACCTAACAATCGCTGGTAGTAGCGTTTTTTTAGTATTTACAACGCAAGTAGTTGCCTTGAATAGGCTTCTTTAGGCTGATTTAGGATCTGTTCTACCTGCCCGTACTCGATGGTGCGTCCGCTTTGAAGAACCATCATTTTATCGCACATATGCTCGATGATTTCACGGTCGTGAGTGATCATGATGTAGGAGAGGTTGCGCTCTCGTTGCAGTTTCAGTAGCAGATTGATCAGCTTTGCACGCACTGACACATCGACCGACGAGAGCGATTCGTCTGCAATAATAACCTTAGGTTCCGTGATGAGCGCTCTGGCTAACGCCACACGGTGCTTCAAACCCGTAGAAAGTTGGTCAGGATAAAATTCAGCATGTTCGTCCATCAAGCCTACATCCTGCAGAGTTTGCATTACTCGCTTTTTGCGCTCTGCATCACTCAGTTTGCTGGAGAGTCGCAAAGTACTGTCTAGTTGCTTGCCGATGGAGATGTTGGGGTTTAGTGAAGCGCTGGGATCTTGAAACACCATACGTATGTTTTTGTGGTAATCATCGCTGGTGACAGCGTCAACGCGTTGGCCTTCCATTAGCAGAGTTCCCTCTGTCAGTGTTTCGGCCCCAGCCAAGACTCTGGCCAGCGTAGTTTTACCCGAGCCTGCGGCGCCTATAATCGCCAGTGTTTCGCCTTCACCCAACTCAAAACAGATGCGATCTATCGCCGGGGCGGGCTCGGGAGTCCAAGGCATTGCAAATCTTGGTTTGTAGATTTTGGTTAAATATCTGGCGGCAAGGATCATTGTTTGTCCTTCTTACGCAACGCTTCCAGGTTCAATGGAAAATGGCATCGGTAGCTGCGCCCCTTGAAGCGTTTCAGCGCAGGGACTTCTACACACTCCTTTTGGGCGTAAGGGCAACGTGGGCCCAGTCGACAGCCAATAGGAAGGTGCTGCAACGTTGGTACACCACCCCGTAGCTCAGGCAACGAAGATTTATGTATCAGTTGCCCCGAAAAACTCGGGGTACTGTTAACCATGGCTTCTGTATAAGGGTGTACCGGGTGTGCAATCATTCGCTTGGTTAGACCTGATTCAACCACATGGCCACAATACATCATGGTTATTCGATTACTCAATTGTGCGGCGGTATAGAGGTCATGGCTGAGCAACAGGATGCTCATGTTATGTAGCTGATTGAACTTCCTTAGCAACCTGAACAATTGTCCCTGCGCCCTTGGCTCCATGGTTGCGGTAGGTTCGTCTGCAATAAGTAACCGAGGTCTGTGGGCAATCGCCATTGCGATCACGACCTTTTGGCATAGCCCCTCTGAAACATCATGAGGATACGCCTTTAACAAGCGCTCGTGGTCTTTCACACCTACTTGATGAAGCAGGGAAATTGCTGATTGTCTGAGTCGTTTATGGGCTCGAAAGAAACTGAACGGTCCTTTGCTATCGGGCTTCGGTAGTGTCTCTATTAACTGCTCTTCTATTCGCATAATCGGGTCCAGGCTGTTCTCCGGATCCTGGAAAATCATTGCGATCTCGCTGCCCATTAGCTCCCGACGATCCTGATAGTCCATTGCCTGAAGATCTTCACCGTTGTAGAACATACGGTCGGCAATTACACTCCAATCGTCAGAAAGCAGCCCGCTGATAGCCTTAGCCAACAAACTTTTGCCTGAACCAGACTCGCCTGCCAGCGCATGTATTTCTCCATCAGCCAGTGACAAGCTGACGCGGTCAACAGCTGTTATCTCACCGTTTTCAGTTTTCAGGGTGATTGATAGGTTTTTAATATCCAGCAAGCTCATTGCTTCACCTTGCCTATGGAGTTACGCAGCCCTTCGCCCACAACATTCACTGACAGGACACTTATCAAGATGGCAAACCCAGGGAATGCCACGGTCCATGGTGCTCGGTAAATCAATTCCAACCCGCCTGACAGCATGGTGCCCCATTCCGGGGTGGGTGCCTGCGCTCCCAATTTGAGAAAGCCAAGTGCTGCGATATCCAGAATGGCTGTCGACAGAGACGTTGTGAATTGGACGAGTATGGGTTCGAGCAGGTTTGGTAACAGCGTGAATATAAACAGGCGAGGCCCTTTTTCACCATCCAGCGTGGCGGCGGTGACGTAGGTTTTACTGAGCTCTTCACGTATCGCATTATTCAGCGTACGTACAAATTGAGGTACTTGGGCGAGACCCACAGCGATAAGCACCTGCTCAAGCCCAGGCCCAAGAATGGCAATAACAACAATCGCTAACAGCAGCGATGGAATGGACAGCACCGTATCCAGCACATGATGCAAGATGCTCGATTTTAAGCCGCGAGTCATTCCTGCAAAAACACCAATAATAGTGCCGAGCAAGGCGCACACCGTCATAATCAACAGTGCCATGCCAAATGAGTAGCGAGCACCGTAGATTAAGCGGGTGAGAATATCTCGACCCAGGTCGTCGGTACCGAAAAAGAACTCCACCTGACCATTCTTGTACCAGGATGGTGGCACTAAAAGTTCACCCAGATGCTGGGTATCAGGGGTATAGGGAGCGACAAATGGTGCGAATATCGACAGTGCAAATAGCAACATCAACCAATAAAAGGCCGCCATATAGACAGGGTGTTTTCTGAACTCGACCAGAGCCCTAGCCAGGGGCGAGGGCATTCTGGCGTCGTCGTATATCTCATGACGCAGCATTATATGTTTTCCTCGCGATAGGATCTGACGCAGTGTGCAGCAGGTCATTGATGACCGTAGCTAAAATGATGAAGGTCGATACTGCCAGCAGTCCGCCTTGAATTGCCGGGTAGTCCCGTTGGTACAGGCTGGCGACCAACCACTTGCCAATGCCTGGCCAAGAAAAAATGTTCTCGGTAACCATCGCGCCTGTCATCAAGGTACTGATCTGGAGCCCTAACTGCCTGGACACCGGCAACAGGCTGTTGGGCAAGGCATGCCGCCTTAATACGTTCCAACGACCAATCCCCCTTGCTTGAGCAGCTTTAATAAAGTTTTTCTTAAGCAGGGTAAGCATGGTGGCACGCGTGGTACGAATAACCTGGGTGGTTGGCACTGTCGCCAGAACAAGCGTTGGCATCACCAGGTGAGCCAGTGCGTTTTGGAATGCGGCTTCTTTGTAATCTTGATTGGACAGTAGGATATCAATCAGGATCAGGTTGGTGACCGGCTCAATGTCGTAGAGAAGACTCAACCGGCCTGACATAGGTAACCACCCAAGGGTCAGTGCCAGGATCATGATCATCAATAGTCCCCACCAGAATACCGGAATGGAGATGCCAAGAAGGCTGAGTGTCATTACCGTATGGTCAGTGATGCTCTCTTTCTTCAGAGCTGCCAGTGAGCCAATCGGTAAACCGACAAGCATGGCAACCACCAATGCATAAAACACCAACTCAAGTGTGGCTGGAAATGTCTGTTTGATCTCGACCCAGACACTTTCACCAGATGTCAGTGAGTAGCCCCACTCACCGTTGAATATATTGCCCAGATAGTGGAAGTACTGGAGAATAAAGGGACGGTCTAAATAGAGCTGGTGACTTAACGTCTGATACTGCTCCTCTGACAGGTTTTCAAGACCGGTCAGGAGGTAAACAGGATCGCCTGGAACGATATGAATCAAGCTGAAGGAGAGCAGAGACAGTCCCACAAAAGTGAAGATAAATAGGTTTATCTTTCTTAGCGTATAAATAAGCATGAATTATTCTCGCTCAGCCTCGCTAAAGCGTATGCCGCCATAAGGATTCAGACCCATACCTTTAATATTGCTTCTGTGCGCCTGGAAGCGGAGAGCATGGGCCAGCGGAAACACGGGTAACTGTTTTGAGATTATCTCTTGTACATCTTCGTAGTAGTGCTTTCTTACACTCCGGTCAGAGGAAGAAAGAGCGTCGTTGAGAAGGCGGTCAAACTCAAAGTCACACCACTGGGCACGGTTAGTGCCATGGGACAATGCTTGGCAACTTAGCACGGGCCTGAAAAAATTATCGGGATCTGCCGTATCCGCCATCCAACCCAGCAAGGTTGCGTCATGTTTGCCCGCTTGCAGGTTTCGTCGGAATGTTTGCCAATCGTAGGTTACGATCTGCGTCTTAATCCCCACCTTGGCCAAGTCGTCTTTAATCAGTTGCGCCATTTTCAGTGGACTGGGGTTATACACCCTTTGAATTGGCGGAGCCCAGAGTTCGAACTCAAACCCTTCAGCCAGCCCTGCTTCGGCCAGCAGGGCCTTCGATGTTTCGGGGTCATAGTCAACGAATGGCAGGCTATCATTGAATGCCCATGAGACCGGAGGTAATACTGAGTTGGCCAAGGTTGCCGTGCCAAAATATACCGCCGCCATAATTCGATCCCTGTTAATGGCGTGTGCAATGGCTCGCCGAACTTTGACGTTATCCAAAGGAGGATGCTGGGTATTAAAGGCGAGGTATCCAACATTCAAACCTGTTTGAATGCTCAGACGCACATTTTCATTTTTTCTTAGCAGCGCCATCTCACTTGCCGAGGGCAGGGCGATTACATCACATTCACCGGTTAACAACTTGCCGAGTCGAGCGGACGGTGGTGGCGTGATATCAAACACCAAACGCTCGAGTTTTGCTGGTGGGCCCCAATAGGCTGGGTGGCGACGATATTTGATGTACGAGTCTTTCCGGTAAGAGACAAAATGGAATGGGCCTGTGCCGATAGGTTTTGTATCAATGAGAGGTTTTTGTCTTCTACGCTCGAGCCAGTCTCCATACTCTGCAGACAAAATGACGGCGAAATCTGTCGCCAATGTTGTGAGAAAACTGGCATCAGGTCTCAGCAGATCAAATTGAACGGTAAATGGGTCTACGGCAACGACCGAACGGATCAAATTGCCTAAGCCTACGCCCTGGAAGTAGGGATATTGACCGCCGCCAATACTATGGTATGGATGGTTTTGATCAAGAATACGGGAGAAAGAGAAAACGACATCTTCTGATGTCATTGTTCTGCTGGGGCGAAAGAAGTCTGTGTGGTGAAAATTAACACCTTGCCGGAGGCTGAATTTATAACTCTTTTTATCCCTGCTTATCTGCCACTTGTATGCCAACCCGGGGCGCACATTCCCCTCTGCATCTACATCGACCAGTCGATCATAGATCTGGTGGGTTGTGGCATCCACTGTGGTGCTGGAATTTCCCAACTGTGGATTAAATGTCTCGGGGCTGGCTTCAGAGCAATAAACCAGACCTTGATGCGGCCGAACATTATCGCCGTAATCTTTTAGCATCCAGGCCAGAGTGAGAGTAACTAGAGTTATTGAACCAAGCACTGCGAGACGCAGGCGAACTCTAAAACTTTGTCGACGCCTAATGGGCATACGTCCACTTTCCATGGTGATTATCTAAATTCATCGAGCAAGGCATACTTTTTCAAAATGCCCCGAAGCTGATGATAAGTAAGTCCCAGCTTATCAGCCGCTTTTCTTTGGTTGTACTGACTTTGTTTCATAGCGCTGCGCAATATTTCAACTTCGATATCACGTAGCTTGTCTTTTAGCTGGATGGGGAATTCTATTACCGCTGAATTATGTGAAGCTTGCTGTGGTTCAAGTTTTTCAGAGTTCGTTGGCTGAGGCGGCGCAGTTTGCTCAGAACCACTGGTTTTAATTCTATCGTTAGTGCGCACTATCGATTTGGGTCGATACGGTGATTCAAATGGGTCCAAAATGATTTGATGCAGTGGTAAATGGGCGTTGTTGTGTCGATATACACTTCGCTCTACAGCATTTTTGAGTTCTCGCACGTTGCCGGGCCAGTGATGTTCCATCAGGGTTTCCTGGGCAGCCCGGGTAAAGCCACTGAATAGCTCCATCTCCAACTGCCTTGCCATATTAATGGCGAAGTGCTCGGCAAGGGTCATGATATCTTCAGGGCGTTCTCTCAGCGGAGGAAGCGTGATCACGTCGAACGCGAGCCTGTCCAAAAGGTCCGCACGAAACTCTCCTCGCTCTGCAAGTTCAGGAAGGTCCTCATTTGTTGCTGCGATCAACCGGGTGTCTATCTTTACTGACTTGGTGCCGCCAACACGCTCAAACTCGCCATACTCAATAACGCGCAGCAGTTTTTCCTGGACGATACCCGAAGTATTCGCAAGTTCATCCAGAAACAGAGTGCCGCCATCTGCTCGCTCAAAACGCCCCTGATGCCTTTTGCTTGCTCCGGTGAACGCGCCACTCTCATGGCCAAAAAGCTCGCTCTCCAGCAAGTTTTCGTTCAGCGTGGCGCAATTCAGCGTCAGGTAGTTTTTGTCCCACCGCTGTGACAGGTAATGAAGGCGTTCAGCGATTAGCTCTTTACCTGTTCCCCGTTCACCAATGATTAAAACCGGTTTGTTGAGCGCGGCAACTTGCCTAACATGCTCTAATACCTGAAGAAAGCTATTGGACTGGCCAATCAGGTTATCTTTTTTGCTGGCACTGAATGATGACATGTGGTTAATTTCACCAAGAGTTGGTGTGATTTATACTATAGGAGATTTCCCCATTGACAAGGGATATTCCTATCTTTCTGTATTTATTGAATAAAATAATAATTTTTAAGTTGGCTTGCATCTTGCCTTCCTATTGGACAAGAACATTTTAATTGAGCCAAAGAGGTGTGTTATGGGTATTTTTTCCCGCTTTTCAGACATCGTCAATGCAAACATCAATTCCTTGCTTGACCGCGCAGAAGATCCAGAAAAGATGGTTCGCCTGATTATTCAAGAGATGGAAGATACCTTAGTTGAGGTTCGTTCAAACTCTGCACGTGTGATTGCAGAAAAGAAAGACCTGGAGCGTCGCATTGATCGCCTGCGTAGTGATGCAAACGATTGGCAGGCGCGCGCTGAACTGGCTTTGAGTAAAGACCGCGAAGATCTTGCCAAAGGCGCTTTGATCGAGAAGCAGAAAGTGAGTGATGTGATTACAGCTGTTGAAACAGACCTGCAACAGCATGACGAGCAACTTAATCGCTTGAAAGATGAAATCTCGCAACTACAGGAAAAGTTAAAAGATGCGAAAGCTCGTCAGCAAAGCATTCTTTTGCGCCGCGAGACAGTCTCTTCACGACTGGAAGTAAAGAAGCAGCTTGACAGTGGTAAGGTACAGGATGCCATGATGCGCTTTGAGCAGTATGAGCGCAAGATTGACAATCTTGAAGCTGAAGTGGAGTCCTACGATTTGGCAGAGAAGGCACAACGCTCACTCTCTGACCAGTTTGCAGAACTGGAAGCCGAAGAGAAAGTTAATAGTGAGCTGGAAGCGCTCAAGCAAAAACTTAACGCAGATAATAAAAGCGATAAACAGGACGCCTAACTTGGCTGGCGGTAGATAAGGAGAGTAAGCGTGGCTGATTACGAAGCGATAGCAGGCATTGTTGCCGCACCATTCATAGTATTTATGATTTTTGTGGCGCCTATTTGGTTGTTCCTTCATTACCGCAGCAAGCGCCAAGTTAGCCAAGGCTTAACGGAAGAAGAGATGGCGCTGCTAAATGATTTGGCAGCGCGCGCCGAGAAGATGGCTGAACGCTTGGATACGCTTGAGCGGATCTTAGGTACTGAACACAAGCGTCAAGAGGGCTAACATATGAGCGAAACACCACAAAAGAAAACACTTTATCGGTCTACCGATCGCCAGAAGCTGGCAGGTGTTTGCGCGGGGTTAGCAGATTATTTCGGCTTTGAGACCTGGTTGGTTCGCGTGGTAGTAGCGTCGGCGATTATTCTGACCGGTATATTCGGGTTACCACTGCTAGCTTACGTTATCTTATGGCTGGTCTTAGACAAAGCCCCCTCAGGTAAGTCAGCAGGCCAGGTGCATACTGTTAAGTCACATGTTTGGCAGGCAGGAGAGCCACCGCGTCAAGCGTTTAAGGAAGTAGTTACGCGCTTTGAAAAGTTGGAGTTCAGATTGCGTAAACTGGAACAGGAAGTGACATCGAACGAATTCTCACTCAAGCATGAGATCAGCAAGCTATAGATGAAGAAGTCTTCTACAGTCAATCGAATCGTAAGCAATATCAAAGAGAGAGCACATCACGTGCTCTCTCGCTCGTTAGATAGTCATATCACTCTCGCCGTTACGGGGCTTTCAGGGGCTGGTAAATCCGCTTTTATCACCAGCTTGCTACATCAACTGATTCACTACAGAGATGCTTCCCTACCTTTCTTTAAGCCCACCAGTGAGCAACGGCTGCTGGGGGTCAGGAGAGTGCCACAGCAACGACTGGACTGGATCCGCTACCCTTACGAAACTGCGGTGGCCGGACTATCCGAGCAAGTTCCTCAGTGGCCAGCACCAACAAGAGGTGTGAGTACGGTTAGCCTGGAGCTTTTGTATCGACCAGCGAAACAGCCGCTTGCCAGCCTGACGGACAGAGCAAAGCTAAGAGTCGATATAATCGATTATCCCGGTGAGTGGCTGCTGGATCTGCCGTTACTGGCGCTTGATTACAATGAGTGGTGCCAGCTCAATAGCCATCTGATGACCGGCTACGCTGAATTGCCCGAGTTCGTTTTGTGGCGAGAAACTATCGCATCGATCGACTTGAATGCACCAGTAGACGAACTACTTCTGGCTGATTTGGCTAAGCAGTACGCCGATTTACTCCATACCCTTCGAGGCGCCGGCGCTTATCTGCTGCAACCAGGCCGCTTTTTGCTACCTGGTGAATACGAAGGCACTCCGCTTCTTCAATTCTTTCCATACATACTGTTGGATTCTTTGCAGGACAAGTATAAGAAAAACAGTTGGGGCTATTGCCTGACAAAACGATTTGAAGCCTACAAATCCCAGGTAGTTGAGAAATTCTACAAAGAGTATTTTTCCAAATTTGATAGACAGATCGTCTTGGTCGACCCACTGACTGCGATGGCGGCAGGCCATGCACAGTTTCAGGATTTGAAGCAGGCTTTGTTACAGGTATTGGGAAGCTTTAAGTACGGGCAAAGATCGTTATTGCGTCGGCTGTTTAATCCGCGCATCGACAAAGTAGTACTGGCTGCATCGAAGGCGGATCATGTCCTGCCTGCGCAGCAGGATCAGCTTTCACAATTGGTTAGACAGATGGTGATTACTGAAGATAGCCCTTGGGGCTTTGCCGATGTGCAGGTTGAAACCTGTGCGTTTGCAGCGATAAAAGCGAGTACTGTTGGCAACCATGAATATCAGGGAGTTGCCCGAACCATGCTTAAGGCAACGTCTCTCGATGAGCGTAAACCGTTTCTTTTTTATCCAGGGGAGTTACCAACTTCTCTGCCTTCTTCACAGATCTTTGAACAGCACCAATTCTCCTTTGTACCTTTTGCACCGCCCATGGTAGGTAAAGAGGGAAATATTATTCCGCACATTGCAATGGATCGTGTGCTGCAATTTCTGCTCGGGGACAAATTACAATGAGCAAAGCAAAGAAGAGTGATTATCAGCAACAGCAGCTTTTTGAAGTGGAAGCAGACGCTGAACCATCCAAACTGGAACAGGCGATCATTCTAGAAGAAACCGATAACTGGCAGTCTATCGAGTCAGAGCTTGAGATAGATGATAGTGAGACTTCCTCCCCGACGCTTTCCAAGAAAAGTCATCCAATGTTATGGACAGCGTTGTTCCTGACTTCGGTTATTGCGCTTATAGAGGCGGTTGAATTCTTTAATGCCCAATGGCATCAGGCTCCAGCTTTAGCAGTGCTTTACGGCAGTTTATTTGCCTTGGTAGGTGGTTGGGCTGCGATCTCGATTTTTACCGCGTGGCGCCGCAGCGCGCAGCTGACTCGTATAGGTAAAAGGCGTGAAGTCGCTGAGCGGATACTCGATGGCGAGAGTTCTGATGACGTAGTCCAGTTTTGTGTTCGCCTTCTGCCAAGTAAAACAGACGAAGAGCTGTCTCAGGCCATTTCGGAGTGGAAAGAATCAATCGAGGACCATCATTCTGATAAAGAGGTCATTACTTTGTTTGAGCAACAGGTAATGCAGAAACTGGATGACAAAGCTAAGCGAGTGATCGCGAGTTGGTCTTCAGAGGCGGCGGTGCTGATTGCGCTTAGCCCGCTTGCTGCAATTGATATGCTGCTTATCGCCTGGCGAAACATGCGCATGGTCGATGAAGTTGCCGCTGTATATGGAATTGAGTTGGGAGTCTTCAGTCGCTGGCTGCTTATCAAGACAGTGATGCTTAATGTTATCTATGCTGGCGTAAGTGAAACACTAAGTGATGTTGGCTTGCAGGCTATCGGTGCTGATATGACTGGTAAGCTCTCGGGTAGAGTTGCTCAAGGTATGGGAGCAGGCTTGTTAACTGCACGTTTAGGCATAAAGTCAGTACAGGTGTGTCGAGCCTTGCCATACGTTGAAGCGAAACCTTTGAAAGTTAGAAATGTGGCTGGAGAAATCTTTGCGACACTGAAAAAAAGAGCTATCGGTTAAGCTGTTAGGCGGTATTCCTGTACGAGAATGCCGCCTGTAGCTCAATCTTTACTATCTCTTATGTGTGCAACGCACTGTATTTAAAGGGTTAATGCTTCTTGCTTCTCTGCTTTACGTTCTGTTCTAGCTTCTTTCCTTTCTCTGTATTATTATTTTTACACCCTGAATAATGACAATAAGATAATAACCGCGGGTGGGGAGATATGCGTTTAGAAGTCGTTTGCGAAGATCGCCTGGGCATTGCCCAAGAAGTACTGGTAATACTCGTAAAGCACGGTATTAATCTGAAAAGTATTGAGACTGACCAGAAGCGTAATATTTTTCTGAATTTTCCAGGCTTGGCATTTGAGGACCTCCAGAAGCTGATGCCTGCTCTGCGCCTTATTAATGGCGTAGAAGATGTAAGAACCGTTCCGTATACACCTTCTGAGCGTGGCCACTATGAGCTGGAAACACTGCTTAGAACCCTGCCTGACCCGGTTTTCTCTATTGATCTCAAATGCCGTATTGTTGTCGCAAATGAAGCTGCTGCTATTGCTCTGCGACTAAAAACTGAAAAGATTGTTCACGGTGGCCTGAATCAGTGGGTTCATGGGTTTAGCTTTCAACGCTGGATGGAAGGCGATGAAGTGATCGCCCAGGCGGCAAAAATTACCATGGCTGGTAAGACTTATCTGGCTGACATTCTTCCCATCCGGGTACCAGATCTAGAAGGGCAGTCAATCCTGGCGGGTGCCGTGGTCGTTCTCAAATCAGTCGACCGCCTCGGTGAGCAGGTTACCGCTTTCCAGCGCCAGAGTGATGACGGCTTCTCACGTATCTTTGCTGACAGCGCACATATGAAACGAGTATTGAGTCAGGCTCGCAAAATGGCTCAGCTTGATGCACCTCTTTTAATCCATGGCGAGACAGGAACAGGTAAAGAACTGTTGGCCCGTGCTTGTCATGAGTTTAGCTTCCGCGGCGATCGCCCTTTTATCGCGCTTAATTGTGCCTCTTTACCTGATAATGTTGCAGAGCATGAGCTGTTCGGGTTTTCCGCTAATGCATTTGAGGGTGCGGGCGAGGGTAAGCGAGGCGTATTTGAACAAGCTAATGGTGGTACCGTTTTCTTAGATGAAATCGGAGATATGTCGGAAGGCCTGCAAGTTAAGTTCTTAAGATTTCTCCAGGACGGATCGTTCCGTCGAGTTGGAGCTGAGGAAGAGGTCAAAGTCAGCGTGCGAGTTATCTGTGCGACGCAGAAAGATCTTCCCGCTATGGTGCAACAGGGCGAGTTCCGCGAAGACTTATATTACCGACTTAACGTATTAAACCTGCGTGTGCCGGCGCTGCGTGAGCGTAAAGCTGATATCGTGCCTTTGGCTGAGTTGTTCGTTGCTCGATATAGCAGGCAGTTGGGTAGACCGACGCCAAATCTGACTAAGCAATGCCAGGACTTTGTTCAACAGTACCCATGGCCGGGAAATGTCAGACAACTGGAGAACTCTGTTTACCAAGCGGTGTCCTTATTGGAAGGTCACGAGATAGATGCTGAAGATCTGCAGTTACCTTCATATAGCAGTGGCTTTGGATACTATGACGACAATTTCGAAGGCTCGCTTGAGGAAGCAACCAAACGTTTCGAGAGTAATCTGTTGAGACGTCTGTATCCAGCGTACCCTAGTACGCGCCAACTGGCCCGTAAGCTAGGGGTATCGCACACTGCGATTGCGAATAAACTTCGCGAGTATGGAATTAATAAGAAAAGTATCAATAACACCTAGTTTAGATGCTAATGAATAGAAGGGCCTTTTCAGGCCCTTCTTGTTATTGGAAAGATAGATGATGCAAAAAGCGGTGTTTTTAGATCGAGATGGCGTGATTAACGTCGATCATGGCTATGTTCACGAGATCGCTTCGTTCGAGTTTGTTGAGGGTGTATTAGATGCTGCCCGCAATCTTTATCAGCAGGGTTATTTGTTGGTGGTTGTTACCAACCAGTCTGGTATAGCTCGCGGCTATTACGACGAGTCCCAGTTTCACCAGCTTACTGAATGGATGAAAAGTGAGTTCCAGAAAGCTGGCGCTCCATTAACCGCCGTATATTGCTGCCCGCATCATCCTAAGGGTGAAATTGCCAAATATGCCATTGAATGCCAGTGTCGTAAGCCCGAGCCGGGAATGCTCAAGCGCGCGGCAGATGAACATAATATCTCGCTTGGTAGCTCCTACATGGTAGGAGATAAAGCAGATGATATGCGCGCAGCAATTGCTGCCGGATTAAAAGGCCAGTTTTTAGTGCGTACCGGAAAGAGCGTAACTAAAGAGGGAGCAGAACTGGCATCTGAGGTGGTCGATAGCCTGGCCGATGTTCCCTCTGCTATCTCAAAAGCGCAGTAGATAAGAGTTTTCCGCTTCCATAAAACGTATTTGAGCAAAATCTGTTCACTTGAACTAAAATATGTGATCCGACCCTTGCGTTTGTGAGAAAGCTCCCTATAATGCCGCCTCACTCGCTCAGGGCGAGGCAGCGGAAAGAAATAACAGGTTTTGTTTTTATCTTTCTCCTGAGTTGG
>NZ_BAABLI010000029.1:0-55428 GCF_039544265.1 Corallincola platygyrae | reverse complement strand
TGGGCAAGTCCTCCTTACCCATGCAGCTTATGTGTAACCTATGTTCCCGGTTTGTTTTGTTACCTATCCTGCCGGTTTGTACAGGGATGAGGGGGTTAGTGCTTTCTGAACAGTCACAAAAAACGGCGGATAAACCGCCGTTTTTTCATTCATCAGCAGCCGCTCTTACGAGATCTTACCGCAGCACTGCTTAAACTTCTTGCCAGAGCCACAGGGACAAGGTTCATTTCGCCCTACTTTGCGTTCATCTCGAATAAACGTGCCTTGTTGAGGGGCCTCTGACGCTTCACCCTCGCCAGCCATCGCACCAGCTTGAGCATGCTGATAATTGCGAGCAACTTTCTGTTCCTCTTCACGGCGTTTGGCTTCTACCGCATCCACATCTTCCTGAGCTCGAACCTGAACTTTAGAGATGATGGAAACTACATCAGACTTAAGTGCTTCCAGCATGTTTGAGAACAACTCAAATGCTTCGCGCTTATACTCCTGCTTAGGATTCTTCTGCGCGTAGCTTCGCAGATGAATGCCCTGACGCAGGTGATCCATGTTCGCAAGATGTTCCTTCCAGTGCCCATCAAGACTCTGCAGCATGATAGCTTTTTCGAAGTGACGCAGGACATCTTTGCCAACCATCTCTTCTTTGTCGTCGTAGGCTTTCACGATCTCGCTCAAAATACGCTCGCGAAGCGAATCTTCAAACAACTTATCGTCTTCATCCAACCACTTCTGCAAAGGCAGCTCGATAGCAAAATCAGCTTTCAGTCGCTCTTCCAGACCTGGAACATCCCACATCTCTTCGAGAGACTGAGGCGGAATGTATTCACTGATCATACTGTCGACGACACTTTCGCGGATGGCGGTGATAGTTTCGTGGACATCGCCTTCATTCAGCAGTTCATCGCGCTGTTCGTAAACCACCTTACGTTGGTCATTAGAAACATCGTCAAATTCGAGTAGCTGCTTACGAATATCGAAGTTACGGCCTTCCACTTTGCGCTGTGCGTTTTCGATGGCTCGAGTGACCCAAGGGTGTTCGATAGCTTCGCCACGCTCCATGCCCAGCTTCTTCATCAAACCAGAAACTCGGTCTGATGCAAAAATACGCATCAGAGAATCTTCCATCGACAGATAAAAGCGGCTTGAACCGGCATCACCCTGACGACCTGAACGACCACGCAGCTGGTTATCGATACGACGAGACTCGTGACGCTCAGTACCAATAATGTGCAGACCGCCCGCTTCAAGCACTTGCTCATGCACTTTCTGCCATTCGGCTTTAATTTCCGCAATTTTTTCGTCAGTTGCGGATTCGCCCAGTTGGTCAACTTTTGCCTGCCAGCTACCACCCAACACAATATCCGTACCACGGCCGGCCATGTTGGTCGCAATGGTCACCGCACTTGGCAAACCTGCGTCAGCGACGATCTCTGCTTCTTTTTCGTGGAATTTCGCATTCAGTACGTTGTGTTTGATCTTAGCCTTCTTAAGAAGTCCCGCGAGATACTCAGATATCTCAATCGAGATGGTACCCACAAGCACCGGCTGACCGCGTTTAACGCAATCCTGAATATCTTCGATGATCGCTTCGAACTTCTCTTCGGCCGTGAGGTAAACCAAATCAGGTCTATCGTCACGGATCATCGGCAGGTTGGTAGGAATAACGATAGTTTCCAGGCCATAAATGCTCTGGAATTCGAACGCTTCCGTGTCTGCGGTACCCGTCATACCTGACAGGGTGTTGTACATACGGAAATAGTTCTGGAATGTGATAGATGCAAGTGTTTGGTTTTCATTGCGAATATCAACGCCTTCTTTGGCTTCTACCGCCTGATGAAGGCCTTCTGACCAGCGACGGCCAGGCATAGTGCGGCCAGTATGCTCATCTACAATAACCACTTCACCATTTTGTACGATGTAGTCGACATCGCGATGGAACAGTACGTGAGCACGCAGGCCTGCGTTGATGTGGTGCATCAGGGAGATGTTTGCTGCTGAGTAGAGCGAATCGCCCTCCTCCAACATGCCTTTCTCTTTAAGCAGAGCTTCTACGCGCTCTTGACCTTGTTCAGTCAGGAATACCTGCTTACCTTTTTCATCAACGGTAAAGTCACCCTCGGCACGGGACTCTTCACTATCATCTGTTTCTGCTTTCTCAAGCAGAGGGATCAGCGCGTTAATTTGGCGGTACTTTTCTGAGCTGTCTTCGGCAGCTCCAGAAATAATCAGTGGAGTACGGGCTTCATCGATCAAAATCGAGTCGACCTCATCCACTACAGCAAAATTCAGTCCTTTCTGAACACGGTCATCTGGCGCAAATGCCATGTTGTCGCGCAGGTAATCGAAGCCAAATTCGTTGTTTGTTCCATAAGTAATATCGGCAGCATATGCTTCGCGCTTAGCCACACCTTCCATCTGCGAGAGGTTGATACCAACCGTCATGCCGAGGAATTCAAACAGTGGACGGTTCCACTCACCGTCACGTTTGGCCAAGTAATCATTCACTGTAATCACGTGAACGCCCTTGCCTGACAGACCATTCAGATATGCAGGAAGGGTTGCGGTCAGCGTTTTACCTTCACCCGTACGCATTTCAGCAATATTGCCTTCATGCAACACCATGCCGCCGATTAACTGAACATCAAAGTGACGCATACCAAAGACACGCTTACTTGCTTCTCTTACCGTAGCAAATGCCTCAGGCAAGATCTGATCAAGCGTGGCACCGTCAGTCAAACGCTGCTTAAATTCTTCAGTTTTTGCTTTCAATGCCTCGTCAGAAAGTGATTCGAGATCTGCTTCTAGCGCATTGATTTGATTTACAACTTTGCGATACCGCTTGAGCACGCGCTCATTACGGCTGCCGAACAATTTGGTGAGAGCTTTTACGAACATGGGTGTGATTACTAGTTGTTATAGCGTCAAAGAAAAAAGTGACGCCGGGTTATCCCTGAAAAATAAAAGTCATGAATCGCCATGGATTCATGACTCGCGCATTATTCCTAATTACTTGGCTTTGCGATAGACATATTTAATTGGGTCTATCTGACGTCCTTGCTTTAGAACTTCATAGTGAACATGTGGACCCGTTGAGCGTCCCGTGCTTCCCATTCGAGCAATCACCTGCCCCTTGGTCACCACATCGCCAACTTCCACCAACAATTCCTGATTGTGACCATAGCGCGTTGTCACGCCACTGCCATGATTAATCTCAACCAATTCACCATAGCCACTACGGCGAGATGCCCAGGTCACTATACCAGCACCTGTAGCAACCACGTCGCCCCCCTCTTTACCTGCAAAATCAATTCCTTTGTGCATTGCGGGCTTGCGGGTAAACGGGTCGGTACGCATACCGTAGTATGATGAGAGCCAACCATCGCTAATTGGACGACCTGAAACATAGCTCTCATCAGAGATCTGGTGATTCAACAACAGATTTTCAAGTAGTGCCAACTGACGAGATCGATCATTTAGCTGTGCAGAGAGGCGATCGATCTTTTCTAGTATCTCTGCCAACTTAGTTCCCGGATCAACCATCTGCACATTGGTGACGAGTTCAACAGGGCCACCCACTGGCGGTTCTGCACCAAAATCAAACTCAGCAGAATCAAGCTGATGGACTTCGGTCAACCTTGCCCCCAAGGCCTCTAAGCGCTGAGCGTGAGCCTGCAACATGCCGACTCTACCAGCCAACTGTTGCAGCTGTAATGCGGTCGACTGGCGCAGCGCATCCAGCTGAGCAGCCTTAACTTCATTCTCGATACGCTGCTCAGCCACCTTCAGCTGTGCAGGATCAATCTGGTCCATTTGACGAGTTACAACTAGACCTATCAGCAATGCGAAAGCCCCCAGCACAATACTCAAGTGCCAGGCACAGATGCGAAAGTGATACTCGCGATTTCTCGTCTTTAACGATACTGATACACTCATGACAAATACTTCTTGTCTTTAACCTATCGATTTCTCTAAATCAGGAACCGTTTTTAATGCGACCGAAACGACCTAAGACGTTGGCACACCTCCTAGACCATACCACAGGAAGCATGTCGAAACTTCAACACGGCGCACAACAAATCACTCACATTAGCAAAACGGTAAAACAACTTTTACCGGATAACCTTGCAGCCCATGTTTCTGTCGCCAACTACCGTGATGGTGTGCTGGTCCTTTTGGCCCCCTCTTCCGCGTGGGCCCAGCGGGTTAAATTCGCGCAAACCATGCTGGTGAGTAAACTCAGACAACAAGGTCTGTCAGCGCTTAGCACCATTGAGGTGCGAATTCAGCCAAGCTCCGCAACCGAAGCAAGTTCAAAGCCAACTGAGCTACCGCATCGAAAACTCTCAAACAGCGCTGCCGACCAGTTGGAAGCACTCGCTGAGCACGCCCCGGAGCAACTCAAAAAGCAGCTGCTAAAACTCGCAAAACACAGGTCCTAAAACAACAAAACCAGCCTTTCGGCTGGTTTTTAATAATAACAACGAGTTATCAGGCTAAGCTTGGCATCATATAAGATACCGGAGCTTCTTCAGTGTCCTCGAAGGTCACAAACTCCCACGCTTCCTGATTTTGCAACAGCTCTCGGATAAGCATGTTGTTCAGCGCGTGGCCTGATTTGTAGGCTGTTACTTCACCAATAATAGAATAGCCACCAAGGAAGAGATCGCCGACCGCATCAAGCATCTTGTGTTTGACGAACTCATCTTCATAGCGCAGACCATCTTCGTTGAGAATACGGTACTCATCCAGAACGATAGCGTTTTCAAAGCTACCGCCCAAAGCCAGATTGTTGGCACGTAAGTACTCAATATCCTTCATAAAACCGAAGGTACGAGCTCGGCTGATCTCTTTAGTGAAAGAGCATGCACTCAAGTCCATAGACAAGCGCTGCTTTTCACCGTCGATCGCCGGGTGTTCAAAGTCGATGGCAAAATTCATGCGGAAACCGTTATGGGGTGAGAACTCGGCCCACTTATCACCATCTTCCACACGTACCGTCTGCTTAACTCGGATAAACTTCTTAGCAGCGCCCTGTTCTTCGATACCTGCGCTTTGTAGCAAGTAAACGAAAGGACTGGCGCTACCATCCATGATCGGAATCTCAGGTGCGTCTACTTCAACAATCACGTTATCAACGCCAAGACCAGCTAAAGCAGAACATAAATGTTCTACTGTAGATAATCTGACCCCATCATCCGTGATCAGGCATGTACACAGCATGGTATCTCGTACCAAGGCTGGGTCTGCCGGAATATCCACTGCCGGGTTCAGGTCGACGCGACGAAAGATCACGCCGGTGTTTACAGGCGCAGGACGCAAAGTCAGAGTGACCTTGTTTCCTGAGTGCAAACCAACTCCGGTTGAGCTGACACTCTGTTTTAGAGTTCGCTGTCTGATCATATAGTTACCCGCTCTAGCTATCCTTCTAAGTATAGAACAGCCGCTTAAAATGGCCGCCGATCTTAGCGATCTGCTGGCTAAATTTCAAGCTTTTACTCTAATTCCTAGTCTGCCTGCTTACGCAAGAAGGCTGGAATGTCCAAGTAATCCAGTTCTCCCTGGCCTGATGTCGCCGGGCCGTTAACCACTTTCTTCTCAGGCATTGCTGGTTCTGAGACCGCAGTCTGAGACATAGGTTCAATGGCCGGCGCAGGCTTGCTAACTGGCTCAACTGTTGGCGCAGGGCGTGATACCAAAGTGATATCTGGCTTACGTTCGGCACCAATGCCAGTCGCAACAACAGTCACACGCAGTTCATCACTCATTTCAGGGTCAATCACTGCACCTACAACGACGGTTGCGTTTTCTGAGGCGAAGCCTTTCACGGCGTTACCTACTGTCTCAAACTCTTCAATGCTGATGTCGAGACCTGCTGTAATATTAACCAGAATACCGCGAGCTCCAGCTAAATCAACATCTTCCAGCAATGGGCTAGATATCGCAGCTTCAGCCGCTTCCTCTGCACGGTCTTCGCCAGATGCGATTCCTGTGCCCATCATCGCTGTGCCCATTTCAGACATCACGGTTTTAACGTCAGCAAAGTCAACGTTAATCAGACCCGGACGCGTGATAAGCTCTGCAATACCCTGAACAGCGCCATTCAAAACGTCGTTCGCCGCTTTAAATGCGTCAAGCAGGCTGGTACGAGGGCCCAATACTTTCATCAACTTATCGTTTGGAATAGTAATCAGGGAATCGACGTGCTCACGCAGTGATTCGATACCTACATCCGCGTATTCCATACGCTTCTTACCTTCGAACGGGAAGGGTTTAGTCACCACGGCAACCGTCAGAATTCCCATCTCGCGAGCAACTTCAGCGACCACAGGTGCCGCACCGGTACCTGTACCGCCACCCATGCCTGCGGCAACAAAAATCATGTCAGCACCTTCCAGTGCCTTCTTGATGTTTTCACGATCTTCCAACGCTGACTGGCGACCAATTTCAGGGTTGGCACCTGCACCCAAACCTTTGGTAATAGCGCCACCTAACTGGATTTTATGTTCAGCAGCGTTACTACGAAGTGCCTGAGCGTCAGTGTTGGCTGCGTAGAACTCCACACCTTCAATGGTGTTTTCTACCATATGCTGAATGGCGTTACCGCCACCGCCGCCCACACCAACGACCTTAATAACAGCGTCATTGCTATGACTTTCCATGAACTCAAACATGATGCGATCTCCGATTTATTTTGTTCTCACCCAGAACGTTTTAAAATTCACCTTTAAACCAACTATGCACGCGGCTCCAGAGCCCTGAGACTCCTTCTGTTCCGCGCTTATCCCGGCGCTGTCCCAGCAAATCATCCTTGCCGTAGTGCAGCAGACCAACCGCAGTTGCGTACACCGGGTCATCTACGTAGTCCGTTAATCCTTTAATGTGCAGAGGTGTGCCCAATCTGACAGGCATCTGGAACACATCTTCCGCAAACTCTACCGTGCCCTCCATTTTGGCTGTGCCACCGGTCAAAACCACACCGGCAGCTACTTGGTCTTCCATACCACTTCGTTTCAACTCTTCCCGTACCAGATCGAACAGCTCGTGGTAACGGGGCTCGACCACTTCCGCCAATGTATGACGACTCATGGTACGAGAGGGGCGCCCACCAACACTGGGCACCTCAATACTGTCTTCCAGGCTCACCAACTGGCGCAGAGCACAGGCATATTGAACCTTGATCTCCTCTGCATGTGACAGTGGCGTTCTGAAAATCTTGGCAATATCACTAGTCACCTGATTACCCGCGATAGGTATCACTGCGGTATGACGCAATGCACCAGCGGTAAACACGGAGATATCCATGGTGCCACCACCGATATCTACCAGGCATACGCCCAGCTCTTTCTCATCATCTGTCAGAACGGCATAGCTCGAAGCCAGAGATGAGAAGATCAACTTGTCGACTTTCAGCCCGCAGCGCTCAACACACTTGACGATGTTTTTCGCCATATCGTTAGCGCAGGTGATAATGTGCACCTTGGCTTCCAATCGCATACCGGACATACCGATGGGGCTCTTAATCCCCTCCTGCCAGTCGATGGCAAACTCCTGCGGTAACACATGCAAAATGCGGCGTTCGTCAGAAATCGGTACCGACTTGGCGGTGTGAATAACTGCATCCACATCTTCCTGAGTCACCTCTTCCTGGTTAATCGACACCATGCCATTTTCATTCTGACAATCGATATGACGACCGCTGATGCTTAGGAAAACCGAGGCTATCTGGCAGCCAGCCATCAGCTCTGCTTCGTCCAACGCGCGCTGCACCGAGCGAGCAACGGAGTCCAGGTCGTTCACACCACCTTTGTCCATGCCGCGGGATGCATTACTACCTAGGCCAATGACGCTGATCTCGCCATCGGCCATGACTTCACCCACTACCGCCGTCACTTTCGACGTGCCGATGTCCAAGCCAACTATTAATCTTGCATCCGTGGTCTTACTCATTCCCACTCTCTCGCTGCCGTTACTTCTCTTCGTCCGTGAGCCAACCTACAGCCATGCCCGTGTCATATCGGGCGTCGACGTAAGCCATCTTTTCCTTGGTCTCTGCCGGTATAGTCCGATAGAGATCGATAAATCGCTGCAGACGGGCAATTTCGTCTTCCCGCCCTAATCTCAGTTCAAGCCCTGTACCAAGTTGCAATTTCCACGCCTGGCGCTGACTCATACTGAGTTCTACCAACTCGATCTGGTGATACTTCAGCAAGCCATCAAATCGCTGAAAATAGTCAAGCACTCGTGCTTCGCTTCCGTCGGGCCCCTGTATCAGCGGCAAAGGCTCGGCCAATGCTGGCTCTGGCACTTCAAACAGCTCGCCACGACTGTTCAGTAGGCGCTGCTGATCCCACTGCGCTAAAGGCTCCTGCTCCGTAATAAACAGAGTGAGCCCATCTGGCCACGATTTACGCACTTGCACCGCATCAACCCAAGGCAATGCTTCAATTCGGCGCTGAACCTCTGCAACATCCTGCATCATCAGCGATTCAAGCCCCGGTCCTTCTTCCAGTACCTGCCGGATCTCCTGATCCGTGGTAAAACGCCGATCACCAATCACTTTCAGTTGCGCGATAGGGAGCACTTCCCTGTCGGCAACAGCCTCAGTTAGTTGATAAACGCCATAAACCAATGCCATAAGGGTCAGAGCGAAAAACACCATGCCACCCCAGCCTCTGCCGGCTTGGTTTGGTTCAGGTGTAAATTCTGGCTCTGTGGTCATGGCAATCGTCATCTAGCCCGCCGTTTGTAAAATCCGCAAAGTCAGCTCAGCGAAACTGATCCCAGCTGCTTTTGCCGCCATCGGTACCAGGCTTTTCTCTGTCATACCCGGCACCGTATTCACCTCGAGCAGGAACACATCACCAGCGTCATTTATCATCAGGTCAACACGCCCCCAACCAGAAGCGGCGACAGCATCAAACGCTTTTAATGAAACCGCCTGCAACCTGCTTTCAACCTCATCCTCTAAGCCACACGGACAATGATATTGAGTCGTGTTGCTTTGGTATTTGGCTTCATAGTCGTAAAAGGTATTAGGCGTCTCCATCCGAATCATCGGCAATGCGCGATCTTCGAGGATCGCTACCGTATACTCCTGACCAACAATGTATTGCTCTAACAACACTTCCGCATCGTATTCGAACGCCGTTTTCACCGCGGTAGCCAGCTCATCGACTGAACTCACTTTGGCCATGCCAATACTTGAGCCTTCCTGAGCCGGCTTGACCATCACACAGCCACCCAGCGCTTCCAAAATCTCAGGCAATGTCTGCGAGTCAAAGTCATCTCGATTAACCACTCGGTAGCCGGCGGTCGGCAGCCCGAGGCTTTGCCATACCTGTTTGGTACGAACTTTGTCCATCGCCAATGCGGAGCCCAACACACCACTGCCGGTATGAGGTAGCCCCATGATTTCCAACAACCCCTGAACACTGCCGTCTTCGCCACCCCGCCCATGCAGAGCAATAAAGACCTGCTCAAAGCCCAGCTTTTTCAGGCTTTCAAGCGGCTGATGCCTGGGGTCAAAGCCATGCGCGTCAATGCCCGCACTATGCAGACCTTTAAGCACAGCTTCACCAGACTTCAGCGATACCTCTCGCTCGGCCGAATTGCCGCCATACAACACAGCAACCTTGCCAAATCGCTTAAAAGCCATCGTTACTCTCTCCTGTCGCTTTCATCGCTGCGATATCTAATTTCAGTGCTGCCAGCCTTTTTGCCACTGCGCCAACGTTCCCTGCGCCCTGAGTTAGAACCAGGTCTCCTTCTTGCAGCTGCTCAGCCAATTTGGCCGGAAGCTCTTCAGGGGTCGCAACAAACACCGGGTCTAACTTGCCGCGTTGACGTATGGTGCGACACAAAGCGCGCCCGTCAGCGCCGGGAATCGGCTTCTCTCCTGCCGGGTAAACATCCAATAGCAGCAACAGGTCAACTTCAGAAAGAACGTCAGCGAAGTCCTCATATAAGTCGCGGGTTCGTGTGTATCTATGGGGCTGGAATGCCAACACTAAACGTTTCTCGGGCCAACCAGCACGCGCGGCCTTAATAGTCATTTGCACTTCAGAAGGATGGTGACCGTAGTCATCAACCAACATCGCCTTGCCGTTTCCAGTGTCGAATTCGCCGTAGTGCTCAAAACGACGACCAATGCCCTCGAAGGCTTCCAGCGCCTTAACTATGGCCTCATCAGAAACACCGTCTTCAGTCGCTACGGCGATCGCCGCTAACGCATTTAACACGTTGTGGCGACCGGGAAGATTCAACTTCACTTTCAGATCGGCTCGGCAAGGGCGTTTCACCGTAAATTCAGATGAATGACCCGATTGCACAAAATCCACCGCTCGCACATCAGCTTCTTCACTAAAGCCGTAAGTGATCGAATGACGGCTAACTCTCGGTAGCAGCTCGCGCACAACATCATCATCAACGCAGAGCACTGCCATTCCATAAAATGGCAGGTTGTGCAGGAACTCAATAAAGGTCGACTTCAACTGCTCAAAATCACCGCCATAGGTATCCATGTGATCTGCTTCGATATTGGTGATCACGGCTACCATAGGCTGCAAATGCAGGAACGATGCATCGCTCTCATCCGCTTCAGCGATAAGGTATCGGCTGGTTCCCAGCCTGGCATTGGTGCCTGCGCTGTTGAGTAGTCCGCCGATAACAAACGTTGGGTCCAAACCACCCTCGGCAAACAGAGTTGCAGTCAGACTGGTAGTCGTGGTTTTGCCATGAGTACCAGCAATCGCAACACCGTGGCGATAGCGCATCAGCTCGGCCAACATTTCGGCACGGCGTACCACCGGGATCCGCTCTTCTCGTGCGGCGATCAATTCAGGGTTGTCTTCGTTGATGGCGGTAGAAACCACCACAACACTCGCACCCAATACCTGTTCAGCACTATGGCCGATGAAAACTTCGGCACCAAGAGAGCTCAAGTGCTCAGTGGCGCGATTAGTGCCAATATCTGAGCCTGTCACCTTGTAGCCTTCATTGACCAGTACCTCAGCGATACCCGCCATGCCAGCACCACCAATACCAACAAAATGGATCCGGCTTACGCGGCGCATCTCTGGCACCCACTGCCGAATCTGACTAATTTGTTGTTCGTTCATTGCTGCCATGTCAGCTATTTCCTCTTCGCTCTTTCGCTGATGATATTGGCTACATCAGCGGTTGCATCTGGCGTGGCAGCGTCTCTTGCTGATTCACCCATCGCGACCAACTTTTCGGGAGACTGAAGCAGTGGCTTCAGTAACCCTGTCAAACTGGCAACATTAAATGTCTGCTGCGGCAGTAGCTTTGCAGCTCCAGCTTTCACCAGGTACTGAGCATTCTTGGTCTGGTGGTCATCCACAGCGTGCGGAAGCGGCACAAAGATGCTTGCCACGCCTGCCATCGCAATTTCGGAAACTGTCAGTGCGCCCGCACGACACACCACCAAATCTGCCCAACCATAGGCTTCTGCCATGTCAGTGATAAACTCGTTGACCTCCACCTTGGCCTTGGTCGAACCGTGATAGCGTTCTATCACTTCCGCCTGTTTGCCTTTGCCGGTCTGATGTCGAACAGCAATCTCCTGATCCAGATAAGCAACGGCCTCCGGCACCACTTCATTCAATACTTTGGCGCCCAGACTGCCACCAACAACCAGCAAGCGAATGGGACGCTCGCCAATGTCCTGCTTGCGCTGCGCAGGGGCAGCTAACTCGCAGAAATCGGCTCTTACCGGATTCCCAACCACCTGTTCGCTGCCGGGAAATGCACCGTTAAACGCCACCAGCACATCTGAAGCGATACGCGATAACAGCTTGTTTGTCAGGCCTGCAGCCGCATTCTGCTCGTGTAACACCAACTCTCGGCCGGAGAGCCAGGCAGCAACGCCTCCAGGGCCACTGGCATATCCACCCATTCCAAGCACGACATCAGGCTGACGCTGTTTAATCACTTTTTTGGCCTGAAAAATCGATTTCAGGATCTTAAAAGGCGCTGTAAGCAGTCGAATCAAACCGTTGCCACGGACACCCTGTACGTCGATGTAATCGATCTCATAACCGTATTTGGGCACCAACTGTTCTTCCAGGCGGCCTCGGGTTCCCAACCAGCTGACTTGCCAACCTCGCGACTTGAGTTCGTCCGCCACAGCCAGCGCAGGGAATACATGTCCGCCGGTACCACCAGCCATCACAAGGAGCTTGCCACTCATGCTTGCTCCTCCTGTGTTCCTTCCTCGTCGGAAACCTGTTGGTCAGACTTGGCTTTGCGCTTCCGCGCCTTTTTCGGTTTATCGGCCGGAGGCATCACGATCGCCTGCTGAGTTTCCATCCGGACCTCATGTTCGATCCGAAGCAAAATCCCAACGGTCACAGCAAGCGTCAGTAAACTACTGCCACCGTAACTGACCAGCGGTAGGGTCAAACCTTTAGTTGGGAACAGTCCAGAACTGGCTCCAACATTAACAGCGCCCTGAAAAGCCATCCAAATAGCAATACCGTAGGCAAAATAGCCTTCAAATCCACGATCTATATCCAGCGCTCTGCGGCCGATTAGCAGCGCTTTGACCACCAGACCTAGCAGCAGAACCAGCACCAGAGACACACCAATAAACCCAAGCTCTTCAGCCAACACGGCGATAACAAAGTCGGTATGCGCCTCAGGCAAATACTCTAACTTCTGAATGCTGTTACCCAGGCCCTCACCAAACCAGCTACCTCGCCCGAATGCCATCAATGATTGGGTCAGCTGGTAGCCGCTACCAAAAGGGTCAGCCCAAGGATCCATAAATGAGGTAATCCGCCGCAGTCGATACTCGGAGGTCACTGCCAGCACACCGATGGCAGCAACGCCCATCAATGCCAGAGAGAAGAACTGCCACAGCTTGGCCCCGGCCAGGAACAGCATGCCAACCGTGGTCATAAACATCACCACTACGGTGCCCAAATCCGGCTCAAGCAATAACAACACGGCAATAATAAAGAACACCGCCAGTGGCTTGATAAAGCCCTTAATGTTCTCCCGGACTTCATCTCTGCGACGTACCAGATAACCAGCCAGGTAGCAGAAGAAGAAAAGTTTGGCAGGCTCTGCGGCCTGTATCGTAATGGGTCCCAGCGCCAACCAGCGCATACTGCCGTTTACCTTTCGGCCAACAATGAGTACAGCGATCAACATCAGGATCGCGACCAGCAGCAACATGAAGTTGGCTTGCTGCCAGCGCTCCATCGGGATCCGGATAACGGTAAATAGCGCAGCCACGCTCAACACCACGTAAACCAGATGGCGGATCAAGAAGTGGAATGGCTGACCATACAACTTTTCTGAAACAGGCATGGACGCAGAAGCCACCATCACCAGGCCAAGCGACATCAACGCAAACACCAGCACCAACAACTGCCTGTCATAAGGCGCCGGGCTGGTGTTGCTCTCTGCAAACCAATGCAGAGGAAGTCGAAGTTGGCCTAGCATCTGTGTCATGCAGAGATCTCCATGGCCAACTGAGCAAAGCGTTGTCCGCGATGTTCAAAACTCTGGAATTGGTCAAAGCTGGCACAAGCTGGTGAAAGCAGCACAACATCACCGGGCTTGGCGATTTGACTCGCTTTGGCTACTGCCTGGTCCAGCGTATGCAGTTCGTGGCTGCCAGGTTTCAACACCGCAATTTTTTCACCATCACGGCCAAAGGTGATCAAAGTAGCCACTTTCTCTAACGCAACCGCCAGCGGTTCGAAATCGGCACCCTTGCCATCTCCACCAGCCAGCAAAATCAGACCGCCATCGACACTGTCGATCAAACCATTGATGGCCGCTTCTGTGGCACCAACATTGGTAGCTTTAGAGTCATTAACGTAAACCACGCCGTTACGTTCGCAGGCAAATTCACAACGATGAGCCAAACCTCTGAACTTACGGACCGCCTCCTGCATCGCAGAAAGAGGTAACCCAGCCAGCGTGCCGAGTGACATTGCCGCAGCAACGTTTGCCAGGTTATGGGCCCCCAGCAGTTTCAATTCTTTTACTGCAAGTAATGGCTTAGTGCCGCGCATCAACCAGCGCTCGCCATCATGTTCGGCAACACCAATAGAGTTGGTGTCAGGAGGTGTATCCAGGCCATAGCTGAAACGGCAGCCATGGGTCAGGAAGCGACTACACC
This sequence comes from Corallincola platygyrae, assembly GCF_039544265.1. NCBI lineage: Bacteria > Pseudomonadati > Pseudomonadota > Gammaproteobacteria > Alteromonadales > Psychromonadaceae > Corallincola > Corallincola platygyrae. The sequence continues at coordinate 41,279 of NZ_BAABLI010000029.1, read as the reverse complement.
AGGTCTGGCTATCAGCACGGTTAAATACGATGTTTTCTGCATTGGTATAAATACGTTGTTTGGCCAAGCTGTACGCCGACAAATCATCGTATCTGTCCATATGGTCTTCAGATACATTTAAAACAGTTGCTGCAATGCACTTCAGGCTCGATGTGGTTTCCAGTTGGAAGCTGGATAACTCCAAAACATAGAGTTCGATATCCGGTGAAATCAGATCGAGCGCAGGTACGCCAATATTGCCACCAACAGCCACCCGCAGTTTCGCTTCATGGGCCATTTCACCCAGCAGCGTAGTCACTGTCGATTTTCCGTTTGAGCCAGTAATGGCAACGACTGGTGCGGTCACTTCACGAGCAAACAGCTCAATATCACCAACCACATCAATCCCTGCTTCAATCGCCTTATCCAACGCTGGCAGCTTCAAAGACAGCCCGGGGCTGACCACAATCAGTTCAGCAGTCAGCAACATATCTTCATTCAGGCCGCCAAAACAGGTAGGCATACCATGCAGGTCAGTCGCCGCTTCATAAGCTGCGGGGCTTTCACGAGTGTCCATCAGCAACGGACAGGCGCCTCGCGCACGCAGAAAACGGGCACAAGAGACACCGCTCTGCCCGAGTCCTACGATAACTATCTGTTGTCCGCCGTAATCGATCATTAACGTACCTTCAATGTGGCCAGGCCAACCAGCACCAGGATCAGAGAGATGATCCAAAAGCGCACGATGACACGGGGCTCTGGCCAGCCTTTTAATTCATAGTGGTGATGAATTGGCGCCATCCGGAATATGCGTTGCCCACGCAATTTGTAAGAGCCCACCTGCAGAATCACTGACAGTGTCTCCATCACAAACACACCACCCATGATCACCAACACCAACTCCTGACGAACCATCACCGCGATCGCTCCCAATGCGGCGCCCAAAGTCAGAGAGCCTACATCGCCCATAAAAACCTGTGCAGGATAAGTGTTAAACCAGAGAAAACCGAGTCCAGCCCCGGCTATCGCGGCACAGACCACCACCAACTCGCTGGTGAAAGGGATATATGGAATATTCAGATAGGCAGAAAAATTCACGTTACCTGTCAAGTAGGCGATAAAGCCCAAAGCTGTCGCCACCATGATGGTCGGCATAATTGCCAAGCCATCCAAGCCATCAGTCAGGTTAACCGCATTACTGGTACCAACAATCGCAAAATAGGCCACCACCAAATAGAACAACCCAAGCTGAGGCACGACATTTTTGAGGAAAGGTACTACCAATACTGTCTCAGCATCCAACTGCGCGTTGTAATAGAGAAATGCAGCAATTGTGAGTGCCGCCACCGATTGCCAGAAGTACTTCCAGCGGGCAATCAGCCCTTTTGGATCTTTGCGCACGACTTTGCGGTAATCATCAATCAGGCCAATCAGACCGAAAGAAACGATCACGAACAACATGACCCAAACATAGTGGTTAGACAGATCAGCCCAAAGCAAAATGCTAGTGAGTACTGATCCCAAAATCATCAAACCACCCATGGTTGGGGTGCCAGACTTGGACAGATGACTTTGTGGGCCATCATCACGAACTGTCTGTCCAATCTGCATCATCTGCAGTTTGCGGATCACCCATGGCCCCATCAACAGTGACATAACCAACGCGGTCAGTACGCCCAAAATTGAGCGCATCGTCAGATACGAAAATACGTTGAATCCTGTGTAGTACTGGGTCAGGTAATCCGCCAGCCAAACTAGCATCCTGCTGCTCCTACCGTTTCTTCTTGTTGTTTAAATTCATCTAGCAAGGCACTTACCACCTGCTCCATCCCAGAGCTGCGTGAACCTTTAACCAGTAACGTGGTTTCCACCCCTGGAGCCAGGTTTTCCATCAGGCTCTCAACCAACGCCGCTTTGTCATTAAAATGTTTACCGTTGGCATGGCGTCCCGCAGCACAGCCACTGAGTTCTCCGACTGCAAACAGCATGTCGATACCCTGCTGCTGGGCAAACAGGCCGACGCCTTCGTGCAGCTCTTTCGCCTGTGCGCCTAACTCTTTCATGTCTCCGAGCACCAGCACTTTTTGCCCTGTGTAGCGGGCCAGTAGGCTGATTGCAGCTTTTACTGATGCTTCGTTAGCGTTGTAGGTGTCATCAATCAGACGCAGTTTTTCCTGCGGGTGGTAGACATTCAACCGCCCTTTCACCGCATTCATATGTGCCAGCCCAGCTGCGATGGTGGCGGCATCTACGCCGATGCAATAACAAGCCGCTGCAGCGGCCAGTGCATTGCTGACATTGTGTTCACCGGGTACAGTCAGATTTACCTGTGCAGAGCCGTTCGGCAGATTGAGCACAAAACTGGCGCAACCTTCATCATCAAAATTAACTTCACTGGCAAAAACATCTGCATCGGCATCTTCACTGCCGAAGCCAATAATGGGGTGTTCGGTGCAGCGGCTCTGCCAATAACCCAGATCGGGGGAGTCATAGTTCAGTACCGCTTTACCGCCCGACTGAATACCACTCAAGATTTCTCCCTTAGCTCGAACCACACCGTGCAGGCTGCCAAACCCTTCTAAATGCGATGCTCCTGCATTAGTGATCATGGCAACGTCAGGTTCGGTTAAGCCAACGGTATACGCAATCTCACCGACATGATTGGCACCCAGCTCAATCACTGCATATGTGTCTTCAGGCGTTAGCCTCAACAGCGTCAATGGCGCACCAATGTCGTTGTTAAAATTACCCTTGGTCGATAACACCTGACCTTTTTCAGCCAAGATCGCGGCCGTCATCTCTTTCACCGTGGTTTTGCCGGTGCTCCCGGTGATGGCAATCACCTTAGGGTTAACCTGCTGACGCACCCAATTCCCCAGCGCACCCAGCGCCAACCGGGTATCTTCAACCACCAGTTGTGGTACATCCAAAGGCAATTCGTGATCGACCACCAGCGCAGCGGCACCGTCTGCCACCGCTTGTTCTGCAAATTCATGGGCGTCAAAACGCAGCCCTTTCAAGGCGATAAACAGATCGCCTTCACTGATAGCCCGAGTGTCCGTACTTACGCTGTCCAGCGAAATGTCTTCACCAACCAAACGCGCCTTCAGTGGCGCAGTTAACTGACTCAATTTCAGGGAGATCATATCGCCTCCTCCAGCAGTTGACGTGCGATCAAGCGGTCATCATGAGTAAGCACCTGCTCACCAACCACCTGATAATCTTCGTGCCCTTTGCCTGCAACCAGAATGAGATCTTCATTGGCGGCCTGGCGAAAAGCTTCTGTAATTGCTTTCGTTCTGTCCTCAATAACAGATACGGGCGCGTGTTCACTCAGACCACGCAATATGTCTGAGGTTATCTGCGCCTGCGGCTCTGTTCTTGGGTTATCAGCTGTGACTATCAGCTGCTCTGCGTGCGCCTCTGCCACTTTTGCCATCAACGGGCGCTTGCCCTTGTCACGATCGCCGCCACACCCGAATACACACCAAAGCTGCCCACGACAGTGATGACGACTGGCTAACAGCGCCTTCTCCAATGCATCAGGTGTGTGGGCATAATCTACAACCAGCGCAGGTAGCCCCTCTTTATGAAACAGCTCCATCCGCCCGGCCGCAGGTTTTAACTTTGCAGCAGCCGTAATAACTGCTTCGAATGCTGCGCCATTCAGACAGAGCGCACCTGCAGCACAGAGGAAGTTATCTAAATTAAAATCACCAAGTAGTGGGAGATAGAAATCTGCACTACCCCAACTGCTTTCCAGTTCGCACCGCAGCCCATCCGCAAATCGGCTTAGATTTCGATAACCAATAAAATGCTCACTACCGACTTCACGCACGCTATCGATAGCGCCTACCGCACAAAGCGATACCTCAGTAGATATCTGAGTCGTCAGTATGCGACCTTCGTTACTGTCAACATTAACCACCGCATGGGCTAAACCTGGCAAAACGAACAATCGTTTTTTGGCCTCAAAGTAACTGTCCATATCGCCGTGATAATCGAGATGTTCGCGACTTAAGTTTGTAAATACGGCAGTTTTAATGGGGACTGCGTCAACACGGCCTTGTACTAAGCCGTGGGACGAAACTTCTATCCCCAGTGTCGTCACCTGCTCGTCTGCCAATTGCCTTAGGATCTGCTGGAACACCACCGCATCTGGCGTGGTGTTTGCCGTTTCATGAACCTGGTCAAAGCGGCCCCAGCCAAGCGTACCCACCATGGCGCCACCGCCATTAACTTGATCCGCAAGTTGCGCAACCATGGCGCACACTGAGGACTTCCCATTGGTACCAGTGACACCGACGATATCCATCGCGGCGCCGGGGTTGTCGTAAAACGCAGAAGCGAGCGCAGGCAAACGTGAATTCAGTTCAGGCAGGCGTACTTCCGGTACTTTCTGTGCTTTTTGGCCCTGCTCAGCAGAATGCCAGATCAGTTCAGCAACATCCCCATGGGACAGGATTGCTGCAGCTCCAGCCGCAATCGCTTGGGAAATAAAGCGGCGCCCATCAATCTCGTGTCCTTGAATAGCGACAAAAAGATCACCGGGTTTGATTCGGCGACTGTCCAGATGCATCTGTGCCAGCGCAAGCGCTGGCAGTTCTACAGGGAAATCTTTTATTAAATCAGCGAGCTGGGCCATCAGCCTTACCTCCACTGATTGCCGCAATGCGGCTGTCCCCCACATCATCGGGGGCGATGTTCATCATTCTCAATGCGCCGGCCATCACCTGGCCAAACACTGGGGCAGCGACATCGCCGCCGTAATATCTGTCGCCTGCGGGTTCATTAACCACCACAGCAATCGCCAATCTCGGATCAGTCAGTGGTGCAACGCCAGCAAACGATGCGACATAGTCGTCACCGTAACCACCCGCAACCGCCTTTCTGGATGTGCCGGTTTTTCCCGCCACCATGTAACCAGGGACTCTTGCACTTAAACCTGTGCCGCCCTCTTCTGTCACCGAGTGCAGCATGGTCAACACATCACGCGCCACCTGCGGCTCCAACACCTGTTTCGCTGGCAATGGCTCATCGACCTTGATAATTGAGAGCGGATGCATCTGACCACCACTACCCAACACCGCATAAGCTTGTGCTAACTGCAATGGCGTAACGGTAATACCGTAGCCAAAACTCAGCGTGGCTACTTCAAAATCTGACCAGCGGCGACGTTCATGAATAACACCCGTGCTTTCACCGGGAAGTCCTAAACCTGTATCACTGCCAAAACCGAGACTGTAGAAAGTACCTAGGAATTGTTCGATAGGTACCGAAAGCGCCAGCTTACTGACACCGACGTTACTGGACTTCTGCAAAATCGTAGCGAGCGACATCTCACCGTAGTTGCGAGAATCACGCACCTGACGGCCGCCCAAACGCATCCAACCCGGCGATGTATCAACGACTGCATCTGAATCTACAGCTCCCGCATCCAGCGCACTGATCACCGCTAACGGCTTCACCGAAGAGCCCGGTTCAAACGTATCTGTCACCGCACGGTTACGCGTGCGATGATTCTTAAGACCTTTTCGATTGTTAGGGTTGTACGACGGTGTATTGACCATGGCCAGCACTTCACCGGTCTTAACATCCAACACAACAACGGAGCCTGACGTTGCTCGATGATATTCGGTGGCCTTTTTCAACTCCTGATAAGCAAGCGCCTGGATCCGCTGGTCAATACTCAGAACAAGGTCCTGAGGCTTCTGTGCTTCTTCCAGCACCTCAATCGATTCAATCACGCGACCACCGCGATCTTTGCGCACTTTGCGCTTGCCATCGGTGCCAGTCAGCCACTGGTCGTACGAACGCTCCAGCCCTTCCAAGCCGCGATCATCAATATCGGTAAAACCGATTAAGTGAGCGGTCACTTCGCCAGCTGGATAGAAACGGCGAGACTCTGGTTTCAAATACACGCCAGGGATCTTCAGATTCTTAACGTAACTCGACATCGCAGGAGAGAGCTGACGCTGCAGGTAAACGAAACGTTTACCTTTGCTCTTTTCCATGCGAGCCATCACGGTGTCGAAATCAAGGTCCAACACTTCGCATAGGGCTTCCCAGCGGCGGGTCATCGACAAGCCGTCTTTTTCAAACAGGATCTTAGGGTCAACCCAAACCGCTTCGACTGGCACACTCACAGCCAGCTCAACTCCGTTGCGGTCAGTGATCAAACTGCGTTGGACTGTCTCTGTTTTGGTTCGCAGGGAACGCATGTCGCCTTCCAGGCGCAAGCGGTCTGGCTCCAATACCTGGATGTAAGCAGCACGGGAAATCAAAGCAACAAACAACAGCAACACGGCGCCGATGACGCAATAGAAGCGCCAAGCGAAATGCTGATGTCCTTTAGTTACTTTGGCCTGCTTACTCATGGCAGCCTTACCACCTTCTCCTGCTCGGGAGCAGGACGAACCATATTCAATCGATTACTGGCTAAGCGCTCGATGCGCGAATGCTCAGCCAATGCATTTTCTTCTAGCAGCAGGTGGCGATACTCCACCTGCAGTTGGTCCTGATGCTCCAACAACTGCTCAAGAGCAATGGTGCCTTGACGTGCATGGTGAACGGTTAGGATCACCCCAAACGCACAGCTGAGGTTTATCACCCCCATCAGCACCAGACCTTTGTGTTGCCAAAGATCCAGCAACACCAATTTGGTCAGGTTGGTGGCCTGGGTCATGCCCCTTCCTCCAACCTTTCAGCAATTCTCAGCACCGAGCTGCGTGAGCGTGGATTTGCCTCCACCTCTTCAGCACCGGGCTTTATCGCTCTGCTCAACGTCTTCAGCTTGGTGCGTCCTGCGAGTTGCTCTTCTGTCAGCGGCAAACCGCGTGGAAGCGGTTCGCCCTGGCTTTGACGACGCATAAACTGTTTGACGATGCGATCTTCCAACGAATGGAAACTGATCACTGACAGTCGGCCTTTAGGTGCCAGTACATTCAGTGCAGCGTCCAGAACCTCATGGATCTGCTTCAGTTCCTGGTTAATCTCGATGCGGATCGCCTGAAAGCTGCGAGTTGCCGCGTGTTTATGCTTCTCCTTTGAGGGCGAAACGCGCTCAATTAAAGATGCCAACTCGGAAGTACGCGTAAACGGCGTTTCTTCACGATCGTGGACGATGGCACGGGCAATTTTTCTGGCGTAACGTTCCTCGCCATACTCCTTGAGCACGCGAGCGATCTCGTCGACTTCAGCGGTGGCCAGCCAGTCAGCCGCGGTCATACCGCTGCTGTTGTCCATGCGCATATCTAGCGGGCCATCGTGGATAAAACTGAAGCCGCGCTCGCTGTCATCAAGTTGTGGGGATGAGACACCGAGATCGAGCAACACACCATCTATTTGACCGACAAGATCGCGCTCTTCCATGTAGGTAGCTAATTGGGAGAAAGTGCCGTGGATGATTTCAAATCTTGGGTCATCTATTTGCTGGGCAACAGCGATCGCGGTGGGGTCACGATCAATCGCCAGCAATCGGCCCTTCGGGCCAAGCTGTGAGAGGATGGCACGGGAATGCCCGCCGCGGCCAAATGTACCGTCAACGTAAATTCCGTCTGGTTTAATTGCGAGTCCGTCTACTGCCTCGCGCAGCAATACGGTTTCATGCACCAATGCCATCGCCTCTATTGTTAGAGAGAGAAATCCTGTAGCCGTTCACTGAACATATCCGGGCTAGACAGGTCTAGTTCTTTATCCGCTTCTACCTGAGCTTGCCAGGCTTGCTCATCCCAAATCTCAAACTTGTTGAGCTGGCCAACCAACATCAGCTTTTTATCTAAGCTGGCGTGCTGACGCAGTGGTGACGAGAGCAGTAAGCGGCCGTTTTTGTCCATTTCGACTTCTGTGGCGTATCCAAGCAGCAAACGCTGCATACGCCGTTCGGCGGGGTGCATACTGGAGAGTTGTTGAAGTTTTCGCTCTATCGCTTCCCATTCAGGTAACGGATAGAGCAGCAGGCAGGGATCCTTTATATCGATGGTACACACCAACTGCCCCTGACAGCGATCCACAAGGGTCTCTCGATACCGGGTAGGCATCGCTAGGCGACCTTTGCTGTCAAGATTAATGGCGTTAGCACCGCGAAACATAATCAGATTGGGCTCCCTGTTGTTTTGCCCTTTAGATCCACAATTATCCACTTTCCCCCACGGTGCTAAAGTGTAGGGGCGGTCAACAACCCTTGTCAAGCAGTCAGAATCATGCTGTGAAGCCCGTCACCATGGGGTTTTGGAGTAAAATTTGAAAGCTGTTGATTAAGTGGAGAAAAGTGGCAACAAAAGGTAACTCAGAACCAAAAATTAAATTTTTGAACGCAGGATTGACTACACATAACGCTCAATGGGGAAGATTGGTGTCGATTTGGGGCTCTCGTATGAGTGAAAGCCCCAATCGAAAATTGAGGGAGTTGGCCGATAAGCCGGGTTCTGTCGTTGGATGATCATTCCTCTAGGCCTGCAATCGCTCACAGGCTCAAGCAACCTACCCGCTTCCGATATGGGCCATACCGTAAGGAAGCCTATTTGGTCTTGCTCCGGGTGGAGTTTACCGTGCCACGAACTGTTGCCAGTCGCGCGGTGCGCTCTTACCGCACCCTTTCACCCTTACCTGTACTGACAAGTCAGCCATCGGCGGTTTACTCTCTGCTGCACTGGTCGTCGGCTCGCGCCGCCCAGGCGTTACCTGGCACCCTGCCCTATGGAGCCCGGACTTTCCTCCCCTGCTAAATAGCAGCGGCGATCATCTGGCCAACTCCGGCGGCGGAGTCTAGCAGAACCCACCCACTTGAGCCAGCGCAATCAGGATCTAGCGCCCCTGCAGTTTCAGGCCAAGATCGTAAACCTGCTTTTTCTTCAGGTCATACATATCGGCGATAACGGCAGCAGCTTTCTTTAATGGCAACTCTTCCATCAGTCGAACCAACCACTTCTCAGCGTCCGTTGGTAATTGCTCTGTATCCGGCGCCTGATAACCCGCCACAACCAAAACAAACTCGCCCTGTTGGCGCTCAGGCTCAGCTTCAAGCCATTCGATCAGACCTGCCAAATCTGACTGCACTATCGCTTCAAACCGCTTGGTGATCTCTTTGGCCAGCGTGGCTTCACGGTCTGCGCCAAAATGTTCCGTCATAGCACTCAGGGTCGCCACCACTCGGCGAGGCGACTCATAAAACACCATGGTTCGAGACTCTTTGGCTAGATCAGAGATGCGACTATTCAGTGCACCACTCTTAGCGGGAAGAAAGCCCTCAAATGAAAACCTGTCTGTAGGTAACCCAGCCGCACTCAATGCCGTGATAGCCGCACACGGACCAGGCAGCGGGATCACGTCAACACCTGCTTCTCGGCAAGCACGTAGTAAAGGGTAGCCTGGATCACTTATCAGCGGTGTTCCGGCATCAGAGATCAAAGCCACAATCTGCCCTGCCTGCACCCGCTCGATGATTGCCCCACTGCGCGCTCGTTCATTATGTTCGTGCAATGACCAAAGCTGTCCCTTGATATTGAAAGCATCAAGTAGTTTTCGGCTATGTCGCGTATCTTCAGCAGCGATCAGATCCGCCGCTGACAACACCTCAATCGCGCGCTGGGTAATATCCCCCAAGTTACCGATTGGGGTAGGCACGATGTATAGCGCACTGGGCAAACTCATATTAAGCAATCCGCGGTTTGTTAAGATCAAAGGGTGAAGGTACACTAAGCCCAGACTTCAAATGCTTGAAGATACGCCGAATTAACAACGCGGGTAATGGAACCTGATGAGCATTCTACCACGCCTGACAGCTTCACTAACGATTCTCTTTTTAGTTGCTGCCTGTACACCGACCCCTGTGCCAGAGGAAAAAGCGCCAGAGGTAAACATAGAAACAGTAGGGCAGCCAACAGCGCCTGCGGCTGATTATCTGCAAAAAGCCAAGACGGCCCAAGGTGACGCTAGGCAGGCATATCTGCTGCTGGCAGCACGAGCTCACTTGCTCGAAGGGCAGCAAGAACTAGCACGCTCAGCTTACGAAACGGTTCAGGTGCCACTCAACCTGGAAGACCAGCGCCTCGAGTACAGTTTTCTGGGTGCTGAGTTTGCCCTTTATCGCGGCGCGACCCGTGAAGCCATTGAACTGGTAGAGTCATTAAAACCAGAAACACTCAGCGATGAAGCCAAAATCAACGCTTACCACCTGCTGGCGCGCGCCCAATTAGCCAGCGGTAACCGCATTGAAGCGGCACGCGCACTTGTCGAGCTCGATCCATCTTTGAATGCCGAGCAGCAAGTCGAAAACCATCAGCACATCTGGAACTATCTGAAGCCACTGACGCCTTTTGCCCTCGAAGTGAATCAGGAAGCGCCAGCGCCCGACCCGTTTACTGGTTGGCTGAAATTGATGGCTCTGACCAAAACCATGGTTACGCGCCCTGCTGGCATGGTTGATGCGTTAGAGGGATGGCGATTGGAGTTCCCGGAACACCCTGCGGCGACGTCTCTGCCTGCAGAGCTGCAAACCGCCTTGGAAACTCGCCCTTTCGCCCCCCAAAACATCGCCGTGCTATTGCCTTTAAGCGGCCGTTTCCAGAGTCAGGGTGAAGCAATACGAGACGGCATGGTTTATGGCTATCTGCAACAGGCTACACCCGGACTCACTATTACCTATTACGATACCGCCAGTGAAGGGGTGCTCAAAGCCTATGAATCGGCAATGATGGCGGAAAGCGACTTTGTTATCGGACCATTGCTGAAAGGTAATATCGATACGCTACTCAACGAGGGCGAACTTAGCGTGCCGGTTCTGGCTCTCAACCGTCTTGAGCTGGATAAGATGCAGCCTAATCTGTTTGCCTTTCCTCTAGCCCCGGAAGATGAAGCCGTACAGGCAGCACAGAAAATGTGGAAAGACGGTCACCGCTATCCACTCCTGCTACTGCCTAAAGGTGGCTTAGGAAACAGGATCGCTGGTGCATTTAAACAAAGTTGGGAACAGTTGGTAGCGGACAATGGGCTGGATGCTGGCGATGATTCATCACAAAGCATTGAGATCCAATTCTACAGTGACCGCAAGGCGATGCAGAAACTTGTTCAGCAAGCATTGGGGGTCAACGAGAGTCAGGCCCGCATTCTTCATATGAAACGCTTGCTGGGTTCCAGTATTGAAGTTGAGCCTCGTAGTCGTCGAGATATCGATGCTGTCTACCTGTTCAGCAACCCCACTGAAACACGCTTGTTGAAACCTTTTGTTGATGTCACCGTGAGCCCATTTGCCGATCCACTTCCCATTTATGCCAGCTCTCGCAGTCATGACAAAGGACTGACCGATGCGCAGACGCGTGAGCTTACCGGCGTGGTATTCAGCGAAATTCCATTACTTCTGCCAGCGTCAGACACGCAGTCTGCAACCCTGGCCAGTGTGAAGACGCTCTGGCCCCAACGCCGCGCTTCAGAACAACGTTTGTTTGCTCTGGGTTTGGATGCTTATCAGGTGATAGGCCAACTTGCGCAAATGCGCGCATTCCCTGGCTTCAGCGTTGAAGGCATGACCGGTCGCCTGCAGGTGAATGAATATGGTTACATCAGTCGAGAACTGAACTGGGCAAAAATGCGCAATGGAAGCGCAGAATTACTACCAAGGCAGGTGGAAAGTGAAGTGGCGCCGCAATCATAGAGCTGTTGGCGAAGCACATGAACAGAATGCTCGTAAATATCTTGAAAGGCAGGGGCTCTCTTTTGTCACTGCCAATTTCCATTGCCGCGGTGGCGAAATAGATCTGGTTATGCGCGACAAAGACACCTGGGTCTTTGTTGAGGTAAAGTATCGCCAATCTGACCATTTCGGCGGCTCTATAAGCGCAGTGAATGGGCAGAAAGCGGCTAAATTAGTACACAGTGTGCGTGTTTATTTGCAGCAACATAAAATGAACGAAAACGTCACACCGTGTCGAATAGATGTGGTTGCCATTACCGGCGACCAGTATGAATGGATCCAGAACGCGATCTGAGTAGTCGAAAACGAAGGGCCCTCGAATGTTGAATCGCATTGAAGAAAGCTTCAAAGAAAGCATACAAACAAAAATCGCTGCGGCAGAAGCCTTGCCGCCAGCTATCGAAAAAGCGGCACAGATGATGGTGCAGTGTTTGCTATCGGGCAATAAGATCCTGAGCTGTGGTAACGGCGGCTCGGCCGGTGATGCTCAGCATTTCTCATCAGAATTGCTGAACCGTTTCGAGCAGGAGCGCCCCAGTCTTCCCGCTATTGCCCTGACTACCGACAGCTCAACACTGACCTCTATCGCCAACGATTACAGCTATGATGAAGTCTTCTCTAAGCAGGTACGTGCGCTGGGCAATAGTGGTGATATTCTGCTGGCTATCTCAACCAGCGGTAACAGCCGCAACGTGATTAAAGCGATGGAAGCTGCATTGTCTCGCGACATGACCATTGTTGCACTTACCGGCAAAGACGGTGGTGAAATGGCCGGCCTGCTGGGGCCAAACGACGCCGAGATTCGTGTTCCTTCAACCCGCACGGCGCGTATCCAGGAGGTTCACCTGCTCGCTATTCACTGCCTTTGTGACTTGATTGACCGAACATTGTTCCCGCAGGATGAGGAGTAACCAATGCGGCTACGCCATCTTTTACCCGCAGTTGTTGTTGGCGCGTTAGCACTGCAAGGTTGCGCCGCTGTCATTATCGCCGGTGCTGCTGGTACAGCTGCTGCCATTGATGACAGACGCACCATTGGCTCTCAAATTGACGACAATGCAATTGAAATCAAAGCGGTTGGGCGTCTTCGCGAACGCAAAGACATCTGGGACCACAGCCGTATCAGCATCAGTTCGGTCAATGGTACATTGTTACTGGTTGGCCAGACTCCTACGGCCCACTTGCGTAGCGAGATAGCGAAAACTGTCTCCGGTATTACCAGTGTTAAAACCGTGCATAATCAGATAAAGATAGGCACACCGATTGGCCTGTCGACACAAACCAACGATGCTTGGATAACGACTAAGGTCAAAGCCGACCTGATCGGAGACAAGAGTGTCAACGGCAACCAGGTAAAAGTGGTCACCGAAAACAGCGAGGTTTACCTCCTGGGGCTGGTAACACAGGCTGAAGCAGCTCGTGCCACTGAGATTGCACGAAACGTCACCGGCGTTAAACAGGTTGTACGTGTATTCGAGTACACCACTAAATAGTTAGCAAACTGACGTGTTTTCGTTCTAATAAAAAGCGCCAGTACTGTCTGGCGCTTTTTAGTATTTATACCAAGTCTAACTATCAACCGCCTTCAGCCGTTCAAACAATGTATCTTTCAACTCTGCCCTATCATGCTTTAACTTATGCATAGCATCGTCGCCGATAGGCGCACCCTGCAGTTCTAACGTCCGGATCTCCTTATCTAATGCATTGTAATGCTTTGCGTCTTTAGTAAAGCTCTCATCGCTGGTCATCAATTTGGCGATAACCTGTTCATATTCGGGAAACTCATGAATAAGTGAGTGATCTTCTCCCAGCATAACTCCCCCAGTAAACAAAATTAAAACTGAACGAATAAACTTACAGAGTTAACTTTAGCCAGTTAGTGGAAAAACAGATAGATTTTGGAGCGGAAGTTGATTTGGGTTGTCTCGTTGAACTTTTTTGGGGTCAATTGAAAGATTTAGAAGCGCTATTTAAATAAAAAGGAGCCTGCGGCTCCTTTTTATTTAATGACACGAAGGTGTGACCCTTTGCTACCCGAAGGTGAAGGAGGCGGATCTTCAGGATCTCCTCCATCATGCCCTGCATCCATCTGCTCTGGTAATGGCTCATCTTTCAAAACAGGCTGATCTTCAAGTCCCGCTTCAGGTGCCAAATCATCCGCAAACACTGTGCCTGCACCGTTCTCACGCGCATAAATAGCAGTCACTGAAACAATCGGCAGATACACATTCATCGGCGCCCCGCCGAAACGGGCGTTGAAAGACACAGCATCATTGCCCAGCTCTAACTGGCCAACAGCATGCGGGGCTACGTTAAGCACGATCTGGCCATGCTTAACGTATTGCTTGGGTACCTGTACGCCGGCCACCGATGCATCCACCACAATGTGTGGCGTCAGGTGGTTATCTACCAACCATTCGTAGAAGGCTCGTAACAGATAAGGGCGGCTAGGTGTCATCGCTTACAGGCCTACCAACATCTCTCTTTCGGTCTCAGTCAGTGAGGCCTGAAAGGAGTCACGATCGAATACACGAGTCATGTAGGACTTAATCTCTTTAGCACCACGACCAGTCAATTCGATACCCAACTGGGGCAGACGCCACAGCAGTGGGGCCAGATAACAATCCACCAGGCTGAACTCTTCGCTCAGGAAGTAAGGCGATTCAGCAAACACTGGAGCCAATGCCAGCAGGCTGTCGCTCAACTCTTTGCGAGCCGCATCGGCATCTTCACCAGCAACAATCTTGTCTACCAGGGTGTACCAGTCCTGCTCAATGCGATGCATCATCAGGCGGCTGTTACCACGTGCAACGGGGTAAACAGGCATCAGTGGTGGATGGGGGAAACGCTCATCCAGATATTCCATAATGATGCGTGCGTTATACAACACCAATTCACGGTCAACCAAAGTTGGAACTGTGTTGTACGGGTTGTATTCAATCAACTCTTCCGGAAGGTGGCTGGGGTCAACCTGGTTGATCTCAACACTCACCCCCTTCTCTGCCAGTACGATGCGTACTTGGTGACTGTACAGGTCGTCAGCCCCTGAAAATAGGGTCATGACAGAACGCTTATTGGCAGCAACGGCCATGGGGAAGCCTCCGTTTATCTCTCAAGCAAAAACAGGAGACAAGGTAACCCCTGTCTCCCGGTAACAAACTTATATCTCCCGCAACTTAGTGTAGATCGCGGAAGTACTCTTTCTTCAGTAATACAGCAAGGATGGTGAAAATGACTAAAAAGCCCATCACCCACCAGCCCATAGAGCGGCGTTCAAGTTGCATTGGTTCTCCGGAATAGACCATGAAGTTAACCAGATCTAATACCGCTTTGTCATACTCATCGGAGCTCATCTCACCAGAGCCATCCGCACGAATACCTACGTAAACCTCTTTCTGCTCACCGTCAATAAGCTGAGTTTCAAACGCTTTTCTGGGTACGCCCTGCAACTCCTGCAGCACGTGTGGCATACCTACGTCCTTGAAGACCGTATTGTTGACGCCAAACGGACGACTCGGATCTTCATAGAAGCCACGCAGATAGGTATAAAGCCAATCTGCACCGCGCACACGGGCAACTAATGTCAGGTCAGGAGGGGTGGCACCGAACCACTTCGCGCCCAACTCTTCAGACATGCTGTTTTCCATCAAAGCACCAATTTTGGTGTCCTTAATGAACATCAGGTTTTCCTGCATCAACTCATTGGGGATCCCCAAATCACGCGCTACACGCTCATAACGCTGATACTGGGTTGAGTGACAGCCAGAGCAGTAGTTCATAAACAGCTTGGCACCGGTCTGCAAAGACGCTTGGTCACTCAGATCGTAATTAGCTTTATCTAGCGGCACGCTGCTACCTGCGGCAAACGCGAAGCAGGGAAGAAGCGTCATCAATACAACGATAATCCTTTTCATCGGGTCAGCCTCGCCGGTACAGGTTTAGTATTTTCATTCTTACTGTAGAACCACAGCAACACGAAGAACGCAAAGTACAGGAAAGTAAATATACGAGCGAACAATGTGTAAGTATCTGTAGCAGGCAATGCCCCAAGAATACCCAGAGCAATAAAGCTTACTGAGAACTGAGCGATGTTCAGTTTGTGGAAACCACTACGGTAGCGAATGGAGCGCACCTTACAGCGGTCCAACCAAGGTAGCAGCGCTAGAACAACGATGGCCAAGCCCATGAAAATCACCCCACCCAACTTGTGTGGGATAGCACGCAGAATGGCGTAGAACGGTGTGAAGTACCAAACTGGCGCAATATGCTCAGGCGTTTTAAGCGGGTTTGCTGCTTCAAAGTTAGGTGGCTCAAGGAAAAATCCGCCCATCTCTGGGTTAAAGAAGATCACCCAGGCAAAGAAGAACAGGAAGACACCGATACCGATCAGATCCTTCACAACAAAGTAAGGGAAGAAAGGTGCCGCATCGATAATGTCTTTCTTGCTTGTGTAGTACTCGTGGAACTTGAACTTAGGCTTGTCTTCATCAGCCACAGAGCCCTTAGGACGTTTGATATCGACGCCATCAGGGTTGTTAGAGCCTACTTCATGTAATGCAACAAGGTGCAGGAAGACAAGGACAACAAGCACCAATGGCAATGCAATCACATGCAATGCGAAGAAGCGATTCAGCGTCGCACCCGAAACCACATAGTCACCACGGATCCACAACGTCAGGTCATCGCCAATGACAGGAATAGCACCGAACAGCGAGATAATTACCTGTGCGCCCCAGTAAGACATCTGCCCCCATGGCAGCAGGTAGCCCATAAAGGCTTCCGCCATAAGCGCAAGGAAGATAAACATACCAAACAGCCACAGCAGTTCTCGGGGCTTTTGATATGAGCCGTAGATCAATCCACGGAACATGTGCAGGTAGACAACCACGAAGAAGGCTGAGGCACCGGTTGAGTGCATATATCGAAGCAGCCAGCCGTATTCTACATCACGCATGATGTATTCGATTGACGCGAATGCCCCTTCAGCAGAAGGCACATAGTTCATGGTCAACCAAATACCGGTTACAATCTGATTCACCAGCACTATCATTGCCAGTGAACCGAAGAAGTACCAGAAATTGAAATTTACAGGAGTCGGATACTGAGCAAGGTGCATGTTCCATACACGCTGCATAGGTATGCGGTATTCGATCCACTCAAGTAGATTGCGCCACATTATACGGTACCTCCATCAACACCCACCAAAATCGTGGTGTCATCTTTGAAGTGATAAGGTGGGATAACCAGGTTCAATGGCGCCGGTACGTCTTTAAATACGCGACCAGCCATATCAAACTTGGAACCGTGGCACGGACAGAAGAAGCCATAGTTCATGCCTTCTACCTGTTCACTGAAGTTACCGGGCAGGTAGGTTGGAGAGCATCCCAGGTGGGTACACAGACCGACAGCGACCAAAAGCTCAGGCTTCAAAGAACGATATTCGTTCTTGGCATAATCTGGCTGCTGGTCCACTTCACTTGAACCGGGATCTTTCAGTTTGTCTTGGTTCGCTTTCATCTCTTCCAGCACAGCATCTGTGCGACGAACCACCCAAACAGGCTTACCGCGCCACTCAACGCGAAGCAGTTGCCCCGGCTCGAGCTTACTGATGTCCACCTCAACGGGGGCACCGGCGGCTTTCGCCTTTTCGCTCGGATTCCAGGACTTAATAAAAGGGACAGCAGCGGCCACTGCTCCCACACCACCTACGACAGCTGTCGCGGCAGTTAGAAAGCGGCGACGACTGTTATCGACAGGCGCATTGCTCATCCAGTTTTCTCCCACATACCATCCGCTTTTACCTGCGGCTTTGGAGCGCGACGAGCCGTTTCTTGCCAGGTTTTTACCCGAAAGAAAACGATTCGCTACAAAAAAGAGTCAAGATTGTAAAAAAAACCCCCTGCGCTGGCAAGGAGACTCATCATACAACCCTAACCTACTTATGAAAAAAAAGCCCCGAAAAACGGGGCTTTTTTGCAAGCTTCTGGCGATCGCCAGTATATCCAAATTAACGTTTGGAGAACTGAGGACGCTTACGTGCTTTGTGAAGACCAACTTTCTTACGTTCAACGCGACGTGCGTCACGAGTAACAAAGCCAGCTTTACGCAGGTCGCCACGCAGTGACTCGTCGTACGCCATCAGTGCACGGGTGATACCGTGACGGATTGCGCCTGCTTGACCAGTGGTACCACCACCTTTAACAGTGACGTTCACATCAAGCTTCTCCAGCAATTCAGCCAGCTCTAGCGGCTGACGAACAACCATGCGAGCTGTTTCGATGCTGAAATAAGTATCCAGCGGACGGCGGTTAACAGTGATGTTGCCGCTACCAGCTTTAACGAATACGCGTGCAGTTGAGCTCTTGCGGCGGCCAGTACCGTAGTATTGATTATCTGCCATGGTCTGAACCCCCAATTATATTTCTAAAGCCTGAGGCTGTTGAGCAGCATGATTGTGCTCAGCGCCTGCGTATACTTTCAGCTTGCGGTACATTGCACGACCCAGAGGGCCTTTTGGCAACATGCCTTTAACTGCGCTTTCAATTACACGCTCTGGTGCTTTAGCGATCAGCTTTTCGAAGCTCATCTCTTTCAATCCACCAGGGAAGCCAGTGTGGCTGTAGTAGATCTTGCCCTGAGCTTTGTTACCAGTAACGTGAACTTTGTCAGCGTTTACAACGATGATGTAATCACCGGTGTCAACGTGAGGAGTATACTCTGGCTTATGCTTGCCGCGCAGACGACGAGCTACTTCAGTCGCCAAGCGACCCAGGGTTTTGCCTTCAGCGTCTACAACGAACCAGTCGCGCTTCACTGTTTCTGGCTTTGCGGAAAAAGTTTTCATTTATCCAAACCTAAAAAAATCGTTTACACCACGCCTCAATTGAATTTGAGACATTAAAGAAGCCGGCTTATATCCCTTCGAATACAAGTATTGGCCTATTTACACTGTCGTATTGACAGGTCGGAACGTGGGCAGCGCGGGATTATAGACAAACCTTGGACAAAGATCACCCACTTTCTTGGTTTGATTTGAATTTTTTCAGGGCAAATGAGCGAGCTCTAAATACTGGTGGGATTGCATTTCCAGTAATCTGCTCTGACAGCGTTTAAACTCGAACGCCAACCGCCCATCCCCATAGAGGGACTCCAAGGCAACTTCAGCCGCAAGAATCAGTTTTACATTGCGCTCATAGAACTCGTCGACCAAGGCAATAAACCTACGCGCAACGTCGTCATTGTGGCTTCCCATGGGTTTCACGCCATGTACCAGCACCGAATGAAACTCTTTGGACAGTTCGATGTAATCGAGTTGGCTTCTCGCTGTTTCGCATAGCTCGCTGAAATCAAACATCACCACACCGTCGGATAATCGACGAGTCTTTAACTGTCGATTGTTAACTTCAATCTCGGCGTCTGTTTGTCCGTGCTCCGGCGCTAACTGCGAAAAATAAGTGAGAAGATTTGATTCTGCTTCAGCATCTAACGGGTAGTGGTAGATCTCTGCCCGCTCCAACGTACGCAAACGATAATCCACGCCCGAGTCAACATTCACCACTTCGCAGTGTTGATTCAGGAGAGCAATCGCAGGAAGAAAACGGGCGCGTTGCAACCCGTTGCGATAAAGGTCATCAGGTGGAATATTGGATGTAGTAACCAGTGTCACGCCACGACTGAAAAGGCCTTTGAGCAGATGACCCAGGATCATGGCGTCGGTAATATCAGAAACAAAGAACTCATCGAGACAGATAATCTCAGCTTCTTCTGCAAGTTGCGCAGATACTGTTTCCAAAGGATCAGACACATCTGTCAACGCCTGCATCATCTGATGCACACGATGCATAAAGCGGTGAAAGTGCAGTCGGAGTTTCTTGTCCGTGGGCAAACATTCGAAGAAAGTATCAACCAAGTAGGTTTTTCCACGACCAACCCCGCCCCAAAAATACAGACCTCGTTCCGATGGTTGTGATTGCCCTCGCAATTTTTGCCACCAGCCAGGTTCTGGGCGATTGTTCATTCGTTGGTAAAGATCCTCCAGGCGATCCACGGCATGGGCTTGAGCTGCGTCGGCCATAAATCCTGCCGAATCCAAATCCTTTATATAGCGCCCACGCGGGGAATCAGACATCTACCACTTACCTTCGATGAATAATTGTTTACACTTGGCATGGTACCACGGCGTATTTCACCAAGGTATATTGTCGTTGACGGCCCTGTGCCGAGTATTTGATGGAGGCCTCGCCTAATGATTTGGTTAGTAGCAATTTTGTGTATCGCCGCGGGTTTTGTCGCTGGTTGGTTCTTTTCTCGCTCAAACGGCGACGGTGCAGGTAAAGCATCGGTTGAAAAAGCACTGGAGGCGACCCAATTTGAGTTAGAGCAGTATAAGCAAGAGGTCTCTGATCACTTTGCTGCCACTGCAGAGCTGCTGGAGCAGGCCAACGAAAACTATCGCAAACTTTGCGGACAGCTAAACGACAGCGCACACGCCCTGCTCGACGAAAAGAGCCGAGCTGAACTTCCAGAACTGGAGGCATTAACTGCGCCAGCAAAAGCACTACCTGCAGAGGGCGATGATGAGAAGCAGCAACCTCGAGATTATTCAGGTGCACCTTCAGGTCTGATCAGTGGCGCTAACAAAGAGAAACAGAAAGAAACAGCTGATTAACAATTTGTGGGGAACCCTCCCCACATCTCTCTGTCTGTTTCTGATGTATTACGTCTCAAACCGTTAGGGAGAATGAAAGCCGTATGAAACATTTGTTGTCACTTGCCTCTTTGGCCCTTTGCGCCAGTCTTATTGTGACCCCTACCGAAGCAGCCGCTTCTTTACCGCGCTCCGTTGAAGGGCAACCCGTGCCAAGTTTGGCTCCCATGCTGGAGCGCGTGACACCAGCCGTAGTCGACATTTCGGTGTCTGGCACCCAAGTGTCGAAACAACGCATTCCTGATATCTATCGCTATTTCTTCGGCGCGCCGCAAGAGCAGGTCCAGGAGCGCCCTTTCCGAGGCCTGGGTTCCGGTGTGATTATTGATGCTGATAAAGGTTACATCGTGACCAATCACCACGTTATCGACCAAGCGGACAAAATCAAAGTAACACTGCAAGATGGCCGAGAGTTGGAAGCACGTGTGATTGGCTCTGATCAGGAGTCAGATATCGCACTTCTCCAGGTTGAAGAGGATGGCCTGATTGCGCTTCCTCGCGCAGAGGCCAGCAAACTCAGAGTGGGAGATTTTGTCGTCGCCGTAGGTAATCCGTTTGGCTTAGGACAAACAGCAACGTCAGGCATCATCAGTGCACTGGGCCGCTCTAACTTAAACATTGGCCAGTACGAAAACTTTATTCAAACCGACGCGGCCATCAACTCAGGAAATTCTGGTGGTGCGCTGGTGAACCTGAATGGTGAGCTGGTAGGCATCAATACCGCTATTGTCGCGCCCAATGGTGGCAATGTGGGGATTGGCTTCGCTATCCCGATAGACATGGTAAACGACCTAGTAAACCAGTTTATTGAGTATGGTGAAGTCCGTCGCGGTGTGCTGGGGGTATCCGGTGGCGAGTTAACCCCAGACCTAGCTGAAGCCTTTGGCTATGAAACCAAACACGGTGCTTTTGTAAATCAAGTATTTGAAGGTTCAGCTGCAGAAGAAGCAGGCCTGAAAGCCGGTGACATTATCGTCAGTGTGGATGGCCAGATGATTAAGAGCTTCGGCGAGCTCAGAGCAAAGATTGCTACACGAGGCGCAGGTAGTCAGGTTAAGTTAGGTGTTATCCGTGATGGCGACCAAGTTGACTTTATGGTGACGCTGAAACAAGCCGAAGAAACTCGAGTACAAGCGCAGGTTCTACACCCTGTATTTGAAGGCGCCGTGCTCCGCAACAGTACTGATGAAGAAGATATCACCGGTGTCGTAGTTGAACAGGTTGCAGCCCGCTCACCTGCAGCACGGATAGGCTTGAAACAGGGTGATGTCATCATCGGCTTGAACAAACAAGCAACCAAAGACCTAAAAGCGCTGAGAGCATTAATTGATGAACAGCCGTCAGTGATGGCGCTGAATGTGCAAAGAGGCAATCAACGACTCTACCTGGTTGTGAGATAGCAAAGAAACCTAAAACCAGCCGCGCCTTGATGGCGCGGCCTACTCCCTTTTAATCTATTCCAGTGCTATGCTGGCAAGGTAATCAAAGGGATATTGCAGTAAATGACCGCTCGTTTGACCTCCATTACCGTTTATATTGTCAAAAGTATCTTGCTTGGCTTGGCCATTGCCGGCGTACTACTTTTGATTTCTCCAAATTTGCGGCAGCAAGGCGGCAATGGTGGCATTCTAACCAGTAATGAGCCCGCACCGCTGACCTTCAGTGATGCCGTAAGGCGTGCTGCACCTGCAGTTGTTAATGTATATACCCGAAGCCTGCGCTCTTTAACCGACTCACAACCTGCCAAATTACGTCCTCAGGGACTCGGCTCAGGTGTGTTAATGAGCAAAAAAGGCTACATCCTGACTAACTACCACGTAATTGCAGATGCCGACCAAATTATCGTCGCGCTTCAAGATGGTCGTATTTTTACCGCAGAACTTATCGGCAGCGACATCTATACCGATCTGGCGGTGTTATATATTGAGTCTGACCACCTCCCGGTGATTCCACAAAACCAAGAAGCAGTGCCTATGGTGGGTGATGTGGTGCTTGCCATTGGCAACCCCTACAACCTGGGACAAACCATCACTCAGGGCATTGTCAGTGCGACAGGCCGCAGTGGTATGGCGTCTACCAGTTATCAGGATTTCTTGCAGACAGACGCCGCTATCAATCGCGGAAACTCCGGGGGAGCATTAGTTAATAGCCTTGGCCAACTGGTAGGCATTAATACCGCAGCTTTCTACACCAGCCCTAACGTGGAAAGCCAGGGGATAAGCTTTGCCATCCCCTATCAGCTTGCCCACAAAATTATGACCAAACTGATAGCCGATGGTCGCGTTATTCGTGGTTATCTGGGTATTACCGGGCAGCAGATTAATCCTGTTCTAGCCAAGCAACTGAAGCTGGGCAGTTTAACCGGCGTCGTTATCGACAACATGGAGCCCAATGGCCCAGCGGCAAAAGGCGGCCTGTTGCCAAATGATGTGATGATCAAAATGAACAACAAAGCCGTTGAAGGTGTTCATGACGCGATGGACAGAATCGCCGAAACTCGCCCCGGCACATCAGTGAAAATCACCGTTATGCGTCGCGGTGAACTACTGGAGCTTCCCGTTACCGTGCAAGAGCCTCCAGCCCTACCTGGAACTTAGCCGTTTCCGGCCAGCGGAATCCAAGACTAAGCATAAAAAAACGCCGCGAAGGCGGCGTTTTTTTATGTTCAGAACTGAGTTATGCACTGGCTCGAACAATGGTGGCACCTAACCCATCAAATTTCTTTTCGATGGTTTCATAACCACGATCCAGATGGTAAATACGGTCAACCACGGTTTCACCATCAGCCATCAAGCCTGCTATCACCAAACAAGCTGAAGCACGCAAATCCGTTGCCATCACTTGAGCTCCGGTCAGTTTATCGGTGTGGTGGCAAATAGCAGTGTTACCTTCCAGCTCGATATCCGCGCCCATACGTCCCAACTCAGGAACATGCATAAAGCGGTTTTCAAAGATGGTTTCGGTCACTTTGCCGCTGCCTTCGGCCAAGATATTCAGCACGGTAAACTGCGCTTGCATATCTGTTGGGAAGCCTGGATGAGGAGCCGTTCTAATACTTACCGCTTTGAGCTTGCGGCCGCGCATGTCCAGGCGGATCCAGTCCTCTCCGGATGTGACATGTGCGCCCGATTCTTCTAGCTTAGCCAGTACGGGTTCCAATAATTTTGCGCTGGTTTTACGGCAAGTGACATCACCGCCAGTCACCGCAGCAGCCACCAAGAAGGTGCCCGTCTCAATGCGATCCGGCAAAACCGCATATTCACCACTGGTAAGGCGTTCTACCCCTTCAATCTCGATTTTATCGGTACCCGCGCCACGAATTTTGGCGCCAAGTGAATTCAGGAAATCCGCCAGATCAACCACTTCTGGCTCTTTCGCTGCATTCTCGATAACGGTTGTGCCATTAGCCAATACAGCGGCAGCCATCAAGTTTTCAGTGCCGGTAACACTTACCGTGTCGAGAAAGATAGTCGCACCACGCAACCCACCTTTAGGCGCGGTCGCATTGATATAGCCACCTTCAACCTCAATTTCAGCGCCCATCATCTCCAAACCATGAATATGAAGGTTGACTGGTCTTGCTCCAATCGCACATCCGCCAGGCAGGGATACGCGTGCCTTACCTGTTCTAGCCACCAATGGACCGAGCGCTAAAATCGACGCTCGCATGGTTTTCACCAGATCATAAGGAGCTTCATAGCTAGTTAGGTTTGAAGCATTGATGGCGACCTGATTGTCATCACTCCAATCAGCGTTAACACCCATTCGCTTCAGCAGCGCCAAAGTGGTATTGATGTCTCGCAGTCTAGGTACGTTGCTTATAGAAAGAGGTTCAGGGCACAGCAGGGTCGCAAACAAGATCGGCAAAGCCGCATTTTTGGCACCAGAAATAGTGACATCGCCCTTAAGTGGGCCACTTTTCTTTACAATTAATCTATCCATTACAAAAACTTATCAGGAGGGCATCATTAACTTGCGATCGCGTTGCCACTCACTCGGTGTAAACGCTTTGATAGAGACAGCGTGCATATCACCCGCCGCAATAGTGTCCATCAGCGGGCCATAAACCGTTTGCTGGCGTTTAACAGAGCGCATGCCCTCAAAACACTCGCCTACAGCAATAATTTCATAATGGCTGCCATCACTCTTCACGTACACTTCGTCAAGAGACAGCGCTTCAGTCAGCAGCGACTGAATTTTTTCGTTGTCCATTACAACCTCTTGGGTATTTAAGCAGCCTGAGCTGCTTCAATAGGAAGGATATTATTCAGGTCGGAAACTTCTACCAGCCGCATTAACTGTTCTGGCGCGTTTACAAAGTGAAGCTCGCGCCCGTGACGGCTATGGCAGACATAGAGTTCGAGCAAAAACGCCATACCAGCACTATCACAGTGGTCTAACTTCGATAAATTTACCTCAGTTACGCCATCACCGCAGCAAAGTCCCTCACGTTTCGCCCAAAGAGTGGGTACAGAGTTTCTGTCCAGTACCCCTGTTATCTGAAATTTGTTGGGGCCAAGCTTGTCGAATGTTGCACTCATGGCGCTTCCTCTTTCTCAGGCTCTTCGAAAACTATCTTAGCCTGATTTTTCTGCTCAAGCATGGCGCTGACTTCGTCCAGCCCTTTCTGCCGTATCAAACCACGAAGTTCAGCCTCTTTCTGGCTAAGCATGCTAAGGTTCTCTGCTACCATGTCATAAGCTCGCCATAACCCTGTCTTCTTGTTCCTGCGCATCTTAAAGTCGACGCTGATATCCGGTCTGCCAGGCTGCTGAATGACGGTCTTTACTGTCGCATAATTCTCATCACTCAGTTTTCCGGGTAAAAATGCCACTGTCTGGCCATTGTATTCAGTAAACAGCTGAGCGTAGGTAACAATAAGGTTGCCCTTAAATGCCTCGACGAAACGTTTTCTCTGCTCTTTAGTCGATTTTTTCAGTGAGCTCTGACCGATCACTTTGTAAGCAGCAAAACGATAATCCGCGTAAGGAATCAACTCTTCAACAACAATGGTTTTCAGATGCTCAGGATCCGCCTGAATTTTTGGTTGCTCATTATTGATGCGTCCAAAGGTTCGCTTTGCCACTTCCTGTGCTAATGCAAATGGGTCTTCTTGTTTAATAGGCTCTGCCGCGACTGCGGCAAATGCCAACAGGTAGCAGGCTACCAACAGAGATAAACGGCGAAGCAACAAAGTCATGCGGTCTCCAGTCATTAATCTTTCTGGCTATAAAGGAACTGACCTATCAAGTCTTCAAGCACAAGAGCGGACTTGGTATCAGGAATACGATCACCATCGGCGAGAAATTCACTTTCCTCATCTTCAAAGCCAGGTTGCAAACCAATGTATTGTTCACCCAACAGTCCAGAGGTGAGAATCGAAGCCGAAGTTGAATCAGTAAAACGGTTGTAATCTGCGTCCAAACGCATTTCAACCACAGGAACCCAGTCATTGGGATCCAACTCAATACTGGCGACACGACCGATAACGACACCACCGACCTTGATCGGTGCACGCACTTTTAAGCCGCCAATATTGTCAAACTTCGCAAACAGTGTGTACGAGCTGGTACTGGTACCCAGCTCAGAGGTTGCCACTTTGAGAGATAGCATTAGCAAGGCTAAGAAGCTAGCCAATACAAAGAAGCCCACCAAGATTTCTATTTTGCGCTGGTCAAAGCGTTTACGTTTCTGCATCCATTTACCCAAACATTAATGCGGTGAGAACAAAATCCAGTCCCAAAACCGCTAAAGAAGAATGAACTACGGTTTCAGTCGTTGCCCGACTGATCCCCTCAGACGTTGGTACCGCGTCATATCCCTTGAATACCGATATCCACGTCACGACAACAGCGAAAACCACACTTTTAATCATCCCGTTGCCAATATCTTCTCGCCATTCGACCGCTGAATTCATCACCGACCAAAAAGCACCACTATCAACACCCAGCCACTCCACTCCGACCAGGTAACCACCAAAAATGCCAACACTGCTGAACATTGTCGCCAACAACGGCATACTTATCACGCCGGCCCAGAACCGAGGTGCAACGATACGTTTCAACGGGTCAACAGCCATCATCTCGAGGCTGGTAAGCTGCTCAGTGGCTTTCATCAAACCGATTTCAGCAGTCATCGCCGAACCCGCACGTCCAGCAAACAATAGCGCGGTAACAACAGGACCAAGTTCTCTAAGCAAAGCCAGAGCCACCATTGGGCCGATACTCTCTTCAGCACTGTAGTCCACCAGCACATTATAGGCCTGTAGCCCCAAAACCATGCCGATGAACAAACCTGATACCAACACGATCAGCATCGACAATACACCCGACACATAGATCTGCTTGATCAGTAGCGGTATGCCTCGACGAATAGAGAATCGGCCTATAATCACGGAGCCGAGGATCATAGTTGCCCTTCCCGCTCCAGCCAGGCTATCCAATGCGCTGACGCCTATCTGGCGGATCTTTTCAATCACTGAGGATCGACTCCTTTTAGATCTTCGGCAAAACTTGCCGCTGGGTAATGGAAAGGAACCGGTCCGTCATGGTTTCCTTTCAAAAACTGTTGTACCAGAGGGGAATCCGATTGAGCGACAATCTCTGGGGTTCCCTCTCCAATCACTTTCTTGTCAGCAATGATGTAAACATAATCAGCGATACTCATAACTTCCGGCACATCGTGAGTCACGACTATAGAGGTCATATTCAATGCATCGTTCAACTGCTTGATCAATTTAACCAGGATCCCAAGCGAGATTGGGTCCTGACCAGCGAACGGCTCATCGTACATCATCAAATCCGGGTCCAGTGCAATCGCTCTCGCTAACGCAGCGCGCCTTGCCATGCCGCCTGATAATTCACTCGGAGCCAAGTCTCTGGCACCTCGCAATCCAACAGCCTCTAATTTCATTAACACAATGGAACGAATCAATTCCTCAGGCAGGGCAGTATGTTCGCGAATTGGAAAAGCGACATTGTCAAAAACATCCAGCTCAGTGAACAAAGCGCCGCTCTGGAACAACATGCTCATGCGCTTACGGGCTTCATAAAGCCGATGACGATTCATTGATGGAATATCTTCCCCATCAAACAGAACCTCGCCCTGCTCAGGCTTTAATTGCCCACCGATGAGTCGCAGCAAGGTCGTTTTACCGATACCGCTGGGCCCCATAATGGCCACCACCTTTCCTCTCGGAATAGTGAGGTTCAGGTCCTTATAAATGTATCGTTGACCACGGCGAAACGTGAGATTGCGAATGTCGACGACGTTATCTTTTGGCATGTTCCATAACCTTAACCGACGAGCTCCTGTCAGCGGACTACGAGTATCCCTGATGGCGGGCCGTCGATTGTATCCTTTTTAATGCGGACGGCAAAATTAAAAGCTAGTCAAAAAACTGTTTCTGATTATTGCTGTAATCGACATTAAGGTAAAAAAGTGTCACTCTCTCGCCACAAAATGGCTCCTTTCTTGCTTTGAGATAGCTACTACGGCGATATGTTATGTTGATTCCCGCGCTTATAATTATTGTTTCACTGGCAATTTTAGTCTGGAGCGCAGACAAGTTTGTCTACGGCGCCGCAGGGTTAGCCCGTAATCTCGGGATATCTCCGCTAATCATTGGCCTGACCATCGTAGCCTTTGGGTCGTCCGCACCAGAGATGCTTGTTGCAGCTTCAGCGTCTCTCAATGGCAATCCAGATACTGCCGTAGGTAATGCGTTGGGCTCAAACATTACCAATATTGCCATGGTGCTAGGCATCACCGCCTTAGTTCGTCCTCTAAGCGTATCTTCAGGTACGCTTAAAAGAGAGTTTCCGCTTCTAATCATCATTACGCTGGCTGCCAGTGCAATGTTTCTTGACCTGAATCTATCTCGTGTAGATGGCATTATTTTAGTCGCAGGGATACTCGGTTTTACCGGTTATATGCTCAAGATCTCTATGGCACAGTCAGGCCAGGGCGACCCTCTGATAGAGGAGAGCGAAGCAGAGATACCCGATGATCTACCAACACCCAAAGCAGTAATTTGGCTGATTGCAGGTCTGGCACTTTTGCTGGTAAGCAGTGAACTGCTGGTACAAAATGCTGTGGAACTGGCGCACCATTTTGGTGTCAGTGATTTAGTTATTGGTTTAACCATTATCGCCATTGGCACCAGTTTGCCAGAGCTTGCTGCCAGCGTCGCAGGCGCCTTAAGAAATGAAGGTGACCTGGCGCTAGGCAATGTCATAGGTTCGAATATATTTAACTTACTGGCAGTTTTGGCTATGCCAGCGCTGATCTCGCCGGGTGCTGTTGACGCCTTTGCCTTGCATCGAGACATTCCTGTGATGCTTGGTTTGACCCTGCTGCTGTTCCTATTTTGTTATGGGCTCAGAGGCAAGCGAATACTGGCACGCTGGGAAGGTGGCGTATTAGCGGCCGCATTTATTGGTTACCAGATCCTTTTATTCAACAACTTAGGCTAAGATAGCGGTATCGTTGCGAAGCCGTAACAGATGACGAGATGGCAGATTTGATTAGCACCCTATATGGCGAAGTGAGCACAGACATCATTGACCGAGCAAAACAGGTTCGCCTGTTGATCTGCGATGTTGATGGCGTGTTTTCCGATGGACGCATCTATCTGGGCAATCAAGGGGAAGAGTTAAAGGCATTCCATACTCGCGATGGGTATGGTGTCAAAGCGCTGCAATATGCAGGAGTTTCTGTCGCCGTTATTACCGGAAGAAAGTCGAACATAGTCCAACAACGGATGACGGCTCTTGGCGTTGAACACATTTTTCAAGGGCAGGATGACAAGCTCTCCGCATTCGAATCCCTGCTTCTGAAAACAAGCCTGGTGCCGGAACAGTGCGGTTACATAGGTGACGATATGGTAGACGCTCCCGTTATGAAACGGTGTGGACTTGCTGTCAGCGTCCAAGACGCCCACCCAATGCTTCATAAGTTCAGCCATTATCGCACCAACATTGAGGGTGGCCATGGTGCGGTCAGAGAGGTATGCGATTTACTTCTGCAGTCACAAGGTAAACTTGAAAGCAGCCAGGGGCTGAGTATATGAATCGCGTGCTGATATTCAGCGTTATTCTTTTCGCTGCTGCAATCGCGCTTTACTACTATCAGGACAGCGTTCGTCAGCAACAAATTGAAGTTGCTGGTGCCGAGGGAGAACAGCGCCCTGACTTCACGGCCAAAACGCTCCGCAGTCGCAGTTATGATGAAAATGGCTTGCTCGCTCATCAGATCTGGGCGTCCGATATGGCGCACTTCAGCAACAATGAATTCACCAGTTTCAAGTCACCTAAAGTGGTCGTCTACCCTAATGGTAAACAAGCGGGCTGGACGCTCAATGCAGAACAGGGACGACTGAGAGAGAACCAGTTGATTCTTGAGCAGCAGGTTGTTATTGAAACCCAAACAGAACAGAATCAAACCAATACTCTGCTGACCGAGTATGTAGAAATGGATCTGGCATCAAATGAAGTCAGCAGCGATCAACCTGTTACGGTCAAAGGGCCGAGCTACCAACTCCAGGGAGTTGGATTGCGAGGCAATGTAGAAAAAGAGCAGATTGAACTGCTCAGTGATGTAAAAGCGACCTATGAACCTGAAAAATAGATTTTATCTCGGCCTGGCTGGACTGCTGATCGCGGTAACCCCTCATATCCAGGCTGTTGAAGCTGACTTTCAGCAAGAAGTCCGTGTGGATGCCAAGCGCCAAAGCATTGATATACAAAAAGGTATCATCTCGTTCTTTGAAGATGTCAGCGTTACTCAAGGCACATTGAAGATTTTTGCTGACACCCTTCAGGTTGAACAGTCTGCAGGTGCGGGAAAAGAAGTTTTGATCGCCGCAGGCGAACCCGCAAAATTCAGTCAACTGCTGGAAAATGGTCGCACCATGACAGCAGAAGCAAAAGAGATACGCTACCGCTTGGCGGACAAGACGTTAATTCTTACCGGTGGCGCGACCCTGACTCAACAGGACAGTGTGGTGCAAGGAGAGCTGATACGTTACGACATCGCCAAGCAAAAACTGGTGGCTGAAAGCGGCAAACAGGAAGGTGACCGCGTCACAACCATCTTTTTACCCGAACAGCTGCAACAGCAGTTGGGTCAGAAAGATGAAGAAGAGGATACCGAATAGTCATGGCAACCCTCACCGCCAACCATCTGGCAAAAAGCTATAAAGGGCGCCAAGTGGTGAAAGATGTCTCTTTGGCGTTAAACAAGGGCCAAATTGTCGGCTTGTTGGGCCCCAACGGGGCGGGCAAAACAACCACCTTTTATATGGTGGTTGGCCTGGTACCAAATGATAAAGGGCGCATCACAATCAATGATGAAGATGTCACTCTATCCCCCATGCACGTTCGCGCACGCAAGGGGATTGGTTACCTACCACAGGAATCCTCCATCTTTCGCAAGCTGTCTGTATCCGACAACATTATGGCCGTGTTGCAAACCCGCGCTGAACTGAGCCGGGTCCAACGACTGGAAATACTGGAGCAGCTGCTTGAAGAGTTCAGCATTACTCACATTCGTGACAGCTTAGGAATGTCTCTGTCGGGCGGTGAGCGTCGACGAGTTGAGATAGCAAGAGCACTGGCTGCAGAGCCTCAGTTCGTTTTATTGGATGAACCTTTTGCAGGAGTAGATCCAATATCTGTAACCGATATCAAGAAAATCATTGAACACTTACGCGATCGAGGTCTTGGTGTCTTGATTACTGATCACAATGTGAGAGAGACTCTGGATGTATGTGAGTACGCTTACATCGTTAGCCACGGAGAGTTGATAGCCAAAGGCAAGCCGGAAGATGTATTATCGGATCAAAAGGTACGTGACGTGTATCTCGGCGAGCAATTCCAGCTATAGTTTAATTAACGGGTGACGCATTTTTTAGTCTCTCACTC
The DNA here is from genome assembly GCF_039544265.1 of Corallincola platygyrae. Lineage (NCBI taxonomy): Bacteria > Pseudomonadati > Pseudomonadota > Gammaproteobacteria > Alteromonadales > Psychromonadaceae > Corallincola > Corallincola platygyrae. The sequence goes on along the minus strand of NZ_BAABLI010000029.1, from coordinate 9,982 downwards.
GAACTCCACGTCCGTTGTAAGCAAGTGCGTTTTTTTATTGTCACGGAAGTAAATGAAACCGTCATTACAGTTACGTTTAGGCCAGCAACTTACCATGACGCCGCAATTGCAACAGGCAATTCGGCTGTTGCAATTATCGACTCTGGACCTCCAGCAGGAAGTTCAGGATGCGCTCGACAATAATCCGCTTCTGGAACAGACAGAACAAAGCGACGTAGCTGAGCAGCCTGTCAACGGCGAGGCTCAAGATCTTCCTCAAAAAGCTGAAACGGCATCAGCTGACAGCAACGATGGTTTCCAAGACGAACATGATGCTGCTGCGGTTGAAACGTCGGAAGCACTCAACAAAGAGCAGATATCTGACGAACTTCCAGTAGACAGCACCTGGGATGATCACCTCTCTGCAGCGCCAGTTTCCGGAGCCTCCTACGGCGACGATAGTGAGTTCAGCTATCAGGGCGAGACAACAGATTCACTGCAAAGCCACCTCGAGTGGCAGATGCAACTGACTCCATTCAGTGACGTAGACCGTGCAATCGCCACCGCCATCATTGATGCCATCGACGAATCCGGCTATCTGACTGTGTCAGCAGAAGACATTCTTACCGCGCTCGGACAAGATGAAGAAGCGGTTGAGCTGGATGAAGTTGAAGCTGTAATCAAACGTATTCAGTTGTTTGACCCGATCGGCGTTGGCGCTCGCTCACTGCAAGAGTGCCTGCTGGTGCAGGTCAACCAATTTGCAGAAGATACACCTTGGTTGAAAGAATGTAAGCAGGTTCTGGGCAATCATATCGAGCTACTCGCCAGCCGTGACTATCGCCAGTTGATGCGTAAAAGCAAGCTCAAGGAAGACCAGTTACGCGAAGTTCTCCGCTTGATCCAGTCACTTAATCCTCGCCCAGGCAGTGCGGTGATCAGTGGCGAAGAACAATACGTGATTCCAGACGTATCGGTGACCAAAAAAAGCGGTCGCTGGGTTGTAGAGCTCAACCCTGATGCCGTACCTAAACTCAAAGTAAATCAGCAATATGCTGCCATGAGCCGCACGGTGAAGAATTCAGCAGACAGCCAGTACATTCGCTCTCATCTGCAGGAAGCAAAATGGTTCATCAAGAGCCTGGAAAGCCGCAATGATACGCTGATGAAAGTGGCAAACTGCATTGTTCAGTTTCAACGGGATTTCTTTGAATACGGCGATGAAGCGATGAAGCCAATGGTGCTTAACGATATCGCTCAAGCGGTTGATATGCATGAATCAACCATATCCCGTGTGACCACACAAAAGTATATGCATACCCCCAGAGGTATCTTCGAGCTTAAATATTTCTTCTCCAGCCACGTCAGTACTGAAGGGGGTGGAGAATGCTCCTCAACAGCTATTCGAGCACTGATCAAGAAACTAGTGGCGGCTGAAATCCCCAGCAAGCCTTTGTCAGATAGCAAAATTGCTGACCTACTGGCAGACCAGGGAATTCAGGTAGCAAGACGAACGATCGCCAAGTATCGGGAGTCCTTGTCTATCCCACCGTCAAATCAGCGAAAGAGCTTGCTGTAAAAAGCTCACCAATAAAAGGATGAGGTCTATGCAAATCAATCTTACCGGCCATCATGTCGAAGTTACTGATTCACTCCGAAACTATGTGAATGAAAAGTTCACTAAGCTAGAGCGCCATTTCGACCACATCAATAACGTTTACGTTATCCTCAACGTTGAGAAGTTAACGCAAAAAGCAGAAGCAAAACTGCACCTAAATGGTGGTGAGATATTTGCTAACGCAGAGCATTCAGATATGTATGCCGCAATCGACGCGTTGGTCGATAAACTCGATCGACAAGTAATTAAACATAAAGAAAAGCTAAACGCGCACTAATTACACTATGGATATATCATCCATTCTCAGCCTGGACTGCACTCGAAGTGCAGTCCACGGTTCAAGCAAAAAACGAGTGCTTGAGATGGCCAGCGAACTGGCTGCCAAGCACCTGCCGGATCACGGCTGCAAAATGATCTTTGAAAGCATTCTGGATAGAGAGAAAAAGGGCAGTACAGGTATTGGAAATGGTATTGCTATTCCTCATGGGCGGATCTCAAATGCCAGTAAAGCTGTTGCAGTCTTGTTGCAGTGCGATGAGCCTATTGCCTTTGATGCCATCGACAATCAACCAGTAGACCTCATATTCGCGCTACTGGTCCCAGAACAGAGCTGCCAGGAACACCTGAAAACCCTGTCAGCAATTGCAGCAAAACTCTCAGACAAGCAAATTCTGAAGAAGTTAAGATGTGCAGATAACGATCAGGAACTCTACGAGATCATCACTCACCCATGAGCGACACGGACGTAGCGTCACCCATTAAACTTACTATTGTCAGCGGCCGATCAGGCTCTGGCAAAAGTGTCGCTTTACGTGTTCTGGAAGATCTTGGTTATTACTGTGTCGATAACCTTCCTGTAGAAATGCTACCGACATTGGTCACTCAGGTCAGTGAGCGCTATGGCGAGATAGCGGTCAGCATCGACGTTCGAAACCTGCCTGAAGAGCCGCATACGTTAGAAACCATTTTAGACATGCTGTGCCAACAGTATCGTTGCACTTTACTGTTTCTGGATGCAGACCAAAGCGCGCTGATAAAACGATTCAGCGAGACCCGCAGATTGCACCCTCTGTCTAAAAACGGAGGCTCTCTTGAGCAGGCAATTGCAGCTGAAGAGCGTCTGCTGGAACCTTTAATATCGCGAGCAGACCTGCAGATAGACAGCTCGTCCTTATCTATTCACCAATTGAGTGAGCTGGTCCGAGAGCGGATATTAGGTAACGCCGAACGGAGTTTGGTTTTAGTGTTTGAGTCGTTCGGGTTTAAGTACGGCATCCCTCAGGATGCAGACTATGTATTCGATGCCAGATTCCTACCAAATCCCCACTGGGAGCCAGAACTAAGGCCGCTGACAGGCAGGGATTTGCCAGTACAGCAGTTTTTTGGCCAACAGCCGCTGGTATCAAAGTTTATCTGGCAGATAAATAATCTGCTAAACACCTGGCTGCCACATCTTGAACTTAATAATCGCAGCTATGTGACCGTGGCTATCGGTTGTACCGGAGGCCAACATCGCTCAGTGTTTATCGCCGAATCACTGGCCGCACAATTCAAAGAGCTGCGCGAAGATATCCAGATCCGCCACAGAGAATTAGATCACTAGTCCATGAGCCAACGTGTAGAAAAAAAACTCCTGATTAAGAACAAACTTGGCCTGCACGCTCGTGCTGCAACCAAGCTGGTGACATTGGTAAATCGATTTGACGCTGAAGTGCTAATCGAGCATCAGGGAAAATCCGCATCAGCAGCCAGTGTGATGGGACTTCTGATGCTGGAAACCTGCATGGGTCAGGAGATATCCGTGGTCAGTGAAGGCGATGAAGCGCAAGAAGCAATGAATGCCGTTGAAGCGTTAATCAATGATCGCTTCGACGAAAACGAATAACCACATTTAAACAAAAATTCTCTCTATTTTTCTGGTTGTTACGATACAATTCTCCTATCTGTTCTAAATAAACACTTGGGGAGGTGAATATCGATGTCTGAGATTTACGAGCAGGACCTTCCCCAGCAAAAGTTAAAACAAGTCAGAGATGCGCTAGATAGCGGCATGTTCATTCATGTTCGCCGCATTCTCCAGTCGATGGAGCCCTCTGATGTCGCCCTCTTGTTTGAGTCAACGCCAACCAAAGGGCGTACCGTACTCTGGCAGTTAGTAGATCCTGATCAACACGGTGAAATCCTCGAAGAACTCTCCGAAGATGTAAAAGACAGTATTATCCGCCTGATGGATCCTGAACTGGTTGCTGCGGCAACCGAAGGGATGGATACCGATGACTTGGCAAACCTGCTCCGAGGTCTGCCCGACAGTGTCTATCAGGAGATCCTGGCGCAAATGGATGCGCAGGACAGGCATCGTGTCGAGGCCGCACTCTCGTTCCCCGAGGAAACCGCTGGCGCCATTATGAACACCGATACGGTGTCACTGCGCCCTGATGTCACCGTCGATGTCATCCTCCGCTATCTAAGGCTAAAAGGTGAGCTGCCCGAAGCCACGGATCACCTCTACGTCGTCAACAAGCGCGACGAGCTCATTGGCCAGGTAGCGCTGGCGACCCTGGTCACCGCAAACCCCAGTGCCACGATCGAAGAGGTGATGGACAAAGACGCTGAAAAGATCCCGGTTGAAATGGATGAAACCGAGGTCGCTCAGATGTTTGAGCGTTACAACTGGGTGTCAGCTCCCGTAGTCGACGACAGTGGCATACTGCTTGGTCGTATCACTATTGATGACGTGGTCGATATCATTCGTGAAGACGCTGAACACTCAATGATGAGCATGGCGGGTCTGGATGATGAAGAGGATACCTTTGCACCGGTATTGAAGAGTACTAAGCGCCGCACAGTATGGCTGGGTATCAACCTGCTAACCGCATTGATGGCAGCCTTTGTCAGCAACCTGTTTGAAGATACGCTGGCACAGATGGCCACTCTCGCAGTATTGATGACTATCGTACCCAGCATGGGCGGCATTGCCGGCAGTCAGACCCTGACCCTGGTGATCCGTGGCATGGCACTGGGTCATATCGGCGAAAGCAACTCTCGGTGGCTTTTGGGTAAGGAGGCCCTAATCGGTCTGCTGAATGGCCTTATCTGGGCCCTGTTAATCGCCGCAGTGGTCGCAGTTTGGAAACAGGATATCCGTGTGGGAGCGGTTATCGCCTTTGCCATGTTGGTTAATATGGTTTGCGCAGGTGCCAGTGGCGTACTTATCCCACTATTAATGAAGCGACTCAATATCGATCCCGCACTTGCTGGTGGGGTGGTTCTCACCACCATTACCGACGTGGTTGGCTTATTCGCCTTCCTTGGGGTCGCTACCTGGCTGCTGTTGTAGCTGGCTCCACGCGACTAAATTAAAAAATACCAAATAAAAAGGCTGCACCAGACTCTATTAATCTGACGCAGCCTTCTAATCATTGGAACAATAGCTGTTGCTTAGTTGCCAGCTACTTTCATATTTTCCAACAGCATCGAACCGGCGTGAATCGAGCCGCGATAGTCAATATCATTGCCGACAGCAACCACCTGCTTGAACATATCCTTGAGATTGCCTGCAATCGTGATCTCTTCAACCGGGAACTGGATCTCGCCATTCTCGACCCAGAATCCAGCTGCGCCACGGGAGTAGTCTCCAGTCACAATATTCACACCCTGTCCCATCACTTCTGTCACCAACAGGCCTCGGTCCATCTGTTTCAACAATGCAGCCTGGTTGCCGGCATTACTGGTAACCTGCCAGTTGTGGATACCGCCCGCATGACCAGTTGACGCCATACCTAACTTACGTGCGGCATAGCTTGTAAGCAGATAAGAGGAGAGTACACCGTCTTTGATAATGTCTCTATCAATCGTCGCGACACCTTCAGAGTCAAAAGGACTACTGCCCAGAGCCTTTGGCATATGGGGACGCTCTTCGATAGTGAAAAGCTCAGGAAAAATCTGCTCCCCTAACTGATCCAGCAAGAAACTGGATTTACGGTAAAGGTTGCTACCAGAAATAGCAGCCACCAGATGACCAACTAATCCACTGGCCATCTCAGGCGACATCAATATGGGTACCGAACAGGTATCGAGCTTACGTGCACCCAAACGCTCCACCGTTTTCCTGGCAGCCTCTTCACCCACTCGTTGAGCAGACCAGACATCAGCTGGATCACGAGCCACTGAATAACCGTAATCACGCTGCATCTGCTCGCCTTCACTGCCAATCACTACGCAGCTGAGGCTGTGGCGAGAACTCTTGTATCCATGCAGAAACCCATGGCTATTGCCATATACCCGAATACCGTTGTGGCTGCCAAAAGTCGCACCATCACTATTGGTGATACGCGGATCATAAGCGAGCGCAACTGACTCGGCTTCTGTTGCGATATCTATCGCCTGCTCCACATCCAGCGGCTGAGGATGATATAAGTCCAAGTCGGGTACATCGGTCGCAAGCCATAACGGGTCTGCGGGACCATTGCATGGGTCTTCCGATGTGTGTTTAGCGATATCTACCGCCGCACTGACCGCTTGAGCAAGCGCTTTCTGACTCAGATCCGAGGTCGATGCAGAGCCTTTTCGCTGCCCCACATATACGCTGATCCCTAACGCACCATCCTGATTGAACTCTAGTGTATCGACTTCACTTTTTCGCATCGACACAGACAGCCCCTGTTGCCTGCTAATCGCGACTTCAGCCCCAGAGACGCCCTGCGACTGAGCGAGCGCCAGCGCATCAGCAACGGCTTGTTTCAATACGGGTAACTGTTGTTCAAATTCATTCTGGTGCACAAAAACTCCGCGGTTTGAGTTAACAATTTCGCCATAATACTGCAATCGGCCTCATCTCTCAGCTTAGAACTGGCGAGAACCTTGATCCATGTGGTATAGGTTACTCATCTTGCTTGAGAAAACAGTTTTTCCCTCATATGAGTCACAACGACGACCACAACCAATCAGAAACCGAGTGGGTTTCAAAAACACAGCTTAAGCGCGAAGTTGAAGCGCTGCAAAAACTTGGCGAACAGCTAACAAAACTAAAACCCAGTGAACTGGCCAAAATGCCACTTGGGGATAGCCTCAGGGAAGCGGTCGAACTGGCGATCCGTATTCGAAGCAAACGAGAGGGATACCGCCGTCAACTGCAACTGATTGGCAAACTGATGCGCCATGCCGACGGCGAAGCGATCAAAAATGCGCTGGATGGTGTGAATAGCCATCATCAACAGGCCAATGTCCACTTCCATCATCTGGAGAAGTGGCGAGACAAATTGCTTGCAGGTGATGACGACACCATTAATGCCTGGCTGTCAGAACACCCTACCGGTGATAGGCAGAAACTACGTCAGCTGGTTCGTCAGTCGAAGAAAGAACAACAACAAAACAAGCCGCCGAAAGCTGCCAGAGAGCTGTTTCGCTATCTGCGTGAAACGGTGGGCGAAGATGAGCAATAAATAACACGCGTCGACAAAGGCACGGATATGATCAGAACCAAAGCGCTTTCCAGATTACTTTTCACTCTGGTGTCCCTGTTTGTTCTGGCTGCATGTAATGGCAGTTCAGGCGATGGTGATTTTGAAGAGTTCAGCCAGATCGAGCTAACGCTACGCAACAGCGACGGTGAATCAACGACCACTATCACTGCCGGTGAAACCGCATGGGCTGAAGCCAAAGTAGTAGATATTTACGGTGAGGGTATTGAAGGGCAGATTGTCGACTTCAGTTCCACGCTTGGTTCACTCAGTGCTGCCAGTGCCCTGACTGACAGCGGCGGCAGAGCAAGGGTTCAGTTGCTTACCAGCGGCACATCCGGTGCTGGCACATTAACAGCTACCACCACTCTGGATGAGGAAGACCTAACCGCCCAAACCAACTTCCAGGTCAATAGCAGTGGCGGAGCCAATGAAGCATTGCAACTGACCATACTGGCTGACGATTGTGTCACAACAACCGGCCTCAGTTTTGTTGCGGGATCCAGCTTCTGTCTTCAAGCCAGTTTAAGCAACGATGACGGACCTGTTGCAGACACCATCATCACCTTCACGGCACCGCTGGGAACATTGGCAACAACAACTGCGCTTACCAATGCTAATGGCATTGCCAACGTGTTGGTTAGCAGCGACAGCAGTACTCTGGGCGCTAGCACAGCTACTGCCACCAATGGCGATTTGACCGACGAAGCAGTGTATGAATTCACCTCAACCGGAGATATCGGTGGTGAAAACCCCAGCCTGACGCTGGTGATGCTTAACGGTGCAGACACGGTAAACCGATTCAACGCTGACGAGACTGTCCAACTAAGGGCTACACTGCTTGATGACGAAGGCAATCCTATTGAAAACCAGGTGATTAACTTTACTGCCGGTTTAGGTACTCTGACACCTGCCAGTGCATTAACCAGTGCCAGTGGCGAAGCCGAAGTAAGCCTATCCGCCACTGACGCAGATCTTGGCGCATCAGAGGCTATAGCCAGCTTAACCCAGGATGGCACTGGTCTGTCAGCATCATTGAATTATGAGATTTTACCGACAGGCTCAATCGGCGACGGCAGCACTTTACTGCTGGGTTACTGGCCAGACAAAGCAGACCCAGCCAGCTTCCAGCAAGGTGTGATCGGGCTGGCCACCAGCACGATTAGCGCAGGCGGCACCCTGGGTTTAACGGTAGATATTGTCGAGCAAGCAGACGACGGCTCTTTAACGTCATTGTTGGAGCCTGCAACCGTAACCTTCACGTCTGGCTGCTCAGCGGATGGCAAAGCGACATTAGATGCGTCAGCACAGACGATTGCCGGCCGCGCTCAGGCGACGTTCCAGGATATTAGCTGTGCCAGCGGTGGAGAGGTGACAGACTCGCTTCTGGCGACGGTTACCAATAACTCAACCACACTGACAGCAACCGCCAGCTTTACCATTGACGCCGAAGCCCTTGGCGCCATTGAATTTGTTTCCGCAGTTCCTGAGCAGATCGTGCTGAAAGGTACTGGTGGTCAGGGCAATCAGGAAACGTCGACAGTGACGTTTTTGGTCCGAGGCAGTGAAGGATCCGTACTCCCTCAGCGTTTAGTGTGTTTCAGCCTAGATACTCAAGCTGGCGGACTGGCACTCAGCCAAGCGTCAGGTTTAACAAATTCAGAAGGGTTAGTAACGACCAAGGTACTGTCGGGCACAATCCCTACGCCTGTGCGTGTAACAGCACAAACACAACAAGACGCAACTGCGTGTCCACTTACCGGTGAAGGCATCATTCAGACACAATCAGATCTTTTGAGTGTGAATACCGGCTTGGCCGAGCAGAGCTCCTTCACGCTCTCTGCGGAAACATTGAATCCAGAGGCCTGGCGTCACAATGGTGAAACGGTACCACTGACGGTTTGGCTGGCGGATAACTTCAATAACCCTGTGCCAGATGGCACCGCGGTCAACTTCACCACCGAAGGGGGCCAAGTCGATGCCAGTTGTACGACGATCTCAGGCACCTGCTCAGTTAACTGGACCAGTACCGATCCTCGCCCCGCCAATCATAGGGTGACAATTTTGGCATCAGCGGTTGGCCACGAGACCTTCTTCGATACCAATGGTAATGGCCAGTTTGATGATGCGGATGGCTCTGCATTAAATCCCGATGCTTTAGTGAACGCGGGATTTGCCCGCAACAGCGTGCAGGCCAGTGGTTTCATCGATATGAGCGATGCTTGGCGTGATGATGACGAAAGCGGAAGTTGGGAACAGGGGGAGCCGTTCCTGGATTACTCCAACACCGGCAGTTTCAGTGCGGCAGATGGCCTGTTTAATGGCCCTCAATGCAGTGGGGTACTTTGTGGTAGTGCTGACGATGGCACCAACAAGCTGCATATCCGTCGTGCCATCGTGCTGGTGATGTCTGATTCTAGCACCAATTGGGAACTGGATATTCAAGGCGCTAGCTTTGACGATACCACTAACCAACAATCGGGAACTGCAACAAGTGGAGTGATTTCAAGCAGTGGCATCACACTTGATGCAGGCGAGATAGTTCTGTTGAGCTTTGCCGCGGGCGACAGTGCAGACCAGATCCTGCCATATCAAACAGAAATTACCGTTTCTTCTGATGCGGGAGAACTTGCCGGCGCAAGCGCCCTGACCGTCTCAAACAGTATAGGAGCGGCTATCGGTAGCGCAACGCCCTATCGTAATACACTCACTTTTAGCCTGACCAACACTTTGGAAGCCGGAGATCCAACGGAAGCTGGCTTTATCTCTATTGAAGTCAGTACACCAAAAGATGAAGGCATGACCCTACTGGTGCCGCTGACGTTGACAGGCAACTAAACCTTTGTGCCGTCCTAAAATAAGTTGACGGTTTTCTATTAAGCCAGCGCCAATTCAGCGCTGGCTTTTTTGTGCACTTCTTCAGGCG
>NZ_BAABLI010000028.1:0-41201 GCF_039544265.1 Corallincola platygyrae | reverse complement strand
GTATTATGTGAGCGATATCACATACAGGCTATGCTGTTGTTACACGGATGTAAATGAATGGTTAATGACAGTTTTCAAGAAAAAGAATGTTGAACGTAGCGTTTTACTACAGAAGAAGAGATTTAATTATTTATTTCAGTGTATTAGCTTTTAAAAAAGCGATAGCTAAAGTTCTGGTCTGAACAGTCAGGACACAGCGTATTTGGCTGTGCCCGCTCAAAACTTAGCCTAAAAGTTTATCCAATTGCTCGTTGATAGAGTCTTCAATACTGCCTCTGAACATCGACAGCATAAACCCTAGCTTGATGGAGATTTCCAGATCAGTTGCAGTCGGTTTCAGGTGGCCATCGGCACCACCGTCATGGCGAAACACCAGATGTTCTTCGCGCCACGCCCATTCAATCCCGTATTTTTCCGCCAACTTGCCTGCAATCTGTTCGCTGAGTTCGCGTATTTTTTCGTGTCCCAACTCGTGGCTGCGAACTACCAAAATTGTTGCCATATTTTCTTCCTTAAAGGTCTTGCCTTGGTTTTAACCAAGGCTAACTGCCGCAGCAGCGCTTAAACTTTTTGCCACTGCCACAGGGGCAGCTATCATTTCGGCCAATATTGAGCGTATCGGGCTGTTTGAAGTCGCCGTCTGTGTAGACCCAGTGACCCGCCAGTTTTGCAAAGCGGGAATGCTCTCGATGCACCATCACCCGTTTCCCCTCGTAGAACCAGGCAGCAAACTTAACCCAGCCAGACTCATCCAACACACCGCCCTGCGCAGCTTCCACCTCAAGCTTCAGCCATTTACTACGTCGGGCTGACTCAGCAAAATCTTCCGGCTGGTCATCGCCCCTAAAATCGGGGTGATAGGTATCAAACAGGTACTGGCCCTTTGCCATAGCAAACGCGCTATAACGAGAGCGCATCAGTTGTTCGCAGGTTTGGGGGTGTTGCTCACCGAGGTGGTATGGCTCACAGCACTGCTGATAACTTTGCTGAGAGCCGCATGGGCATAACGGGTTTTGCATCTTCTCTCTATTAAACAGCCGTAAAACGAGGATCAGGCGAGCACTTTACTTGTTTGCGCCCACTTTTGCAGCCAGTTGTTGCTGTTGTTTCTTGCGCGCCTTATCGCTTTTACGTTCCTGCAGGGTTTGACTGGCTTCGCTTCCGATGTGGGACTCGCCCCGGCGCTTTGCCAACTCCACCTGTTTCTGACGCTCAGCAAAGCGGGCGCGTTGCTCTGGTGTGGTTTTGTCGTAGCAGTGCGGGCAACTCACACCCAGCTGAAACTTATCACTGAGTTTGTCTTCCTGAGTGATCGGCAGGCGGCAGGCATTACACATCTCATAGCTGCCGTTATTTAACTGGTGATCTACAGTAACGCGCTCATCAAATACAAAACATTCACCCTGCCAAAGCGTTTCCTCTTCAGGTACCTCTTCAAGGTACTTAAGAATCCCACCCTTCAGGTGATAGACCTCATCAAACCCTTGCTCTTTCAGGTAAGCGGTCGATTTTTCGCAACGGATGCCGCCGGTACAAAACATCGCCACTTTCTTGTGCTGGTTTTTGTCTAGCTGATTCGCAACGTATTCGGGAAATTCACGGAAGCTTTCTGTGTTTGGATTCACAGCTCCCTGAAACGTACCCACGTTGATCTCATAGTCGTTACGGGTATCAACCAAAAGTACATCGGGGTCACTGATCAGTGCATTCCAGTCTTTTGGCTCAACATAGGTACCTACCACATGGCGCGGATCGATGCCCTCAACGCCCATGGTCACAATCTCTTTTTTCAGCTTCACCTTGGTACGGTGAAAAGGCGCCTCTTCCGTGTATGACTCTTTGTATTCAATATCGGCCAGTCGAGAGTCGCGCTTCAGCCATGCCAGCAGATTGTCGATACCTTCTCTACAACCCGCCACAGTGCCGTTTATGCCCTCACTTGCCAGCAACAAGGTACCTTTGACCTGATATTGATTCATGGCATCGGTTAATGGTTGGCGGATCGCCTGGTAATCATCTAAACGAACAAACTTGTACAGGGCACAAACAACAATCTGAGACACAACAACTTCCTACAAATATTCACAGCCAACTGGAGCGTAATTCCAGAGCAATTTGGTCGGGTATTATAGGGGAATCGTAGAAAGGAACAAATGATAACGGCGGAGGGTGAACAACCGGCGGTTAAAATAGAAGTATAAATAATATAAAAGCCAGTCATGAAGAGACTATTCGATAATCTCCTGCACCCGCCCAACTTCGCCACTGTCCAGGCGCACCTTAATGCCATGAGGGTGTGTTGGGGAACGGGTTAATAGATCTTTAATAACGCCCTCAGTCAGCTTACCGCTGCGTTGGTCCTGCTTCTGAACAATAGCCACAGGTAATCCAGGATGTAACTGACTGCGATTTGGTACTGCCATAATACGCCGACTCCTCTTAACCTCTGGTCGTTTACTCCGCCCGCCAGGCATCGCTGTGGTATTCCATCACCTTGATAGTCTGCTCTGCCGCTTGTTCACCAAACAATTTGGCAACCATATACAGGCTCATGTCGATACCCGCGGAGATCCCGCCCGACGTAACGATATGGCCATTATCAGTAAAGCGTGCTGATTTTTTGATGTTAGCATCGGGAGCCAACTCTGCCAGCAACTCGAAACAGTCATTGTGAGTTGTCGCGTCTAATCCAGCCAGTAAGCCCGTCTTAGCCAATACCAGAGCACCACTGCAAACAGTAAGAGTATGCACCGTGGTTCTGGAAACGCCGTCTATCCAAGCCAGTAGCTTTTCATCACTCAGCAGTGCGCGTGTGCCGTTACCACCGGGGAGCAGCAGAATATCGGCTTCATCATAATCAGAATATGCGGCGTCGACATTCACCGACAAACCGTTTCTGGCGGTGACACACATGCCGTCAACCGATACCAGTTTAACGTCCAGCAGCTCGCCACCCTGCTCTTCATCGGTCACACTGAACACTTCAAAAGGACCGGCAAAATCCAACACTTCAACACCATCAAACATCAACATCAGCAAACGATACTTCGCCATAGCAACTCCGTTTCCTAACCTCTGACAGCACTCTGATTCAAGATAACTTGGTTATCGATACACAGGGTTACAGAATTTCTGGTTTACAAATACACGGGCGCCATTCGCCGCCAGTAATAGCCACGATGGGCGCGCTCACCCCATACATGCAGCTGATTAGCGATACCTTTGCTCCACAAGATCTGACTGAGCAAACGATTGTTGTCGTAGAAAGGGTCCTCTTCCCCTATCACCAACACAATATCCATCTGCTTCAAATGGTGCAGACGCCACCCACAATCCAGATTAGGCAAAAAATGGGTCGGCGTGTGGTAGTAGATATCTTCGTTGTAAAAACCACTAAACAGATCACTAAAATACTCCACGTTCAGTGTCAGGTCGTAACGGCCCGAAAACGCGGCGAGCTTTTTGAATAGATGAGGATGCCGAAAGGCGATGTTTGCGGCGTGGAAGGCGCCGAGACTGCAACCGTGAGAGATGACACATTCATGCTGATTTTTCATCTGCATAAACGGCATCACTTCATTAAGAATGTACTCTTCGTAGGCTTTCTGGCGGTCAATACGACCCTGAGGGTGGGCCCACCAGCAATAGAAACTCTCGGTATCAACACTATCAACACAGAACAGCTGTAACTGCCCAGCTTCAATCTTGTGTCGAACCGATTCAACAATGCGGATATCTTCATATTCATGAAAACGCCCACCCCGGGTTGGAAATACCAAGACCTTGGCGCCGGCATGACCAAACACCAGTAATTCCATATCCCGACCTAACCGATCACTCCACCACTTGTGATACTCCCGGTTCATTGCAACATCCCTGCTTCCTTCCGTTAGATAATCTGTTGTGGGTGATGAACACCCCTTACCCTAGCCCTCTTCCCCAAGAGAGTTCAAGAGGGTTGGATTAGAGATTCACTAATCCCTTAACCCTATAGTGAACTAAAAAAGCGATTCAACTGGTCCATCAACTCGTTGTTTTGAATCGCCTGACGCGGATATTCGTGATGACCCGCATCCAATACCATCAACTCTTTCTCTCCGGGTACTGCGTTGTAAACGGCGAACTGGCCAGGAGGCGCAACTGCAGGGTCAAAACGGGCACAGGCAAAATGCACTGGCACCTTGATCCGTTTAGCTGCAGTAGCCGCATCGAAATACCCCAGTGTACGCAAAGTTATTTCAGGATTATGACGATAGAAACGCCTCACGGCCTGGCCACTGCCACGGGTACGCAGCGTTAAACGTAACGGTTGGTGACCAAAGGTAGGCACGTTGTAATGAGCACGTGTTATGCGCGGGTCGTACGCGGTGGCCATGGCACCAACGCCACCTCCAAAACTGATACCCAAATAACCTATATGTCCTTCGACTTGCGGGAACAACCTGAGCAACGAGGAAATACCCAGCCATACATCATCAACACAGCCGCCAATCACATAGCGTGTTGGATCATCAATGTTGTGCAAAACATGGTATTGAGGATCATTGGATATTGGCGCTTTTTGGCTCAGCGACAAGCCACGAAAACAGGGAAATAGTAGCGCTGCATCAGTAAACGGCAGGTTAAAGTCCGGCGCATCACGACCGCCGTAACCATGACCAATAACAAACGCGCGGCGCACATTGCCGGAGCGCGGCAGTAACAGCCAGCCACGAATAGGAAAGCTCTCGGTGGAGGTATATTCAATTTCGCAAACGCGCCAACCCAGCCAATCTCTGTCTAGGTCTCGAAGCGTGGGGCGTGGTGACCAGTTCATGGCGTATTGGTAGCGCTTTTGCCAGAACCGGTCGAAATCTGAAGGTTCGTCAGACGGCTCTACAGTCAGCAACTGCTTCAGACTGTAGCCGTAGCTGGGGTCAAACTTGTAGGGATGCTCTTTAATCAGCGCATCATCTTCTTCAATAAACTCAAGCACGATGACCCGTCCTACCCTTAAACACGGTGAAGCTATCAGTGGAGTCGCATTCAGTATCAACTAATATAACAAGCTCCACCTGACAAGGCTCCCACAAATAGCAATTAAAACAGGCCTATCAAATACCGGCTCCCAGGTTGTTTAGTCCATCAAACTTAGGCGATACGCTCACCCGGTTACGTCCGTGCTTCTTAGCCAGATATAGTGCTTTATCCGCATCGGAGATCACTGCACGACTATCAAATCCAGCAACCGATGCCGCCGACACGCCAAAACTGGCGGAAACAGAGAAGCTGTGACCCGATGGAGTGCTGTCGATACGGGCGATCGCCGCTCTGCACTTCTCCGCAACACGGGCGGCATTTTCAACATCACAATCCGGCAGCAAAATACCAAACTCTTCGCCACCCAAACGGCCAACCAAATCAGCACGACGGCCACTGCTGGCACACACCTCACCTACCATCTGTAATACCCAGTCACCCGCCGGATGACCAAAGCTGTCGTTGATACGTTTAAAGTGGTCCAGGTCGAAGATAATAAAGGCGACGTTCTGATTGCTGGCTTTACCCACCTGCAGCGCTTTATCCAGCTTTTCGGTGAAATAACGGCGCGATAGCACGCCAGTCAGCGCATCGATTTCAACCTGTTTTTTCAGCTTCAGCTGGTGTAACTTGGTTTTATAAACCCAGAGAATAAGGACAACAACAACCATTAAGGTCATCATTAAATAAAGACGATTATTTTCTGCTTCTACTTTGGAGACTTTGGTTTCTAGGTCTGACAAAGCTAACTGTTCATTTAATGTCTCAATCTTTCTCAGTGACTCTTCGGCTTTAAGCTTTGCTGAATAAAACGCAACTGCAGATGTAACGCGTGTGTGTTGTGCAGTTTCGTAAACATTTTGGTAGGATTTTAAATATTCTAGCGCGTTTTTTTTGTCTCCAAGACGTTCATAACTTTGATACAAAACCCTATAAGCATTTATTTGAGAATTATAATTACTTTTATCTGAATCATATTCGAGAGAGAGCTCTGCATATCTTATACTTTGTTCTAATCCTCCATTTTTAAGCCAAGCCTCTGCCATGGTCGAATACCAGTAACCCAACAAGTTATCATACTTAGTGGATATCACACCCTCTAAATCAGAGACTAGTGTCTGAAGCGCCTCTATTGAGCGATTATTTTCAACCAAATTATGAGTAATAAACACAGTCGAAATATAGGCCAGTATATGCTCGCCTATGTCATGGCAATATCTAACATCATCGCTTCGCCAATTCTGATCGGCAGGCATTCTTTTAAGTCTGAACTCTAGTTCTGTATCCACAGTGAGTTTCAAGCACCGACTTCGCTCTGCAACGTTATCTAGATCGAAGCTATTGATAAAGTTATCTGCCTCTTTGTACAAGCCTGTTCTGAGCAAATTATAAGCAAATAGCAACGTTGCATCGTGCCTCAAACCAGGCTCAACATCCGAGTATTTCTCATGAGAAAAAGATAAAGCATATTGATAGGCTTTCTCTGTTTCTCCAAGAACACTATATAAATTTGATAAAGATATAAGGCTTTTAAAGGATGCTTTTGTCGAATGCTCTTGGTGTAGAACCCTCTCATATATGTCTACTGCATTTTGAGTTTTCCCCGTTCTTGAGAGGTAGAAAGCCCAAAGGTAATCATAATCAGCTTGTTGACTCGCGCTCAGATTAAAGTTGGAGTCAGATATTTTTGACAACAGATCTTTATAAAGATTAATTTCCTTTGTTCTGGCAGAATCAGCATTAGCTAATAATTCGTCAATATTTTGCGCTTGAGCCAAAAAAGAAAATGCGAGCGATAGCATTGCTGCTACCACCACGCATATTTTTCTAAGAAAATGAATAAACATTAAATTGCTTTCAAGAAGTTCTGTGATTCTTCTTTATCTTCTTTCTTTTCTTCGCCCTCTTCATCTTCGGGTTTTTCAGGGAAAAGAACGCAATATACATCCCCATTGCTAAGGTCTGCCAATCGCTTGGGCTCACGACTAAGAATTGCTGCTTGCTCTTCTTGTGTCAGCTCATAAGACTCCATCACTTCAATCAGCTCTGCTTCACTCATTGCGCGAAGCTTTGCGCTTGAACCAAACTCAACTGCAAACTTAATAAGGTTGCTCATTTCACTTCCTTTTATGTGTTTTGGCCTAAGGCCGTTTCTATTAGAATGGAAAGCAAACTTCACTTTCCACTTTAAAACTCATTATTTAAGCTTTTTCTGATAAAGATTTAATGCGTTCTATCATCTCAAGGTTACGTTTTAATGGCTGGCTGGGCGGTATCACCAAGGTTGTATGCATAGCCATAGGCTGCTCGGCCAGTTTCTCCAATAAAACTTCGTCTGAACGCATATCTGCAAACGGCAGTGTTGCTGCCTCGTATAAAACAACCTTGTGACCCGCAGGATAAGTTTCTAGCAGCAGTTCGACCAATAGACGAAGGTAACGCGCATCGGGTTCAAACCTTGTCATCGAGAGGTCACCTGCCATAGCTGGTTGCCAGATAACAAGATAAGCAGAAGGATCGACACGCCTTTGGTGGTACATAAACTGACTGGCAGCAAAATGCTGACACCCTACATCACCAGGGTCGATGCCCAAATCCGTATAAAGGCAGTCTTCTGCCGAGATACCCGGCTCAAACGCGACTTCGATGCTTAGCCTTCGTGCTTCTCTAACCAGCTCATGAGGCGCCCAAGCAAACACACCAGGGTGCCCATAAAATGCAGCACACACGCTTTTGCCATCATTGACGGCGGAGAGCACTGTTTCCACCATCAATGCGTACGTCTGCTCGCGAGAACGACCTTCGCCATAAAACTGCTGCAAGCTATAAAAATTTGGATTTAATGAACTCAGCCATGCCTCGCTCGCACTGTGTGAAACTGACGCAAAAACGATATCGGCCTCTTCGATATAACTTTTCGCGATGGGCGTAATATGTGCCCCCAACATCATGCCTGTTCCAACAACAGACAACCTACCCGATTTAATGGAGTGCACTGGTAAATGACTCCTTATTGATAATCCATTTGCCTGCTGGAGGATGGCTAGCAATAGGCTGGTCAAATTGGAAACCTAAACGTTTGCCAAGATTAATTGCTGCCAGATTTGAATCTTTGATGTTGGCTACAACGCTATCTTTTTGCAATTCACTAAATGCATGCTCAAGCACGAAGCTCATTGCTTTATCAGCTAGCTTTGGCGATCGGACATACCTTCTCATCATGATGCCAATCTCAGGCTCACCTTTAGAGCCAAAAATCAGCCCAATCAATCCAACTTTAGTATCGTTGTCTTTTGTGATGCTCCAATAGGTGAAAGCGGGATTAGATTTACTTGCTTCAGAAAGAACAGATGAAAAAAACTCTTTCGCTGAACTGGTTGTCAACGGATAGGCGATATGGCGCATCACATCTGGATGCGAATAGAGCTCTTGGAACAGAGGAAAGTCCTCTTCAGCCAATGGTGTTAGTGTGATCCCGAAGCCTTGCATTTAGCTCTCCCCGATCTTTTTATGTCGGGTTTTGTCATCTTGCCCAAAAAGGGCTGAAGTTATGCTCAGTATTTTCTATCACTCTATGCTGGTGTTAACAATCTCCTAACACCAAAAGTGTCTGCAAATCACTAAATTTCCTCAACTTGCGCACGTTTAGCTGTTCGAATAACACCCAACTCATGTTCGCTGCGGTCAAACACACAAAAATAGTTACTTAGCAGTGGCAGCCCCAGAATGGACTGATTAGCCCAGCCATCTATTTGACCAACCACAGTAAACATGGCTTGGCCCTCACCTGGCGCATTGATTTGCCAGTAGTGGGTGGCAGGACAAGTTAAGGTAACGTCACCATATTCCCCTTCCATCACAAAGTGTAGATCTGGCCAATGTGGCAGATGCAGTTTGCTCATTGGCATCCCTTTTAGCTGACGGGCGGCTTTTTGGCCTTGGGTGACCAGATCCAGCAAGCCGGGCTCAAGTTTGCTCAGACAGTCGGTAAAGTACTGATACATGGGATCGGTCAACACCAGGAAGCTGGAGCCACAATCAAAGATGCTATTGCTTTGGTAGCTCTTTTCATACTTGGGCTGAATACGTTCAACATCCATCGCTTCAAACCCGTCTACCTGAAACTTCTTGATGCGGGTGTTGTAGTAGACATCATGTACCACTGAGACCGCTTCCAGTTCACCGTGGTAAAGGTGGGTATGCTCCTCGCCACCGCCCAGGATCAGGTAGCCTTTATTCAGCGGGTCATGAAGCAATTCACTTTCGGCTTCGTGCAACTCTGTCATGTGATAGAAAGCGCGCTGGGTATACAGCGCGAATTTATTGCTGCAACGTCCATCCTCTTCCATCGCGGTAAAGTACGGCGTGATATGCACAGTTGGGTATTGCTTAAACAGGGATTGGAAACTCTTTAGTTCGCTGTGATCCGCCACCGCATTAAACGGCCAGGGATAGGTATGGGCCGGGTTACTGCCCTGCTGGTGCAGGTAGTCTGACATATCATGCACGGTATCGAGTGGCGCGTATGCCAACCCCCAGATACCATCGGCCTCAAAAAAGTTTCGCTGCGGCTCTTCAACAATCAGCGCCAACGCAACATCGTCTAACACCACCTGTTGCTCGTCATGGCCTATGCCGATTTGCGAATGCACGACGGGCCCAGCCCAACCGCCCGCACCGTAAGCTATCGCTTGTGCCAGCGGCGTCGGTTTCAGGTGCGCATCCTGATCCGGCTGCACTTTATCTGCCCTAACGGCCAACGCTGAACTGCCAGTATCGAGCAGCACATTCACCAGTCGTTTTTCGCTACCCACATAAATGGGTGCTGTGTAGCCACCCTCTGCGTAAGCCATGGTGATGGGTACAACGACGGGTGCCTGTGCTTTGCTCATCTAGTTTTCCTTTGTTCTTTTCGTTGTTTTGTATTCGTTGTTCGTTTAGTTGTTGGCTTTGGAGGAAGAAAACGGCGCTATGGTCAGCGCAATACCCAACAGGATAAGGCTACTTGAAACCAGCATCTGTGTGGTGAGCAATTCATCCAACCAGATCACACCTCCAGCAGTTGCCAGTACCGGAACGCTGAGTTGAAGCACGGCAGCGACACTGGTTTTCAGATAACCCAATGCGCTATACCAAACCGCATAGCCAACACCGGAAGCCAAACCACCGGAGAATACCGCCAACCACAGACCTTCTGTCTCTATAACAATGCGTAAGGAGATATGGGTGTCTACCGAGGCAAGGCTGTAGAGAAACAGAAGCAAGGGTGGCAACAGCACCAGCCAGAGCAAACTGATGGCAAAGTTATTACGGGTATCTAAAATCGGTTTGGCGCTTTGTTTGCCCGCCAGGGTATACAGCGCCCAGGCAACCCCCGCCAAAAACATGCCCATCGCACCCATGGGCGACCAGTCAGCAAATTCGAACTCTGCCGGAACCAATAGCCAGAACAAACCCAATAAAGCGGTTAGCGCACCAACCAGTTGCCAAGCACCAAACTGCTCCCCTCCCCGTTTGGCCGCCACAAAAAGTGAAAGCTGGACAGTCGCAAACAGAATAAACGCCCCCGTGCCGGTATCCAGATACTGGTAGGCAAACGAGAAGCCAAGGGCATATAGCATTAACCAAAGCCCTGGTAGCCAGCGCAAAAGGAAATGTTTGGGCTTGTTAACCGCTGCTTTATCAGCAGCATCAGGTTCGCGAGTCGCTACCGTTTTCTGATTTGGTAGAGCTAAACAGATAACGAATAGCACCAGGGTGCCGGAAAGTAGCCTGATAAGTGTAAAGGTGATGGGATCTGAGATCGCACTATCTCTGGGAAAATCCGCCAATGCCAAACGGCATAGTACCGAGTTACCGGCAAAGGCGAACAACGCCAGTGCAACTAAACCCCAGCGAGAAAAATGTGACCCGTAACAAAAATGACTGACGATGGAGCCTCCAAAGAGCGGTGATCGCAAAAAAGACAGTTATCGCTAAACCATTGTTATGGCGTTATATGAACAAAACCAAGGTCACTATTAAAAAAAATTTTTTATTTTCTTCTAAAGCAAACACTTAAATAAGAATGCTTCTAACTCGCTGATTTAAATGTCAGAAATTTAGACAACCAGTCAAATGTTACATAATTGTTATGTTACTTGTAACAGAATATCAAAATACCCGTGGGCATCATCTGATAGAACGCCTATAATATCCCGTGGATGGCTACTTAAGTTCCACAAGGAAGAAATTGGTAGAGCAGCGTCAAGTCGCACTCCCGTTTTCTCCCTGCGTTCCTAACCTGTGGGTTAAGTACTTAGCTATCACAAGATAAATAACGCTTGTGAAAGCTCAGGGTCAAACGAAGTGATTTGTGCGCTCGGTAGTCATCTATGTAGTAGAAGAATGTCCTTGCATCGCGTGTAAAAGGACACATTGGAGAAAGTGGTACGTACCCGACAGGAATGAGTATGTTGTTGCGGACGTTTCAAGGAGCTCAATACAATGATTCTCAGTTATAGAGACATCTTCTTGGTACTATTTGGTGCCGGGTTTGCAACCTTTGTGAACTCAGTTTCCAGTGATTCCGAGGAGATCGCTCAAGCAATCCCAGTAACACAACCCGTAGCAATGGAAGCTACTGTTGTGCAAAAACCTCTCGAAGTTGAAGTAAAACAAGCGATTGAAGTAGTCCCTCCCCAAGCTGCCGAAACTCAAATATCTTACCTGGTCGCATTCGATAGTGATGCAAACCTGAGTAATGCTGAGCGTTGGTTCCTGGTGGCTGACTATTTTTCAAAGCAAGAAGGTGCAACTGCACCCAACTATGACCTGAGTCAGCCAGCGTTGGCGGCGACATACCTTAACGGGCTCGTCATCAACAGCGAGCTGAGCATCAAAGACAGGCTGACCGTAGCCGATGCTGTGAAGCGATTACAGAACGAACCCAGCCAACCCGGTGTTGCTGAGTATGTTCACACGCAGTTGCATCAAATAGCCGATCCAGAACAACAGGTCTTAGCCCTCCATTTACTTCATGGCGCCACTGAAGAGCATATGCTGGACAATGTCGTGATGCTTTTGGACAGCGACCGCAGCGAAGTGCGCCTTGCCGCACTGGAAGTGCTGGTCGCAGCACCCTACAGCGATGAACTGGAAACCCGTTTGCACAAGCTTTATCAGAGCGACCAGTCTGACGAAGTGAGCGAACGTGCGTTTGTTGCGTTAACTAAATACCGCGAAAGTCCCTGATTTTCTCTCTATCTAGTTAACCATGACCGGGCTATTTGCCCGGTTTTTTGTATGTGCAGCTTTTGCAGCTTGAACGCCGTTGAGCATACATGGCGGGGTTACGATTTCCCAACGGCGACTTTCACTAATTTCCTTTCCTTTTCTGTCATTTAGCCCAGAACTGACATATTTTTAATAGCAACAGTCGCCACAGCTGAGCAATGCAGTGAGATGGAAGAAAACATTGAAGAGTTTCAGAAGTATTATGACCTGATTGCTGATTTTCTCGTTGAATACAGCTTTCAATTGCTAGGTGCTATTGTCGTCCTGCTTATTGGCCTTTGGATAGCAAAGAAGGTCGGTATCTGGATCTACAATTTATGCGTAAAACACAGCGTTGATGTGACCCTGGCAAATTTCTTAGCCAACCTGGTCAAGATAACCATCATAGTGATGGTGGTTGTGATGACCCTGAACCAGTTGGGTATCGCCATCACCCCGTTTGTTGCCGCCATTGGTGCCGCATCTCTCGGTGCAGGTTTAGCGTTTCAGGGCATGTTGTCCAACTATGCGGCGGGCCTGACTATCATTCTGACCCGTCTGTTTACCATCGGTAATACCATTCGGGTGCAAGGCGTTCATGGTGTGGTTAAAGAGATTAACCTCGCCCATACCCTGCTTGAGAATGAGGATGGCGAGCTGATCATGATCCCCAATAAACATATTGTTGGGGAGATCGTGCATAACTCTCAGGCCGACCGGGTGATTGAAGCAGAAGTGGGCGTTGCTTATGACTCTGATATGGATGCTGCGCTTGCCGTCGTTAAGCAGGCTATCGAATCAGCGCTAGGGGATGAAGAACTACCCGAGCCTGAAGTAGGTATCGATCGTTTCGATGACAGTGCCATTGTTATCGGCTATCGCGTGTGGGTTCCCAGCCTGGATTACTTCACACATAAGTATGAGATAAACAAAGCCGTGCTGGATGCGTTGAGAGTAAACAATGTTCAAATTCCCTTCCCTCAACGGGTGGTACATCAGGCATAAAAACAGAAAAGCCGGCAACAGCCGGCTTTTTATCAGGACCTTTCAGGCAAACTAACAGCAGCCGCAATCCTTTTTGTCTTGCTGGTGGACGTGGCCATGTTCAATTTCATCGTCTTGTGCGCATCGCACTGCTTCAACAGAACCGGTGAATGTCAGCTTTTTACCAGCCAGTGGATGGTTACCATCTACAGTAACGGTTTCGTCACCTACCGCCGTAACAACTACGCGCAGAGGGCCCTGCTCTGTTTCAGCAGTAAACGCCATACCTTCGAGGATCTCTTCGGTTTGCTGGAAAGCTGACTTTGGCACTTCCTGGATGAGCTCTTGCATCACTTCGCCGTAGCCATCTTTTGGCTCTACGATGATGTTAAAAGACGCACCCGCTTCCAAACCAGTCAACGCATTTTCCAGTCCAGGGATCAAATTGCCGCTGCCATGCAGATACTCAAGAGGCGCACCTTCATTAGATGCATCCAGGATTTGGCCATCGGCGTCTTTTACTTCGTAGTTAATAGATACGACTTTGTTCTCTGCAACTGTCATCAAATGTCCTTAGCGGTTAATCGTCAGCTTGGTGACGCCGATAGCATTGGAAACACCAACACAATCTTGGTTTTAAGACGCCAACTTCACGTTGGCTTACCTTTGCTAATTTGGGTCAACCGGTAGCAATTTCAAGTTGTATTTGGTTTTTTGTGGCAAAAATGGGCTGGGGTTACCATTTACCCAATCATCGTGGCCAGCACGATAGAACTCTGACAGCGGATGACCACTCTGCCCCGTAGGCATATGGAAGATGCCGTGCTGCTCCCGCCCCGGTGCAACAACCATACGCTGAGATGCACCAAAACTCTCGCCCTGAATGCGAACCACATGTTTGCCATCGCCCGCCATCGGTTGTTTAGGCATATCTAACAGAATGCCTAAACCAGGGATGACCTTGCTAAATGGATGCTGCAGATGAAGCTGATTCACCTGACCCCAACCAGCCTGCTCAGTACCTTTACCATCGACAAACGTTGCCTGATAGGCTGCCTCGGCACTTGCCAGCAGCAAACCCTCCCAGGTTTTGTATTCAGGGTTAAGCAGGTGTTCAGGTTGCTCGGTCACCATCAACCACAATGCGTTGTCGATATGGTTGTCGATTTTGCGGACACTGAAAGCTTCGTACTCTTTATCTTCCAGCGCTTTGGCTATCGGTCCAAGCGTGCGGCTTAGTACTTCATCATGATAAGCACTGACAAGGCGATAACTGACCGAATCAACTTCTGCTTTTCCTTGCCACTTCGCCAACGCCTCCAAAATCGCTTTGCTAAAAGGAGGTTGCGGTTGAATATCGACAACCGCCTTGAGATGCTCGGCCCAGAAATCATACAAGCGGTTGTGAGTACTAAGCTGAATATCCAGCAGGTCCTGCTCAGTAAATTGCTGCTTTTGCTTTAGCTGTTCGGCGATAGAACCAGCTCGAATACCGATGTCATATCCACCGTCGCCAATCAAAGGATATAGTTCATCCATCACTACTTGGGAATTGGCGGTCCACAGCACGCCATTATGCTGCGTTGAGGAGACCAAGGGATAAGCATCAGCACTGCGATAGCTCGTCCAGTTCAGGCTTTGTTCAGACCAATCCTGTATCCACTGCTTGTCTTGCCAGTCTCTTTGCGGAATAGGCCCCATGATTGACCAGTGCAGGCGACCATCTTTATCTGCAAGCATCAGGTTTTGTGCGGGTACACCACTGTTAGCCGCAACAATCAGCGCCTCTTCTGTATTTCTAGCGTGTACCATTGCCAGCATGTTTAAGTTGGCACCTTCGATATCATGGGCAACCCAGCGATAGGCCAACAAGTTACCTTCATCATCTTCACCAATGACTGGGCCCCATATGGTGTCCCTGACAATAAAGCGTGTGGTCTCTTGTCCGACAAGAATGGTTTCATCGTGGTAGGTAAAGGGTTGCCAACCCTCAGGGGTTAAATATTGGCTACGACGGTCGTCAGTAACCAACTGGATCACTTCGCTCCAATCGCCGTAACTATTGGTAAATCCCCAGGCGACATCGCCGTTACTACCCACCACCATGGCGGGCGCTCCAGGCAATGTGGCGCCTGTTACACGGCGACCGTCCTTCAAATACCAGCTGGCTCTGTACCAGGTATTGGGCACTCGAATACCCAGGTGCATATCGTCAGCCACTATGGCACCGCCATGAGACGTTCGGCTACCATCGACACCCCAGTTATTACTACCCGGAACACCTTCATCGTGCCAGCGATAAGCCAACGCCATGCGCTCATCATCGCCATTAGAATCATCATCGTTTTCGCTCAGCGTAGCGAGTAGATCACTCATGGGTATAGTCGGCAGTGTTAAAGCAGTTGTAACCTTGCCCGCCAGTGGCGCTTCCCAGGTTGGCAAGCCTGATGCAGTTTGCGAGACAGGTTGGGGCCTCAGGAATTCAAACCAGTCAGCGGGTAGGTGCTTCTGCATAAATGCCAGCGAGCGTTCGTAGCCGCCGTCATGGTTCTGCAGATCTACGTACATGGAAAACAGGCAGAGCAAGCTATCTTCTGGCTGCCAGGGACGGGGAGATTGCGATAGCAAAAGGTATTCAAAAGGTCTGACAGCCAAGCTATCCCGTCCACTATTCACCCCCCGGGTATAAGCAATCAGCTGCTGTTTTAACGGTTCCGGCATGGCGGCGATGGTGCGAGTTGCACGCGCTCTGAACCTGTGAGTCCGCATCGCCTGGTCCCAACTTAGCGCAGCTTCTCCAAACAATTCCGATAGCTCACCCGCGGCATTTCGACGTAAGAGGTCCATCTGAAAAAAACGGTCCTGACCATGCAGCACTCCCAGCGCGAATGCTCGATCATTCTCTGATTGCGCCTGAATAGTGGGAACACCCAATGCGTCACGCTCAATCGTTACGCTGTGCTCAAGTCCGGGTAACGCCCACTCACCTTCGATGGTGGGTAAACTGGCGCTCACGACAAAGTAAACAGCAGCGAGGCTGGCTGTTATCAGAATCCCTATCGCAAACAGTAATCGCTTTGCTAATTTCATCATTAACTCGCGTGGAATTTTTATAGAAATAAATATGTTATGAAAGCTAGCCGAACTGACACAGCTTGAAAATGGTGTTGTAGGAATTTTCTATGACAATGTAAGAAAAGCGGTGCTGGCTCTCATCGGCGGGGGCAAAAACAAATGGCCCTTACGGGCCATTACACTGCGGGTTGCATAATCAGTTAGGGCTTTTTCACCCAACCGGCACACCAGCCCTCGGCAGCAACAAGCTTGCCTGGGAACAGATTACATGGGCGCCATTCATCACCAGCATTGCCGGTCAGGTGCATGCAGTTTTCGCAATTCTGACCTTCAACTTCACTGGCGTGAACATATTTGAGTGCTTTTGCCGTGGGATCGTCCAATGACAACTGCGGCATGTCACCGGCATAGGCTACTTTTCTTAATTGGGTACCAACCGTAACCCCTACCAAACCTAACGAGGCATATTTGAGGAAGCGGCGGCGATCTTTCTGATTAACGGGCATTTTATTATTCTCCGTGGATAACC
The DNA here is from genome assembly GCF_039544265.1 of Corallincola platygyrae. Taxonomy (NCBI): domain Bacteria; kingdom Pseudomonadati; phylum Pseudomonadota; class Gammaproteobacteria; order Alteromonadales; family Psychromonadaceae; genus Corallincola; species Corallincola platygyrae. The sequence goes on along the minus strand of NZ_BAABLI010000028.1, from coordinate 24,340 downwards.
ACTGTTTTGTACTGTAGCCGGTTAAGAATAGTTCAATATAGCGCTGAGGATTGTGAGATAACTCGTTGATTTTATAACGAGCCGCTTTTAAAAACGAAAAAGCCCGGCGGGTGCCGGGCTTAAAATCGGAGAATGATTCTTATTCGTGGCCGTGGCCTTCGAAAAGTTGGTGAACGACCTCTTCTGCCTCCAATCCGCGCCGATAAAGTGGCTCAAGTTGACGGTGGGACATCTGACAAGCCTGGTCTGCCATGGTTGGGTCATTTTCAGCAGCAAGACGAGCGATTTGCTCGCGCCAAGTGATGAAATTACTCATACTAGCCATGGTAACCTCCTCTAAATCAAGAAGTTGAGTTCGAATTTAGGCGTAAAACGTAATCGCCTGCGAATAATTTTTTCATATGCTTTGACATCGGAAAGCTAAAAATACTTCAAAAAAAATGGCGAATCGTATACTAATTCGCCATTTTCAATGCCCCGATCACAGAGGTGAAAAATTAAACACCCGTTTTAACTGTCTAGATCACAAACAGCTCACAGAACATATTGACAGGGGTAGCCTCTAGGGCTTTCTGGTCTAAACAAAGTGACATGATCTTGTCGCAGCGCCCTTTAGGAAAGCGGGTTTCGAGGTTACGGCGGAACTTGGCTTCAAGCACCGGAATGCCCTCTTCCCTTCTACGGCGGTGGCCGATTGGGTATTCCACTTCTATCTTGTCGGTGCAACTTCCATCTTTGAAGTAGACCTGCAGTGCATTGGCAATAGAGCGTTTATCTGGATCGTGGTACTCCTCGCTATATCGGGTGTCTTCCACAACCTCCATCTTGCCTCGCAGTTCGTCAATGAGTGGGTTAGCACTGTGGAACTCATCTTCATAATGCTCAGCGACCAGATCACCAAAAATCAGTGGCACCGCAGTCATATATTGCAGGCAGTGATCACGATCCGCAGGGTTGGCCAGTTCCCCCTGTTTCGAAATAATCCGTATCGCTGATTCATGGGTGGTAATAACGATCTTGTCTATCTCATCCAGACGGTCTTTCACAGAGGGATGAAGCGTCACTGCGGCTTCACACGCCGTTTGTGAATGGAACTCTGCCGGGAACGAGATCTTAAACAGCACGTTTTCCATCACATAGCTGCCATAAGGTCGCTGCAACCGGAACGACTTGCCTTTAAAGCTGACATCGTAGAAACCCCAACCGGGAGCAGTAAGCACACCCGGTACGCCCATCTCACCACGAGTCACAATATCTACCAGCCTGACCGCGCGCGATGTCGCATCCCCTGCCGCCCAGGATTTTCTGGAGCCGGCATTGGGTGCGTGTCGGTAGGTGCGCAGTGCCTGACCATCCACCCATGCATGTGACAGTGCGGCAAGCATCTGTTCGCGGTCAGCACCGTGTAACTTGGCCACGACAGCTGTCGAAGCCACCTTCACCAACACTACATGGTCAAGGCCAACGCGGTTAAACGAGTTTTCCAACGCCAGCACACCCTGGATCTCATGGGCCATCACCATGGCTTCAAGCACATCTCGCATAGTCAGCGGAGCTAAGCCTGATGCCACCCGTTTCTGGGAGAGATAATCTGAAACCGCGAGTATCGCGCCCAGATTATCTGAAGGGTGCCCCCACTCCGCAGCCAACCAGGTGTCGTTGTAATCCAGCCAGCGCACAATACAGCCGATATCCCACGCCGCTTTGACCGGATCTAAACGCAATTGTGTACCAGGTACCCGTGCACCATGTGGGACGGTTGTGCCCTCAACAATCGGGCCTAGATGCTTGGTGCACTCAGGAAAACGCAAGGCGAGCAAACCACACCCCAGTGTGTCGATAAGGCAATTACGGGCGGTGTTCCACGCCTCTTCACTCTCGATTTCATAGTTCAGAACGTAATCGGCGATCTCTTGCAGGATATCGTCGTAGGGAGGCCTTTCATTTAGTTCTACGTTTGCGCTCATCTCTAAATTCCTCGTTTTGTTGTTTTTGTTATTCGGTTGGGATCGCGCTTACACGCTGCTCGATTGGCACCCACGAGCGAGGCTCAGGGCCCGTATAGTCGGCACTTGGACGAATGATGCGGTTATCTGCACGTTGCTCTTTTACATGGGCTGCCCACCCGGCAACACGAGACATCACAAAGATGGGGGTAAACAGTTTGGTTGGGATCCCCATGTAGTGATACGCGGAGGCATGGAAGAAGTCAGCATTTGGGAACAACTCTTTTTCCCGCCACATCACCTGTTCACAGCGTTCGGAAACATCAAACAGTCGTGGCGATTCAGCTTCTTCACTTAAACGTTTCGACCACTGTTTAATGATGGCATTGCGTGGATCGGAGGTGCGGTATACGGCATGACCGAAGCCCATGATCTTCTCTTTACTGGCCAGCTTATCCATCAAGACCTTTTCTGCGTGCTCAGCGTCAGTCATGGTTTCAATTAGCGCCATTGCTGCCTCATTGGCACCACCATGCAGAGGGCCACGTAAACTACCAATCGCGGCAGCGACACAAGAGTGCATATCGGACAAGGTTGAAGCACACACCCGAGCGGTAAAGGTCGAAGCGTTGAACTCATGCTCGGCATACAAAACCAACGACGCATGCATCACGGCCTGATGCAGCTCACTGGCCTTTTTGCCATGCAACATGTGAAGGAAATGGGCACCAATACTGTCATCATCAGTGGCCGTTTCGATCCGTTTCTCATGATGGGAGAACTGGTACCAGTAACAGAGAATACCTGGCAGGGTTGCCAGTAAACGTTCTATCGCTTCATCCTGATGGCTGAAATCGGCCTCGGTTTCAAGATTACCCAACACTGAACAACCAGTGCGCATCACATCCATCGGATGGGCATTGGCGGGGATCCGTTCTAATACTTCTTTTAGGGCTAGCGGTAGTCGGCGGTGATGGCGCAAACGATGATTGAACGCTTCCAGTTCGGTCACCGTCGGCAATTCGCCGTATACAAGTAGATAGGCCACCTCTTCAAAGGTAGCGTGGGCCGCCAGCTCTGAAATGTCATAACCACAATAGGTTAAACCTGAGCCTGACTTACCGACAGTACACAGGGCCGTTTTTCCGGCGACCTGACCACGCAAGCCAGCGCCACCCAATGCTTTTTGAACCATTGTTTCCTCCATAATCTTTTAAGTGGTGGTCTGTCATTGCAGCCAACCGTTATTTTTCGATATGGAAGTCGCTGTGTTGTAGGGTACAGCGACCTTATGTCTACAACTGCTTTTAAACGATACATCTACTCCTGCGAATTCAGATCTACCCTAGCTCTATTTAAAGGTAGACAAATCATGCTGTTACTCTGTGCGCTGCGACTCAAATAGTGCATCTAAATGCTGTTCATAACTGTGATAACTGAGGAAGTGGTATAACTCTTCCCTCGTTTGCATCTTGTCCAATTGAGAGCGCTGGTCGCCCACCTGTTTGAGCGTCTGATACACGGAAAGCGCGGCGGCATTCATAGCCCTGAACGCAGACAAAGGATAGAGCGCAATGCCCACCCCTGCCGACGATAGCTCTTCCAGTGAAAACAGCGGGGTTTGGCCGAACTCAGTCATATTCGCCAGCACGGGCACATTCAACGCTTCAGTAAATGCCTGATAGTCTTCGAGGGTATGGACCGCTTCTGCGAATATGCCATCCGCTCCGCCTTCAACACATGCCTGAGCACGCTCAATGGCTGCATCAAGGCCCTGCTGAGCAAATGCATCGGTACGTGCCATCACAAAGAACTGGTCATCATTCCTGGCATCTACCGCAGCCTTAATGCGGTCAACCATTTCGCTTTGGCTCACGATCTGTTTATTGGGCCTGTGGCCACAGCGCTTTTGCTGCACCTGGTCTTCAATATGCACCGCCGCGACGCCAGCGCGTTCCATCTCGGTAATCGTGCGCGCAATGTTAAATGCCCCGCCCCAACCGGTATCGATATCAACAAGCAAAGGTAAAGCGGAAGCTGACGTGATACGGCGGGCGTCAATCAATACGTCTTCCAGGCAGGTCATCCCCAGATCCGGCAAACCATAAGAGGCGTTGGCAACACCGGCACCAGACAGGTAAAGCGCCTGATGACCACTTTGTTCCGCCATCATGGCGCAATAAGCGTTGATCGCACCAACGACCTGCAAAGGCTTATGTTGAGCGATCGCCTGACGAAAACGCGCGCCAGCTGAAAGTGTCATTGTTCCTCCTTAACGGATCTGTTGTTATCAGTATCAGCCTGAAGCGTTGCTTCAATATTGCGGCGAGCGGTTTGAATATGACGCTGCATCAGCAATGCTGCCAACTCACCATCGCGGGCAACCAAGGCTTCGTAGATACGTTTGTGTTCGGCTAATGCCTGATTTGGGCGGGACTGACGGTGACTTCCTGTGTAACGGTATCTGCGCACCAATTGATAAAGCTCGTCACACAGCAGGTTAACCAGACTTTGATTGCCACTGCCGAGAATAATCTGGTAGTGAAAATCAAGATCGCCCTGCTGGTTGAAGTAACGCTTACCGTCCTGGGCATGGATATAGTCCTCGTGGGTATTGAGCAGTTCACCGAGCGCATGCAAAGCTTCATCGCTCATCTGCTGCGCTGCCAGGCGGCAAGCCAAGGCTTCAAGGTTTTCACGTATCAGGTAGATCTCAGCAAGCTCTTTGAGATCCATGGCAACCACCTGAGCACCGACATGTGGCACCTTGCGCACCAGTCTGCGCCCTTCGAGTCGATTGAGCGCCTCACGCAGCGGACCTCGGCTAATGCCATACTCCTGAGACAGCTCCGCTTCGCGCAGCTTACTCCCTGGCGCGATCTCGCCTTTCACTATCGCTTCTTGCAGTCGCAGGAACGCATCATTGGTTCTTGTTTGAGAATCCACAGACATATTGTTGACAATAAACCTAGCCAAACCGATTTGATGGCGTTCATTAAGGTCTATCACAACCTTATTGTCAACAATATGAGCTAATTTACATGTCTAGGTGGTTTAGCTATGGAGCAGATCAAGCAGTTTTGTGCGACAAAGTGATCAACGGTGGCTTTGTAGGCTTGGATATGGAACGGTGACGGTCCCATTTTTTGATCTGCACATTGTAGATATTGCAGCGGAAACGGGTCTTGATTGAGTAGATGCCACTCTGACGCCTCAGACGCATCAACAGCGTGAGATTTCATATCGGCAAAACTCTGGTAACCCCAGCTTTTGCAGACCGCTTCGCGGATCTTACTGAGATGAAACTTAGGCTCTCCTGCCTCGACATATTGCGCTTGAAGTACTTGAGAAAAGCGCGTCGCGATATCGCTATAACTCAGTAGAAACTGGGCCATGGGATGCTCCGAGTGCGAGATTACGTTCTAATTCAAAGGCAGAACGCAGCTACTTATTCTTATTCACGCACCTAACGCCTGTGATCATCCGAAATGCACTAGCGGTTACTACAGGATGCAGTGCGGCTATGCATTCAGCCACACTACCACTAAAGATAGACTTGATTAGCAGCTTTATATTAGAAAGCCGTAATGAAAAGTTAATAAAAAACCGCCTTAGCGACGGTTTCTTATCAATATCAGCGAGATAGCAACAACGCTGACCAGTTTTTAGCTTTGTAGCCAGACCTCTCTGGCCCACTGCCAGATATCCTGCCAACTGGCATCGAGCAATTCCCCTTCGACCCAATGAACAATCTCGCCTTCCTGTGTTATGCAGTAATAGCTGCCGCGATCAGCACAGATCGGGATCAAGTGACGCTCAAGCCCTTCAGCCCAGGCATTGGCAGTGACTTCCGGCAGGTGTGTATGCAAAAACGGGTCGCCTGCAGTTACCGGTTCAATACTGCCATAGACAACATCACTCACCTCTTTGAGAAAGGTTTTAAGATCTTTTGGGATAGGGATCAGGATCTCTTCTTCTATCACCACCAGATCGTCATCATCTGGCAACTCAACTGGCACAGGTACGGGCTGATTAACCGCGCGTAATTGATCGATTGTTTCCTGCATTTTGCTCTCCAACACCTTACGTCATCGGCTGATCACAGCCATGACAGAATCCAGACGACGCGGATTGTGCGCCGTCCGAACATTGTATTCAAGTGTGTTGTATTGGAAAGGCCTCGGAGGCGCTGGGGTGTTATGAGTCAGTCAAAAGCTGTAGCTGCCGTTCATAGTACTCAGGTACCTGGTCTACCTTCTGCAACTTGTAGATATTGTCGACTTTGGTTTTACAGTGCGCCGCAAACTGCGCGATGCTGATCCCGTACTGACGAAGAAGTCGGAAGAATGCACGGCCAGTCATAAATCACCTATCTCTGAAACAGTAACCCCTGAATTTTTTGGGTCACTTTTGAATGCGCGAGCATTCCAACAGAGACAGATGACAAACTTATGACTGGTTTAACATTCTTTTATGGCCGGTGATCAGGACACCTGTAAACGCTTTTCGAGCTCAGCCACGCCCGTGGGCAAGTCTACGTTCACGCCAAGCTCCCTGACGCTTGCACCCAAGGCATGCACGGTTCGGAACAAGTGGTGAGTGCGACATTGCTCCCCCATTTGACCAATACGGACAATATTGGGACCAAACGAACCTGAAATCTCGACGCGGTGTTTACCCGACATCAAAGCGAGAATTTCCGGACCTGTCACGCCATCAGGCACGTTAATGCCTACCACTGAATTCAAACGGCTCTCAGGCGCGACATAAAGACTGAGACCGAGGGCTTCAATTGCACCCTGCAGCGCCAATGAGCAGCGCTCATGACGGTCAAAACGGCCTTGAAGTGTCTCGCTGCAGATCAGACGCAACGCTTCATGCATTGCCAAAATCCCAGAGACTGGCGCCGTGTAGTGATAGGATTTTTTATACCAGAATTGATCTGCCAGCTTGGCATCCAGGCACCAATGACGTAGATGCCCCTGACGAGATTCAATCACCTCCCAGGCACGCTCAGAAAATGCCACCAGCGATACGCCAGGAATCGATGACAAGCCTTTTTGGCCACCTGTAATTACCGCATCCACACCCCACTCATCCATCGCCAACGGCATGGTGCTGAGCGTACATACCGCATCTGTAATCACCAGGCAGTTATGCTGCTTAGCCAAGGCGCAGATCTCAGGAAGACGGCTGTTGTATACGGTATTGGAGGTTTCGCCCTGGACAATGGTCAGTGCGCTGGGTTTTAACTCTTCCAGCAACTGGGCAACTTTTTCAGGGTCCGCACTTTCGCCGTCTGGCACCACATAGCGAGACACGTGAGCTTCATTACGCTCAGCCATTTCTGACAGTCGGTGACTGAAGAATCCGTTACAGATACTTAGCACGTTGTCGCCCGGCGCGATCAGGTTTACCACCGCCATTTCCATCGCCGCGGAGCCTGGCCCAGCAACACCAAGAATATGCCGCGATTCAGTCTGAAACACATACCGCGACATCGACTTCACCTGTTCGATGATATGCGCCATGGTGTCACCCAAGTGGTTGATAACGATCGAATTTGCCGCCGCCACTCGTGCAGGAATAGGCACAGGACCTGCTCCCATCATCAATAGGGGTTCTTCGGGCAAAATATTGTCGAGCGATACGATATCTGTGGGTGCTTGAACTAACACGTTACATCCTCGGTGCAACCGCAAACCTGGGTTGCGACACTTTCAGTGGGCCAATCCCCCCATAATATCCGGCTTTCGGGGCTATGAGTAAACAAAAAGGTACAAGTTGACACGCTTTCCATTGATACGCGGGCTTGGGCTTTCAAACCAAACTGCCTAGATTAAGTCAAAAAATATAAGCGCTGCCGACCAAATTCATCGATTCGGTTGAAAAGCGCAACTCAGGGGGAAGCGATGAAAACGAGTCGCTATGTATCGAAATTGCCGGACAAAAACGGCCATATCGCATGGAGCGATGACGAAAATCTTATCTGGAAAGACCTTCTGGAGAGACAGCAAAAGGTGATGCCCGGTCGCGCCTGCGACGAGTACCTCAAAGGTATGGAAGAGCTGGCGCTGCCATTAGACCGGGTACCGCAGCTCGAAGAAGTAAATGCAGTGCTCAAGGAAGCCACTGGCTGGCAGGTTGCTCAGGTACCCGCACTGATTCCATTTGATGAGTTTTTTCGACTGCTGGCTAACAAGCAGTTTCCTGTCGCAACCTTTATTCGTTGCCGAGACGAGTTTGATTACCTCCAGGAGCCCGATATCTTTCACGAGATCGTTGGCCACTGCCCTCTCCTAACCAACCCTGCTTTTGCGCATTTCACACACAGGTACGGCCAACTGGGTTTAGCTGCAGATCCAAAGCAACGGGTGTTTTTAGCAAGGCTTTATTGGTTCACCGTCGAGTTTGGGTTGGTTAATACCGACAACGGCTTACGTATCTATGGTGGCGGCATACTCTCCTCCCCGGGTGAAACCCGACGCGCATTGGAAAGTGAAGAGTGCGAGAGACTGCCATTAAAAATATTGGACGCAATGCGCACGCCGTACCGTATAGACATCATGCAACCTATCTACTACATACTTGATGACATAGATGAACTGCTTGATATTGCAGAAATGGATCTGCTGGCTAAGGTGACCCGGTCGCAGCAACTAGGGCTATTCCCAGCAAAATTCGAAGCCAAGGCGCTTTAGCCTATTTTCAACTGAAACGATAACAACTAAACATTTAGAGGACACCGCATGACTGAACTAGCCAAAGGCCAATGCGAAGCCTGTAGAGCCGATGCGCCAAAAGTCACTGACGACGAGTTGGCTGCACTGATAAAAGAGATCCCTGATTGGGCGGCGGTGTCGGAAGATGGCATTTTGATGCTTCGCCGGGAGTACAGTTTCAGCAATTTTAAGAAAGCGATGGCGTTCAGTAACCTGGTCGGCAACCTTGCTGAAGAGTACGGCCACCACCCTGCTATCCTCACTGAATGGGGCAAAGTCACCGTAACCTGGTGGACCCACAAAATCCGCGGCCTGCACAAAAACGATTTTATCATGGCGGCAAAAACTGATCTGATTCCGACAAGTTAAATCGACAGTCGTGTTAATCTGGGCCGCCTTTTGGGCGGCTTTTTAATATCTGCAGAAATTTGTAAATATAATCGTTGACCTGTCTACAGGTGCAGGGCTGAGGATGTGCCTGCGCTTGATTGAAGGAGTACCTTATGCTGACGGTTAGCCAACTGGCCAAACGATTCAAAATCTCACGAACGACGCTGCTTTATTACGAACGCGCTGGGTTACTTGAACCTAAAAGCCGGTCTGCAAGTGGCTATCGCCTGTATGGCGGAGATGAGATTCGCCGTTTGGAAAGCATATTGAGCTTTCGCGCCTCTGGCGTGCCGATAGCAACCATAGGTTCCCTTCTTAACCGCGCAGACGACACAACACAGGAGCAGATATTGCGAGAGCAGTTTTACGCGCTCGAACGAGAGGTGCAAAAGCTGCGTCAACAGCAAGAAGCCATCGTGTTGTTACTTAAACATCCCAAGTTACTGGAGCAAACCATGATTAACAAAGATCGCTGGGTTGAGATTATGAGAGCCGCAGGTCTGAATGACACAGATATGCATAACTGGCACAAACAGTTTGAAGCGATGGAGCCGCAAGCCCACCAGGAGTTTTTGGAGTCGTTGAGTATCAACGCCACCGAAATCGAAAAGATCCGGAAATGGTCCAAAGGTTAAACACCCTAAAGGGCAAGCAAGTTGTCTTGCCCTTTAATCACTTGCCTGACTTCTTATCTATAGGTCACGAAAACAACACTTGGTCAAAAATCTAAACACATATTAACCATGCATAATATAAGCGTAATGCGATAACATGCTTGCTGCTGTTAACAAATAGTAAGTACGCTTAGTTATGCCCGATGGAATGGATCTAACTCGATACCTCAGTGCTATTCAGCAGTTAAAGCTGGGTGACTTCACACTGACATTGCCAGAAAGAGAAGAAGGCGACCCTCTCAACGAATTCGACCAGGAATTGCTTGGCCTGGCAAACTGGCTTGAGCGTCGATTTGATGAGTTCGGCAAGTTACAGGCGATCACAGAAGATATCAGCAGAGGCAACCTGCTTGGTGACGTACTGGACCGCATCTTCGATAGTTTCCACTCCCTGATCCCATACGATCGCATTGGCTGTGCACTTATCGATGAAGATACCCAAAAAGTGACTGCGCAGTGGGCAAAAACTAATTACCCTGAGCGCGTTAAGATCTGCCACGGCTATTCAGCTAACCTTGCGGGAAGCAGCCTGGAAAACATTCTTAAGTCGAAGCAACCACGCATCATCAATGACCTAAAAGAGCATTTAAAAAAGCATCCAAAATCTTCTTCCACCCGGCTTATTCTTGCCGAGGGTGTTCTTTCGAGTCTGACCTGCCCTCTAATTGTTGAAGGGAAACCGATTGGCTTTATCTTTTTCTCCAGCAAGCAGGTCAACACCTACAAAGATGTGCATCAAACTATCTTTCTAAGCATCGCCAGACAGATCTCCGTACTTATCGAAAAAGGCCGGCTTTACCAACATATCTGCGACCTCAATGATCAGTTGGTTGATGCCATGCAGCAGCTTAAAGACCAGTCATGCCGTGACGCGTTGACTGGCATCTTCCACCGAGGCGCGGTGATGGAGTTTCTGCAGCAGCGCCTCAGTGCAGCGAAACGTCAAAAGCACCCTGTTTCTGTTGTGATGGCAGACCTTGATCACTTCAAACAGATCAATGACACCTACGGCCACCCTGCCGGAGATAAGGTGCTAAAAACGGTCGCCAATGAAATTCAACAGCAGTTACGAGGCTGCGACTCTATCGGACGATACGGCGGCGAAGAGTTTTTGATTGTACTGGACGATACAGATGCTAAAACTGCGCAGTTTGTTGCTGAACGACTCCGCCAAAAAATTGAATCCATAGAAGTTCAGATTGAATCCGGCACGATTCACGCAACGACCAGCATGGGCATTGCAACGGTCGATTTCAGCAAAACGGATAAAAGCGAAGATGCTCTGTTAAACGAGGCAGACAAAGCACTCTACAACGCTAAACGCAGTGGTAGAAATCGCGTGATTCTGTCTATCGACATCTAACTCTCACTACAGGCAAGCCCTGAATACAAAAAAGGCGAGCCATGGCTCGCCTTTTTTAATCTCACATTAGTTATCGGACAAAAGTGATGGTTTGCTGGTCAGCAACCGCCACAGACCCCACATTGACCACAACGGCACCGGCTTCCAAATACCAACCAGCACCACTGCTCTCAGGAGCAATTTGTGACAATAGACTGCCATTAACACTTACCTGGCTGTAAGTAGCACCCGGCGATACCAATGTCAGCGTTAACTGACGAGTCGCAGAGGACGCTGCAGCCACTGAATTTGGTATCACCTGCAGTTGATAACCGTTCGCTACTACGCGGGTTTCAATCTTAGTTTCGGCCTTTTGACCCTGTTCGTAACCACGGCTCAAACCGTCGTCTTCAACCAAGGTAAAGGCATGTGTTTGCTCATCCGCAACCGCCAGAATATTGAGTGCGTCGAACCACTGGATATCCCCGCTTTGCAAGGCTCCCAGATTATCTACGTCATTGGCAAGCGTTGGTACAATAGCGCCCGCTCTCAGGAATAACGGTGCGCGAACAATGCCATCCACTTCTACCGCGCGGTCATAAACAGCACCGTTAGATTGAACCACTTCGTTTCGGTCATAGTAGTTAACCCACTGACCCACTGGCAGATAGCTCGAAACCTGATCTTCATCATCAATGATGGCGGTGTAAAGCAGGCTCTCGCCTATCATCTTGGTTCGATCTTCATTGCGTGCAGTCGCATCTTCCTGGAAGTGATAAACCAGAGGCGGGAACATGGCTTCACCTGCGGTGTAAGCCTGATGTGCCAAGCTATACAGATAAGGGGTCAGGCTGTAGCGCGTACGCAAGTTAGCCAGATTACTATTGCTGTCTCCTGCCCTATCCGGCGCCGTTTCGCCACAGTTACATAAATTCTGAGTGTGTGGACGCAGCGGCACTTCCATCAGGATTGCAGTAGCAAACCAGCGAGTATACAACTCGTCAAATCGGGAGCCGCGCAATCCGTTACGGTGAAAACCACCAATATCAGAGCCGTAATAGTCAAAGCCGGACAGACTCATATTGGTCTGTGCCGGCATCTGGGCTTCCAATGACAGGAAGCGGCTGGCTACATCCCCTGACCACATAGCTACACCAAAACGCTGACTGCCTGCGGTACCAGAACGACTCAAGATCCATGGGCGACGATCAGGGTGAGATACGGCCGTATGGTCAGCTATGCCCTGGCTCCAATAAAAGTTAAGCAGGTTGTGGACACTGCGGTGGCTGGTTTGCTGCTCACCATACCAAGTTACACCTGCATAAATGCTGTTGTAATCATATAGTTCTGGCTCGCCCAGATCGGTCCAATGCCCCAAAAAGCCATCTTCAATCAGTGGCGCACGTTTGTCGTTATGCCAATCCTTCCTTGCTGATTCCGATGTCCAGTCGATCATGCCACCAATCCCCCACCAGGGGTTGGAACTCAACACACTGGCTTCAATACATGGCGCTTCACAATCCATAGCCAACTGGCGCTTTTCAGCTAACTGACGAAACTCAGGCAATGCAGCACCCACATAGCTTTCTTCTATGTGTACCAAGCCAATATTCTGACCAGCGAGTTCTGCCATCTTTTGCTCTGGATTTGGAAACGCAGCTCGGTCCCAGGTCAGCGAACCCATCTGTGTGTTTTCAGAGCCACTGTTGATGCCACCAAACCACTGCAGGTCGAGCACAAAACCATCGATGGGAAAGTCTGCAGCTTTTAACGTATCCAGTTTGCTGTCCAGTTCCGCCCAGTTGTCATAACCGTACTCAGACACCCAGAGGCCAAACGCTTTAAGTGGCGGTACCGGTGGCTTCCCAGTCAACTCAAGGTATTTGCTACGCAGTTGTTTCAGGTTGTCGCCTGTGAAAAGGAACATACCTAAAGAGGGATCACTGCTTGAAATCGTCCATTGTGGCTCAGAGAAATCGAAGGTTAATGGATAGTGAGTATCTACGAAGAAAGCATAGTTATCGGTGCCCTCACCCAATACATAACCGACCGGGATCTGGGTATCGCCAGAGGCCGCAATATCTGAGTAAGTCATCGCGTTGCCCGTGCGTGTGGCCGGAAAACGCTCTTCACCTATCCAGCTGGCATATTCATTCGATGAATCCAGCTTTTGCCCCAGACCATAAAGCTGTGTGAAGCTCTCCTGCGACATGGAAACCTGCAGAGACTCTCCTCGCTCCAGCAAACAGAGTTGAGTTAAGGTCAAAGGCTCATCGCCACTTAAATCCACTGTGCGCAGACACCCGTCAACAATCGATACACTTACCGAAGCTGAACTCAGCGTTTGAGTAGATTCATCATATTGGTAACTTTCGGGGCCTCCGAAGTCGCTGGTCGCAACCATAGGCGAGAAAAAGAGTTGTCCTGCGGTGAGTTCGTCGTGATAGGCAATATGCACCATATCGTCATCCAGCAGGGTCACCATGACATCACCTGCTTCTGAAGAGATCAGAAGCTGTGGCTGTTCAGATGGCAGGTATTGCACCTGAGAAATAGGTTGCGACGTACCACCGGAGCTTCCGCTGGAGCAACCTGTTAGGGCCGCAACGGCAGAGGCAAAAGACAAACATAGCGTGAACCGGGTAATCGACTTCAAACCAGACATGGGCATTTATCCATTGCTTCGGAGAAATTTGAATCAAGCTAGCATGAGTAAAAATTAAAAAACGTAAGATTTTGTCAGATCGTTACGTCATTCAAAAATCTGACATTTTTTACCGGGAAACACTAAATTGAGATCGGGGCAGCTGAGTTTCAACTATAAAAAAGCCCGGTGTTAGCCTTTAGCTTTACCGGGCTCTGCATAACCACTTTTGACGGGGTTAACGCTGGCGGCGATACGCCAATCCAATCAGTGCCAAACCTAACAACACAACCGTAGCTGGAGCAGGCACGCTCGCTTTTGCACCTATTGTCAGATTGTCGTGGCCCATGCGCTGCACACTGTTATCAGTGTTTACAGCACCGTCTAAAAGACCAAAGTGAATAGAGCTGATCAACAGATCAGAAGTGATACCCCAAAAGGTATCGACACGATCAGGCAATCCATAGTTTGCTGTTGAGCCATCACCAAAGGTAACAAATGCGGTTGTACCGAATACGCCTTCAGTCGTGCCTAATAAATCAAGACCGACGCCAAAAACGCCGTCGGCATTACCTATCGAGGTCGTGGTAAAGCCCAGTTCGTAAGATCCGTTGCAGCCAGCACAATACGCTGGATCACCATCTCTTTGGTTTACGATCAGGTTGTTATCGTCAAAGCCTGTGCTGGTGTAATCAGTTTCACCCAATACTGCACTGATGTTTCCATCGGTATGGATATCGAAAGTCGCTAAATCCAAACTATCGCCAGCAAGATATCCCGCTGCCGAATAATCATCAGTGATCAAAGCACCCAGTTGAGATTCGAAAACGCCTCTGTCTCCGTAGATTACCGCTGCTGATACATTTGCAGCGCTAAGCGTCAAGGCCGCTCCCAAAGCTATATTTTTAATGAGTTGTGATTTCAAACTTCCTGTCCTCTTATTGGAACGTGGCTTTCTCTGCTGAGGGATAAGCAGGAACCACACCAGCCTAGTTTAGTTATTGTTTTAAAAGGGGTTAAAAACATCTGAAAGGGAGAAAATCCGTTTAGTCTTATCGATGTGTAAACTTTGCCTACACAAAACAGGCATGTTATCCCTATGATTTATTATGTTTTATGGATAAGAAAACGTAATAAAGGGCTCTTTTCTTAAGAGCCCTTCTACGCTGGATATTTTTGCAATTAAGCAACACTTACAATGCATCGCCGCAAAGAGGGGGTCCATCAGTCGCTTGCTCCGATGGCAGACCAAATACAGAGGCTACCAACCTATCAATTTCTTGTTTTTCCGAGGCCTGCTGAATGGGCGATACAAGCGCTAATGCTTGAATGCGGAATTTTAAGGAAGTACAAAGCACATCCTTAGCCTTGGCGTATTCAGCCTTATCGATTAGCTTTGCAACGACCTGCATCTCTTTTGCACCTGCGTACAACTGGCCACTCGTGCTGGCCGCTCCACCAACGACCCCAGCATAAAAGCCGCCAGCCAGACCAAACAGGAAAACCACCAATACGAAAGTCGACAGCATAATTTTAGATTTCATAGAGATCCTTTCTAATAGCCTAACTTACAAATAACATGTATCTGATGTTTCGATGTTTTTTTGCGAGAAACCTGAAACCTTGCTCTCAATTGAAACAAGCGTCGCAATAACACCACTGATGAAGATCAACGAGATACAGGAAAATACAAACCCCAGATTCTGAAGATAAGCTTTCAAACCATGACCATGGCCTCTGGGCTGCATGTTCAGGTTATTAGCATCACCTGTAACCAGGTAATCTGTCGGCGCGAAAAATGCTGTGTAGGTAGAGAAGAAGAGTTGGATGAGAATCCCTGTGACACCCAGCACGCAGATCACGCGAGCAAATAGGAGTAACCACTTAAAGTTATCGGTAGAAACATGATTGTATGGATAAAACTTCATAATAAATTCCCTTTAGTATCAAATGACTCCTTACGTCACCTTCAATGCTAACTCACTTTATCAACATCACAACCGCTCATTTGCCATTGCCCCTAAACAAAACTCACAGTTTTGCGCCCAGACAGTTCAAACCAACACATCGTAACTTTGAAGTTAAGTTGTCTTTGCGAGTGATACCGACAAGATGCTGACACGCAATTTTAAAGGCTGGCTTGCCACATTGTCCGTATATGTTGACAAGAATTGATTACTAACCCCCTGATATTAAGCCTCTTTACCCACTTAAATCTAACGTAACGAATTGTTTACCATTTAACCAACAACACCTTCTTCAGCTTCTCAGCAAATCGCAGGACGTAACGGCGTAAATGACCGTAACTTAGGTTCTAACTGTTATATCAACAGAAAAATAAAACACCCGAATAATTAGAGGTGAAGTTCCCATGAACCACGTAAACCCTGTACTCGATTCCAACATCAACCCGCTGGGCACCGACGGCTTTGAATTTGTTGAATACACCGCCGCTGATGCCAACGGCATAGACTCATTAAAGAAGTTGTTTGTGTCCCTTGGTTTTACCGAAGTTGCCAAACACAGATCGAAAGAGGTCTGGCTCTACAAACAGGGCGATCTGAATTTTATCGTTAACGCCGAGCCGGGCTCTCAGGCTGAGCAGTTTGCGCGTATTCACGGCCCCAGTGTTTGTGGCATGGCGTTTCGTGTGGCTGATGCAGGCGCCGCACTTAAGCGCGCGCTGGACAATGGCGCAACCGAATATGTTGGTAATCTGGGCGCCATGGAGCTCAAGATCCCAGCGGTCTATGGCATTGGTAAAAGCACGCTGTATTTCGTTGACCGCTATGGCGACAGCACCATCTACGATATCGACTTCAACTTCTACCCTGACTGGCAAACCAGAATGGATGGTCATCAGGTTGGTCTGTATGAGCTGGACCATCTGACCCATAACGTCATGCGCGGCAATATGGACAAATGGGCAGGTTTCTACGAAAACATCGGTAACTTCCGTGAGATCCGCTATTTCGATATCGAAGGCAAACTCACGGGGCTTAAAAGCCGCGCCATGACCGCCCCTTGCGGCAAAATTCGCATCCCTATCAATGAATCATCGGATGAAAAATCTCAGATCGAAGAGTTCATCCGCGAGTATCACGGCGAAGGCATTCAGCATATCGCCATGACCACAGATGATATCTATCAAACAGTGCAAACCCTGAAGGATCGTGGCCTCAACTTCATGTTCACGCCAGATACCTATTATGAAAAGGTCGACAAGCGTGTTCCTGGCCACGGCGAGGATGTAGAGCACCTACGTCAGCTGCGCATTCTGATTGACGGCGCACCGGAAAAAGATGGCATTTTGCTGCAGATCTTTACCGATACCGTCATCGGTCCGGTGTTTTTCGAAATCATCCAGCGCAAAGGAAATGAAGGTTTCGGCGAGGGTAATTTCCAGGCGCTGTTTGAATCCATTGAAGAGGATCAGATCCGCCGCGGCGTGATCGAAGAGGAGTAGTAAGATGGCCAGTAAGCCCATTACCTTTCCAAGGACTGAAGGCAATTGCTCTAACCAGGCACATGCTGACTTCCCCGAAGAGGGCCTGTACGAACGCGAAGTAGGCAGAGATGGTTTCTTCGGTCCTGCAAGTCACATTAACCATCGCCACCCGCCTACCGGCTGGCTGGCCTGGGAGGGCCCACTACGCCCTCGTGCATTTAACTTCCAAAAGTTGACCAATATCGCCCCTTCATGTCCATGGCGAACCCCGACGCTGTTGCATAACGCCCATTGCCGATATCGCTTATGGGATTGCTCCCAGCCGATGGTTAATCTGGTACGTAATGCAGATGGTGACGACCTACTCTTCGTGCATGAAGGCGACGGTGATCTGTTCTGCGATTATGGCCACTTGAGCCTTACCGAAGGCGATTACGTGGTGATCCCACGCGGCACCATGTGGCGACTGGCACCCAGCCGCCCCATGCGCCTGCTGATGATTGAAGCCACGGATGATAGCTACCAGCTACCTGACAAAGGCATGGTGGGCCGTCACGCAATCTTCGACCCGGCCGTACTGAAAGCCCCGGAGATAGACCAGGCGTTCCTCGAACAACAGGACGAAGAGCGCTGGCAAGTGCATATCAAGCGTCATCAGCAGATCTCGGTGATCACCTACCCATTTAACCCACTGGATGCAGTCGGCTGGCACGGTGATCTAAGTGTGGTGAAACTCAATTGGCGAGATATTCGCCCACTGATGAGTCATCGCTATCACCTGCCCCCGTCGGCACACACCACCTTTATGACTAAGCGTTTTGTCGTTTGCACCTTTGTGCCTCGCCCAATTGAGAGCGACCCAGGCGCTTTAAAAGTGCCCTTCTATCACAGCAATGACGACTTTGATGAAGTCTTGTTCTATCACGCAGGCGACTTTTTCAGCAGGGACAATATTGGCCAGGGCATGGTAACACTGCACCCGGCAGGCTTCCCACATGGGCCCCACCCTAAGGCCTATAAAGCGGGTCAGGAATACACTCGCAAGTTCACCGACGAAGTCGCAGTCATGGTGGACACCCGTGACGCACTGGAGGTTTCACCAAAAGCCTGTGAGTTGGAGAATCCTGATTATGTCTACAGCTGGCGCAACCACAACGAACTGGGCTAGACGCGGGAGAACTGAATGAAACTAGCAACACTTAAAAACGGTACCCGAGATGGCCAGCTGGTGGTTGTTAGCCGGGATCTGACGCAAGCCGTCACAGTAACAAACATCGCCATGACAATGCAGCAGGCACTGGATAACTGGGCGATCGCTGAACCTGAGCTACAACAGGTCTACCAACAACTCAACGACAAGCAACTGCCAGAGGCGTTCAGTTTTGTTGAAAACGCCTGTGAATCGCCGCTGCCTCGAGCTTATCACTGGGCCGATGGCAGCGCCTATGTCAATCATGTTGAGCTGGTACGCAAAGCCCGCGGCGCTGAGATGCCGGATAGCTTTTGGACAGATCCGCTGATGTACCAGGGCGGCTCGGACCAGTTTATCGGCCCTCGAGATGATATTCCGATGGCCAGCACCGAATGGGGTATCGATTTTGAATCAGAGATAGCGGTGATCACTGACGATGTCGCAATGGGCATTACCAGTGAGGATGCCGGTCAGCATATCAAGCTGCTGATGCTGGTTAACGACGTGTCGCTTAGAAACCTGATCCCCGGCGAGCTGGCAAAAGGATTTGGGTTTTATCAAAGCAAACCCTCGAGTGCGTTTTCACCGGTGGCTATTACGCCCGATGAGCTCGGTGAATCGTGGCACGACAACAAGGTCCATCTGCCACTGACCACCCACCTTAACAATACCTTGTTTGGTCAACCCAATGCGGGAGTCGATATGACTTTCGATTTCGCTCAACTGGTCGAACACGCAGCTAAAAGTCGGCCTTTAGGTTCAGGCACTATTATTGGCTCAGGCACCGTCAGCAACTATGACCGCAGTGCAGGCTCCAGTTGTCTTGCCGAAAAGCGCATGCTGGAAACCATCGCCGACGGTAAACCCAGCACACCGTTTATGGCGTTTGGTGACAAAGTACGTATTGAAATGTTCGACCCACAGGGCAAGTCACTGTTCGGTGCTATCGAGCAAACCGTTAAGCAATACCCCGGTGCATAAAGTAGGTACGTACGGCAGTAAAGAAAGAGGTAATTAATATGGAACTGACACTGTACTCCTATTGGCGCTCATCAGCTGCATATCGCGTGCGTATTGCGCTAAACCTCAAGGGGTTGAGTTATCACACCGAGGCGATCCACCTGGTCAAAGATGGCGGTCAGCAACATAAACCTCAGTATCAGCATCTGAACCCCAGTTCGCTGGTGCCAACCCTAGCCACCCCCGACGGCGTGCTGCGCCAATCGATGGCGATTATGGAATACCTGGATGAGGTAGCGCCCAACCCGCCGCTACTACCGACCGATCCTATTCACCGCGCACAAAGTCGGGCCTTGGCGATGGATATTTGCTGTGAGACACATCCACTAAACAACCTGCGGGTGCAGCAATATCTAACCCGTGAGTATCACGCTGATGCAGATAAAAAGTTGGCGTGGATGACCCACTGGATGCATTTGGGATTTTTGCCGATCGAGCATCAAATTGCCGAAACGGGTGGTGTGTTTGCCGTTGGCGATACGCCTACCCTGGCTGATATCTGCCTGATACCGCAGGTATACAACGCCAAGCGTTTTCATGTGCCGCTGGATAAATTCCCGCGCATTGAAGAGATCTGGTCTCGATGTAACGAGCTGGATGCATTTAAATCAGCAGCCCCAGAGCAACAGACCGATGCCGATCCAAAGCTACTGACTTAAAACTTAGGCATATTGGCCTTTAATGTGTGCGCTCTGGCAATTTTGAATGCAGGGTTTCGCCGCGGCTGGTGCCGTACTGAAGGCTCAAGTCGCCTGATTCCACCCGATACCAGAGGTGGCGGCGCACTACAAATATCTGTCCAGGTTTAAGGACCTGCTGAGTATTGGTATCAGCAACACGCACGGTTAACACGCTCTCCCCTTCCAGCTGATGGATCAATGCGTCAGCATCGGGGTGGCATGTCCAAGGCGATGTTCCTTTGAACCTACCCATCCAAACTCGGCCGTCATCAATGGAGTCAAGGATCCAGAACTCAGCGTCGCCATCTTCGCTGACCCAGTCCGCCTGTTTTTTCATCACCGCATTCAAATCGTGCGATTTCATAACGGTACACCTACATCCAACCAATACACTCCTTAAGCATAGGACTGAAATCAGATCACAGTGCGCGGTTCTCTAACTGGTCAGCGTTAAAAATATGATTTAGCTTAAATAAAACAAATATTAGAAACGGATAAACGATGTTGAATCGCAGTGTTGCAGTGTTAGCTTCCCTTTCGGCGGTAATCAGTATCAGCGCGTGCTCGCCCACCATTACCGAAGAACAACTGAAAGCTGCCGACGAATGGGCCGCTTGGGTAGAAGCAGAGAACGCACAAACCCGGGATCCGGAGCGCTCATTTCTTAACATTCTCGACGCGGTTTATATGCGTCCGGGTGACAACGCAGTGCTGGACCTAAGCGCGCTGTCAGAGAGTATCCGTTGGTACAAACAGGACGATGAGTATCAGATCGCGCCTAACGATCGCCTGCAGCTTAGCTTTGATGGCGAAAACGTACTTATCTCAGCTTTAGGCAAATACACGCCTTTCAGCAGTGACCAAAAATACCCCCTGCCAAATGACAGCCTGTTCGTAACGACCGGCCAACTGCATGACAATGGCTTGCGCGCATTTATTCGCGATCCCAATCATGCAAAGGTGGTTAACTTTGCAGGCCACAACTATTACGAATACAACTTTGACGCCCGTGTCGAGGGTGAGTTTATTCCTGCCAAAGAACACAAGACGGTTTCATTTCAAACTGTACAGGGCCTGACCAATACCCTGGTCAAAGTCGGTAAGGTCACTTTCGAATACCAAGGTGATGAGATGTCACTCAGTGCCTATCATGGTGACGGTAAAGCCCCGATGGATTACCTGCTGTTTCTGTTTAAAGACAAAACCAACGGTGATACCACCTACGGCGGGGGTCGCGAGTTGGTCGTGAACCTGCCAAAAGATGGCAGCAAAACCTTTGTTGTCGATTTCAACCGCACCTTCAATCTGAACTGTGCCCACAGTACCTTCTGGAACTGCCCTATCATCTGGGATCCGTCACTGGACGTCGCCATCGAAGCGGGAGAAAAGCTTCCCCATGGTTACGACTCCTAACCCAAATCAATGGTCAGCCAGCTACTGCCCACACAGTAGCTGGCTCAGATAAACAGTGGCTTTAAACAGTCTCGAATAACATCAGTAAAACTGCGGCCACAAGCTGTATCGATAAGCGGCCACCTTCCATATCAATTAAAAGCGCATTTTTTCATTCGGTTACTGGCAATCTCAGTTTTACCTGTCTATTTTTTAACCTAATTAAAGCCACACTGTTTGAAGCAGTACTCGGGTCTGTTGACCCCGAACAGCCAGACGCAACCTTACCCCTGATTACAGGGTCTTAATTACAGGGACATAGCTACAACAAGATGTAGTTACCGTCATAGGGAAGTGCCTAAACGATAGGTATTGAATTATGGCTTCTCTGCGCACGCTAGTGTCCGTTCTCGCGCTTGTGGGATCTTCTCTCATCAGCGCACCCGCCCAGGCGCAAGGCGACCAAACCGCCGCAAATGCCCTGCTTATTCAACTCGTTTCTCATATCGTTAAACAAGGCCACCAAACCATTCTTACCTTTGAACGGTATCATTGGCGTCAGGTGAATGCCGCTGCTCGCTGGTCACCCAGGGCTGGATTACAGGCTGTTCAACTTGGCCGGCGCTTCTACATCATGGGCGGCCGAACACCGAACAACTCGCCTATTCCCGGCGACAGCGTGATCTGGGGTGATGTTTGGGTCAGTCACAACAAAGGCGTTACCTGGGATCAACTACTTGGCACCAATGATCAGGAACACTGGCCAGCACGCGCCTATTTTCAGGCCGTCACCAAAAACCGTTACATCTACCTGATGGGAGGCCAGAACTTCAAGCTCGAACCTTGTCCTCCCTTTGTACCTGAATGCGAAGGTCCAGTTCCAAACTCTGAATTCTTTAACGACGTCTGGCGCAGCAAGGACGGCATCAACTGGAAAAAGATGACCGACGCCGCGCCATGGGAAGGCCGTGCAGGGCTCAGTGCCGTGGTATTTAGAAACCGTATCTGGGTGTTTGCTGGCTCTAAAAACGATGACTCAGCCATCGTTGGACCCAATGGCCCACAACGCATCTATTTCAATGACGTATGGAGTTCAAAGAACGGTAAACACTGGAAACTTCATACAGAAGACGCGCCTTGGTCGCCTCGCTCCGGTGCCGTTGCCCTGGTGAAAAATGGCTATATCTATCTGCTCGGCGGTGAAGATGGATTCCTGTGCCAACCGCAGCCTTTCTGTGAACCGCCCTACTACAACGATGTATGGCGAACCCGCAACGGCACAGACTGGGAACAGGTGACCGCTAATGCCGGATGGTCTGCCCGTCCTGGTCATCAATGTGCTGTGCTTTATGACCACATTGTTTGTTTCGGCGGTTTCGGCCTGCCACAAAATCCAAACGATATCTGGGTTAGCCGCAACGGGGCTGATTGGAAGCAAGTAGACGATACGCCGTGGAACGCCCTTTCAGGCGATGAGATAAAATACGACTTTGACGTACTCGTCGACAAACAGGGCTATTGGGGACAGCGCCAAAGCCTGTATACCTTTGGCGGAGACCGAGAAACCTTCGATTTCAGTGACCCCAACAACTACCTGCGGGTAGACAACGATGTCTGGCGCTACAGCTATTTTAAATAATTAACACACAGTATAAAGGGCTCAATTAGAGCCCTTTATATTGGTTCTTTGGATGCCTCGCCGATCTAAATCAAAGCAGATCAACTATCCTCGTCAGCAATAAATTTATAGATAAATGCACCCAGCGCAGCACCGATAATTGGCGCAACCCAGAACAGCCATAGCTGACTAACCGCCCAATCACCGACATACAGAGCCACACCTGTGCTACGGGCCGGGTTAACAGATGTATTGGTGACAGGAATAGAGATTAAGTGGATTAGGGTCAGACACAAGCCAATAGCAATGGGCGCCATACCAGCAGGTGCACGCTTATCGGTTGAACCCATGATCACCAACAGAAACATCATGGTCATCACTACTTCGCAAACCAAGGCCGCAACCAAAGAGTATCCACCGGGCGAATGGGCACCAAAGCCATTGGAGGCAAAGCCAGCCGACACATCAAACCCAGCCGCGCCACTGGCAATCACAAACAAGACACCGCCTGCAATTAAGCCGCCAGCCACTTGGGCAATAATGTAAGGCAGCAATTCATTGGCTGGAAAACGGCCGCCAACAAACAAACCTATCGACACAGCCGGGTTCAAGTGACACCCAGATATATGGCCAATCGCATACGCCATAGTTAATACGGTTAGGCCAAATGCCAGCGATACCCCTAACAGGCCAATACCCACGTCTGGAAACGCTGCCGCCAGTACCGCGCTGCCACAGCCGCCAAGCACTAACCAGAAAGTACCAAACAGTTCCGCAATATACTTTTTCATCCTTAAAACCCTACGCTAGTTGCAGATGCGCGTACTGCTGCGCCACTGCCATTAGTGTAGATGGCAATGAAGTTTTTGATTCGTTAATTCAGGGAGTTATTTGCAAATACCCTTCATCAGGCCGTATCACCAAACGGCCCTCACCCGACAAACGGGTTCAGGTAACAACAAAGTGAAACAACCGGCTCAACTGCTGTACGTCCGTACAAAAAAGGCTTGTTTTTCTTTTTTTCAGAAATAGGAGGAAAGTTTCCCGGTTAAGAAGGTAACCACTTGCTGAAGTAGTGACCTAGCCACCTGTTTTGATAACTAATTAGCTGATAAGGTGAAATCAAGGATTAGTGATAGAAGGAAAATTTCGTCCTGACATCGGAGGAAACTTTCCCTCTAATAGTACTGTTATGTGTATACAGGTTTTTAAGGTGACTGATTACTTAAAACATGCATTAGAAGTGCTCCTGACCGTATTCAAGTGGAGTAT
>NZ_BAABLI010000027.1:0-17012 GCF_039544265.1 Corallincola platygyrae | reverse complement strand
ACCTGTTATTTCTTTCCGCTGCCTCGCCCTGAGCGAGTGAGGCGGCATTATAGGGACCTTAATCTCATCGTCAACGCTTTTTTGATAGAAAATAACTAATCGCTCATCTATTAACCAAAAGTTGCGATACACCAAAAAAAAGCTATCTGAGTACCAAACTTATAACCGTTAACTTTTCCCTTTAAGAACCGTGTATTAGCATTAGGTAAGGACGATAGGACTGGGTAACCAATGAGCGGCATTAAATTATCGGTACACCGACTGCAAAAAGGTCTCTACATTCGACTCCCTGTCAGTTGGCGTAGTCACCCGTTTTTATTCAACAGCTTTAAAATTAAAGACGATGGCCAGATCGCGCTGATCAAGCAGCTAGGGATCAGTCATGTCATCGTTATGCCTGATAAAAGTGACGCGGCACCGCTAAAAGCGGATGCCGATATTGTTCCGGTAACCGCTGAAGATAAACAAGCACTGGAAGAACTGCAGGACCAAAAAGAGCAGCGGATAGAGGCATTACAAGACTATCGTAGAGATATGCAGAAGTGCGAAAAGGCATTCGAACGCTCAGTCGCTCAAGTTCGCTCTGTTATGTCGAAAGTGACTTCTCGACCGCTTAATGCAATATCAGAAGCAAAAGAGTTAGTAGAAGGCATGGTTGACACCCTGCTAAATCAGGATGAGATGGTACTTCACCTGATGAATGAAACTAAGGAAGGTGAAAACCTCTATTACCACTCCCTAAACGTTTCAGTGCTCAGCATGCTTTTAGGAAAGTCCAAAGGCCTGAGCAAAGATGAAATAACTTGGTTGGGCATGGCCGGACTATTCCATGACATAGGTAAAATGAAGATCCCTACACAGATCCTCAACAAAACCGGCCCTCTGAATACCGCGGAGAAGAACTTTCTCCAGCTACACCCCAAATATAGTATTGAACTACTTGCCCATGGTGAGGACTTTCCAGAGCAGGCGACTACCATTATTTCTCAACATCACGAATATGCCGATGGCAGTGGTTACCCCAAAGGATTAACGGCGGAAAAACTATCTCCGTTGAGTCTGCTGCTTGCATTGGTCAATGAGTATGACTCTCTGTGTCATCCAAACGACATCAAGAAAGCAAGAACGCCCTACTCCGCACTCTCTTACATCTTTAAAAGCTGTAAATCAAAATTTGCAGCGGAAGATATTGAGCTGATGGTGAAACATCTGGGGGTTTTTCCCCCTGGAACAGTGGTGCAATTGAGTAACAACCAAGTAGGACTTGTCATCTCGGTGAATCAGACCAAGCTACTTTATCCTAACGTGCTGCTTTACGATCCAGGTATTCCCCGCACAGAAGCAACCATCGTCAACTTAGAAGAGGTGGATTTCTCTATTGCAAAGGCACTTCCACCTAGAAGGTTGAAGCCCGAAGTTTACGAATATCTGAATCCAAGAACGAGGATCAGTTACTACTTCGACAATAAAGAAAAGTAATACCAATCCGCATAAAGATATGGTCAACCAGGAAGTCTGGGCAAGTTCAATTCAAGGCGCAGTCATGCAGCAATGGTTGTTCCCTTGCAAATGGCTGCAACGTAGAAGTGGGCTTGCCCAGACTTACCCGTAGGACGGGTTTTAAATCACTTAATGCTGCGTTAGCTAATTTCGGCGTAGAACAACTATGCCTTCAAACACCTGCCTTGCCTCAAGCGATTTAAATTCCCGCTGGTAGATCATATTCTTATGCGGATTGGTATGACAGACACAAAAAAGCCGGGCATTGCCCGGCTTTTTAAAAAAGATGCGATAGCTTATTCAGCGTTCGCTTCTTCGTTTTCTACGTCAGCTTCTTCAACTACTGGACGGTCAACAAGCTCGATGTAAGCCATCGGCGCATTGTCACCGGCACGGTAGCCGCACTTCAGGATGCGGGTGTAACCACCTGGACGCTCCTGGTAGCGAGGACCCAGTTCGTTGAACAGGGTACCAACAACTTCTTGATCACGGGTGCGAGCAAATGCCAAACGGCGGTTTGCAACGCTATCAGCTTTAGCCAATGTGATTAGAGGCTCAACTACGCGACGCAGCTCTTTAGCTTTAGCAACGGTAGTTTTAATAACACCGTGGCGAACAAGCGAGCCTGCCATGTTACGGAACATGGCCTGGCGGTGGCTGCTGTTACGGTTCAGCTGACGACCACTTTTACGATGGCGCATGATCTATATCCTTCTCACTAAACCTGTGAACCTGATTAGTCTTTGTCTACGAGGCTGGCTGGAGGCCAGTTCTCGAGACGCATACCCAGAGACAAACCACGAGACGCCAGAACATCTTTGATCTCAGTAAGAGATTTCTTACCAAGGTTAGGCGTTTTAAGTAGTTCAACCTCGGTACGCTGTACCAGGTCACCAATGTAATGGATCGCTTCTGCTTTCAAACAATTAGCAGAGCGTACTGTCAGCTCCAAGTCGTCAACAGGACGAAGGAGAATCGGATCAAATTCCGGCTTCTCTTCTTTCTGTTCCGGCTCACTGATGTCACGCAACTCAACAAACGCATCCAGCTGTTCTGCCAGGATGGTAGCGGCACGACGAATGGCTTCTTCCGGCTCAATAGTGCCGTTAGTTTCCATGTCGATAACCAGCTTATCGAGGTTAGTGCGCTGCTCAACACGTGCCGCATCTACATTATAAGCGATGCGAACAACCGGGCTGAAAGATGAGTCCAGCAGCAAACGACCAATAGGACGCTCGTCTTCATCGCTGTTTGCACGCGCAGTTGCTGGAACGTAGCCACGGCCACGCTCAACGCGGATGCGCATGCTGATTTCACCTTCGCCGGTCAATGTGCAGATCACATGATCCGGATTTGCAATCGCGATATCGCCGTCATGAACAATATCACCTGCAGTTACAGGGCCCGCGCCACTCTTACTCAGAGTAAGTACGGCCTCATCTTTACCGTCCAAACGAACGGCAAGTTGCTTAAGGTTCAGAAGAATCTCAATGATATCTTCCTGTACACCTTCTTTACTGCTGTACTCGTGCTGAACACCATCAATTTCTACTTCGGTAACAGCACAGCCGGGCATTGACGACAGCAAAATCCGACGAAGCGCATTACCTAAAGTGTGGCCAAAACCACGCTCGAGTGGCTCGAGTGTAACTTTTGCGCGACACGCGTCGATGGCGTCGATGTCGACTAACCGCGGCTTGAGAAATTCTGTAACAGAACCCTGCATTGTGTCCTCTCTTAAGACTTGGATCCGGCCTTACTTAGAGTAAAGCTCCACAATCAACTGTTCGTTGATTTCAGCAGACAGGTCGCTGCGCTCTGGAAGGCGCTTGTACGTACCTTCTAGTTTCGCTGCGTCTACTTCGATCCAGGTTGGCTTCTCGCGCTGCTCTGACAGTTCGAGAGCAGCCTTGATACGAGCCTGCTTCTTGGCCTTTTCACGAACGCTGATCACGTCGTTTGGCTTAACGGCGAAAGATGGAATGTTTACCACTTGTCCGTTTACTTGAATAGCCTTGTGGCTTACCAGCTGACGTGCTTCAGCACGTGTAGCGGCAAAGCCCAAACGATAAACAACGTTATCCAGACGGCCTTCTAACAATTGAAGCAGGTTTTCACCGGTATTACCTTTAAGACGAGCTGCCTCGCCATAGTAATTACGGAACTGCTTTTCCAGGACGCCGTACAGACGACGTACTTTTTGCTTCTCGCGAAGCTGTACACCGTAGTCAGACAGACGACCTTTACGCGCACCATGTTGACCAGGTACGTTATCGATCTTGCACTTGCTATCGATCGCGCGAACACCACTCTTCAAGAAAAGATCGGTGCCTTCGCGACGGCTAAGTTTGAGTTTTGGACCCAAATATCTTGCCATGTTCTTTCTCCAATCGGTCCGAAAACGCCGTTAAACGCGACGTTTCTTAGGCGGACGGCAACCGTTATGAGGAATAGGTGTCACATCAGTAATGTTAGTGATGCGATAACCTGCTGCGTTCAATGCGCGAATCGCTGATTCACGACCTGGCCCAGGGCCTTTTACGAACACTTCAAGGTTTTTCAGACCGTATTCCTGCGCGGCAACACCGGCGCGTTCCGCAGCTACCTGAGCAGCAAACGGAGTGGACTTACGAGAACCACGGAAGCCTGAACCACCGGCAGTTGCCCAAGAAAGAGCATTACCCTGGCGGTCAGTGATGGTCACGATAGTGTTGTTGAAAGACGCATGAATGTGCGCCATTCCGTCAGCAACCTGCTTTTTTACACGCTTACGTGTGCGAGCTGGAGCTTTAGCCATAATGTATTACCCCCGCTTACTTACGAATTGGCTTGCGTGGACCTTTACGGGTGCGCGCATTAGTTTTAGTGCGCTGACCACGTAGAGGCAAGCTGCGACGATGACGAAGGCCACGGTAACAACCGAGGTCCATCAGACGCTTGATGTTCATGGATACTTCACGACGCAGATCACCTTCAACAGTGAATTGACCTACAACTTCGCGAAGCTTGTCGATTTGTGTCTCGTCCAGATCACTAATTTTAGTGGTTTCGGCGATACCTGACTGGCTCAAGATCTCTTGAGCGCGGGTTTTTCCGATACCATAAATAGCAGTCAGTGCAATCACTGCGTGCTTGTGATCAGGGATGTTAATGCCAGCGATACGGGCCACTAACACATCTCCTATTCGTTGGCTATTGGTTGAAAAGCCCGTAAGGATACTCAACCATTCGGCCATTTGCAAACTAAGATGGTGGGCCTAAGGGCCGCACCATCACCAGATTTTTAGCCTTGCCTTTGCTTATGCTTAGGCTCACTGCAGATCACACGTACCACACCGTGGCGTTTGATCACTTTGCAGTTACGGCACATTTTCTTAACGGATGCGCGAACTTTCATTTTTCACTCCGTATGGACGCCACCTTAGCGGCTATAGCCTTTAAGGTTGGCTTTCTTCAGGATCGAATCATATTGATGAGACATCAAATGAGTCTGAACCTGTGCCATGAAGTCCATGATAACTACAACGATAATCAGCAAAGATGTACCGCCGAAGTAGAACTGTACGTTCCATGCAATCATCATGAATTCAGGAACCAGACAAACAAACGTGATATACAGCGCGCCAGCCAGCGTTAAGCGAGTCATGACTTTATCGATGTAACGTGATGTCTGCTCACCTGGGCGGATACCCGGGATGAACGCACCAGACTTCTTCAGGTTTTCTGCCGTCTCGCGTGGGTTAAATACCAACGCGGTATAGAAGAAGCAGAAGAAGATAATAGCTGCTGCATACAACATTACGTACAGCGGTTGACCCGGCGACAATGCCAAAGACACATCCTGTAGGAATCCTAGGGATTCGTTCTGTCCAAACCACTGAGCCAGTGTGCCTGGGAACAGGATGATGCTTGAAGCAAAGATCGGTGGAATCACACCAGCCATGTTTAGCTTAAGCGGCAAGTGGGTGCTCTGCGCTGCAAAGACTCTACGTCCCTGCTGACGCTTCGCGTAGTTAACCACTATGCGGCGTTGGCCACGTTCAACAAATACTACAAAGTAGGTGACTGCGCATATAACCGCCGCAATCAACAACAGTAACAGCGGCTGGATTTCGCCTTGGCGAGCCTGCTCAGCTGTTTGACCGATGGCAGTAGGCAATCCGGCAACAATACCTGCAAAAATCAGGATTGAAATACCGTTACCGATACCGCGCTCAGTAACCTGTTCGCCCAACCACATCAGGAACATGGTACCTGTTACCAGGCTCACTACTGCAGTAAACGTGAAACCAAATCCAGGTGTAATCACCAGACCTGGCATCAGGTTAGGTAAGCCAGTCGCAATACCAAACGCTTGGAAAGTAGCAAGTATCAAAGTCCCGTAACGGGTGTACTGGCTAATCTTCTTACGTCCGGACTCGCCTTCCTTCTTAAGTTCAGCGAGTTGCGGGCTTACTACTGTCAGTAGCTGCATGATAATCGATGCCGAAATATACGGCATGATACCCAGTGCCAAGATAGAGGCACGTTCCAAAGCACCACCGGAGAACATGTTGAACATTTCAACGATGGTGCCTTTCTGTTGCTCGAACAGCTCGGCCAGTACTGCGGCGTCAATGCCAGGAATAGGCACAAAAGAACCTGCCCTGAACACAATGATTGCGCCAATCACAAACAGAAGACGTTGCTTTAACTCGCTAAGTCCGCCGCCTTGACTCTTGGTATCCAACCCTGGCTTTGCCATAAGTACTTTCCTACTTCGAAATTATTCTGCGATTGAGCCGCCAGCGGCTTCAATTGCAGCACGTGCGCCTTTAGTTACCTTCAGGCCTTGTACGTTTACTGCGCGGCTGATTTCGCCAGACAGAACGACTTTCACGTGTTTGATGTTTTTCTTCACCAGACCGGCTGCTTTCAGAGTTTCCAGAGACACGATGTCGCCTTCCACTTTAGCAATTTCGTTCAGGCGTACTTCGTCTGCTACCAGAGACTTACGAGAAGTAAAACCGAACTTAGGCAAACGCTGCTTGAGAGGCATTTGACCGCCTTCGAAGCCTGCGCGTACGCCGCCGCCTGAGCGTGACTTCTGGCCTTTGTGACCACGGCCACCGGTCTTACCCAGACCAGAACCGATACCACGACCTACACGCTTACCAGCGCTTTTTGCACCAGCAGCAGGTGATAGAGTATTCAGACGCATCAGATTAACCCTCCACCTTAACCATGTAATACAGCTGGTTGATCATGCCGCGTACTGCAGGCGTGTCTTCCAGTTCAACAGTGTGACCGATGCGACGCAGACCAAGACCTTTAAGAGTCTCTTTGTGCTTCGGCAAACGACCGATAGCGCTGCGAGTCTGGGTCACTTTGACAGTTTTCTTTGCCATGGTGTCTTACCCCAGAATGTTTTCAACGGTCAAACCGCGCTTAGCAGCTACCTGCTCAGGCGACTTAACGCCAACCAGACCATCGATAGTAGCGCGAACTACGTTGATTGGGTTGGTTGAACCATATGCCTTAGCCAGTACGTTCTGTACACCAGCCACTTCAAGAACGGCACGCATCGCACCACCGGCGATGATACCTGTACCTTCTGACGCAGGCTGCATGTAAACACGCGAACCTGTGTGACGACCCTTAACAGGGTGGTACAGAGTGTTACCGTTCAGCTGTACGGTGTTCATGTTACGGCGTGCTTTTTCCATCGCTTTTTGGATGGCAGCAGGCACTTCACGTGCTTTACCGTAACCGAAACCGACACGACCATTGCCGTCACCTACGACAGTCAATGCTGTGAAGCTGAAGATGCGACCACCTTTAACCACTTTAGATACACGGTTAACGGCGATCAGCTTTTCATTCAGATCACTTTGCTGTTGTTCTACTTTCGCCATGATCTACTCCTAGAACTTAAGGCCCGCTTCGCGCGCAGCTTCCGCCAGCGCAGCGACACGACCGTGATACTTGAAGCCACTACGGTCAAAAGCGACGCTTTCAACGCCCTTTTCTACCGCGCGCTCAGCAACCAGCTTGCCAATAGTCTTGGCAGCTTCTACGTTACCGGTGCTTTTCAGCTCCTCACGTACCGCCTTCTCAGCAGTTGATGCTGCTGCCAGCACTTCACTACCAGTTGCGGCGATGACCTGAGCGTAGATATGACGCGGAGTGCGGTGAACCACCAAACGTGCAGCACCCAGCTCCTGGATTTTCTTACGTGCGCGAGTCGCGCGACGCAGTCGAGATGCTTTCTTATCCATCGTCTTACCTTACTTCTTCTTAGCCTCTTTACGGCGCACGTTTTCGTCAGCATAACGAACACCCTTACCTTTATAAGGTTCAGGCTTACGATATGCGCGAATGTTTGCAGCCACCTGGCCCACCAACTGCTTATCTGCACCAGTCAGAACGATTTCGGTCTGGCTTGGACATTCTGCAGTGATACCTTCAGGCAGTTCGTACTCAACTGGGTGAGAGAAGCCCAGAGAAAGGTTCAGAACCTTACCCTTAGCTTGGGCACGATAACCCACACCAACCAGTTGCAGTTTACGAGTGAAACCTTCGCTAACACCTACCACCATGTTGTTGGCAAGTGCACGTGCGGTACCGGCTTGTGCATTGGCACCAGCCACGCCTTCAACAGGTGCGAAAGTCAGGACGTTTTCTTCCTGCTTTACAACAACACCCGCATTGAAAGTGCGGTTCAAAGTACCTTTGCTACCCTTGATTGTCAGATCCTGGCCTTTTAGCGTAACTTCAACGCCAGCAGGAATGTTTACGGGTGCTTTTGCTACTCGAGACATTACCTACCTCCTATTACGCTACGTAGCCAATGATCTCGCCGCCCATACCCGCTTTGCGAGCTGCACGGTCTGACATCAGGCCTTTAGAAGTAGAGACAATGGCGACACCAAGGCCGTCAAGAATCTTAGGAAGCTCGCCTTTCTTCTTATAAATACGAAGACCAGGACGGCTTACTCGTTGGATGGTCTCTACCACCGGTTTGCCCTCGAAATACTTCAGGGCGATCTCTAGTTCCGCTTTAGGACCTTCTGAAACAGAGTAGTCAGCGATGTAACCTTCTTGCTTCAATACTGCTGCGATAGCAGTTTTCAGCTTAGAAGAAGGCATTACAACTGATACCTTGTTGGCAGACTGGCCGTTACGGATACGAGTGAACATATCTGCAATCGGATCTTGCATGCTCATATCTGCTTCTCCTCTGCTTACCAGCTAGCCTTGCGAAGGCCAGGAACTTCACCACGCATTGCTGCTTCACGCAATTTGATACGGCTCATGCCGAACTTGCGCAGGTAGCCATGCGGACGACCCGTTACACGACAACGGTTACGCTGACGTGAAGAGCTGGAATCACGCGGAAGAGTCTGCAGCTTAAGGCTTGCATCCCAACGCTCTTCTTCAGAGCTTTCAGGATTCGCGATAATTGCTTTCAGTGCCGCACGCTTTTCAGCGTACTGGGCAACCAGCTTTGCACGCTTTGCTTCGCGTGCTTTCATCGAAGATTTTGCCATAACCCTACACCTTACTTACGGAATGGGAAGTTGAAGGCAGCCAACAGAGCACGCGCTTCCTCATCGGTAGCAGCAGTCGTGGTAATGGTGATATCCATACCGCGTACTTTGTCTACCTTGTCGTAATCGACTTCAGGGAAGATAATTTGCTCGCGAACACCCATGCTGTAGTTGCCACGGCCGTCGAATGACTTAGGGCTTACGCCACGGAAGTCACGGATACGGGGCATAGCAATACATACCAGGCGTTCGAAGAACTCCCACATACGTTCGCCACGTAGGGTTACTTTGCAGCCAATCGGATAGCCTTCACGGATTTTGAAACCCGCTACTGACTTGCGAGCCTTGGTTACAATTGGCTTCTGGCCAGAGATCGCCTGCATATCTGCCTGCGCGTTCTCTAGAAGCTTCTTGTCTGCCAATGCCTCGCCGACCCCCATGTTAAGGGTGATCTTCTCAATCCGAGGGACTTGCATGATGCTGCTGTAGCTGAATTCTTTCTTCAGCCCAGGCACTACCGACTCTTTATAGAAATCATGCAGTTTCGCCATCGTACACTCCAGATTAAGCTATTACTTCGTTAGAAGATTTGAAGATGCGAACTTTTTTGCCATCTTCAATCTTGAAACCTACACGATCGGCCTTGCCAGTCGCAGTGTTGTAGATTGCAACGTTAGAAACGTCGATTGCAGCTTCCTTCTCAACAATACCGCCTTGAACCTGCAGGTGCGGGTTAGGCTTCTGGTGCTTCTTGATCAGGTTGATACCTTCTACAACGACTTTGCCAGTAGTAAGCACAGACAAAACTTTGCCACGCTTACCTTTGTCTTTACCGGCCAAGACGATCACTTCATCATTTTTACGGATTTTTGCTGCCATCAGAGACCTCCTTAAAGTACTTCTGGAGCCAGAGACACAATCTTCATGAACTTCTCCGTACGAAGTTCACGTGTCACAGGGCCAAAAATACGAGTACCGATGGGCGCGTGTTGCGTGTTCAGCAACACAGCGGCGTTGTTGTCAAAACGGATAAGAGAACCATCCTGACGACGCACGCCCTTCCTGGTGCGCACAACCACCGCGTTCAGGACATCACCTTTTTTAACTTTACCGCGCGGAATTGCTTCCTTAACAGTAACTTTAATGATGTCGCCGATATTCGCGTAGCGGCGGTGCGAACCACCGAGGACCTTAATACACTGTACGCTACGAGCGCCGCTGTTATCTGCGACGTCTAGCATAGTCTGCATCTGGATCATTTCAGTGCTCCGCTATTTACTTCAAATAGCCAATTACACACGTAATTGGGCTGCCTTACCTTCGAAAAGGCGCGGCAGTATACCACTAGAAATTTATCATTCCTAGTAAAAAAACAAGGGCCCCGCGAAGGGGCCCTTGAACGCTTTTTAACCAGTTGTTATGACAGGTTTTTACTTAGTAATGACTTCAACCAAAGTCCAAGACTTAGTCTTAGACAGAGGACGACATTCCTTAATAGAAACTTTGTCACCAACTTTACACTGGTTGTCTTGATCGTGTACGTGCAGCTTAGTGGTACGCTTGATGTACTTCCCGTAGATTGGGTGCTTCACCTTACGCTCGATAGCAACAGTGATGGACTTGTCCATCTTGTCACTTACCACAGTACCCTGCAGTGTACGAATTACTGTTTCGCTCATTACGCACCTGCCTTCTGTTTCAACACAGTTTTAACGCGCGCGATATCGCGACGCACATTTTTGAGCAGGTGAGTCTGAGACAGCTGACCTGTGCTCTTCTGCATGCGCAGATTAAACTGCTCACGGAGGAGGTTCAGCAGTTCAGCGTTCAGCTCTTCAACGCTCTTTTCACGTAGTTCGCTGGCATTCATCACATTACCGTCCGTATTGCAAAGGTGGTCTTAATTGGCAGTTTAGCGGCTGCAAGAGAGAACGCTTCACGTGCCAGATCTTCTGGAACGCCATCCATTTCGTACAGGACTTTGCCAGGCTGAATCTGGGCAACCCAGTATTCAACGTTACCTTTACCTTTACCCATACGAACTTCAAGCGGCTTACCGGTAATCGGCTTATCAGGGAAAACCCGGATCCAGATCTTACCTTGACGCTTAATGTGACGTGTCATTGCACGACGCGCTGCTTCAATCTGGCGAGCAGTCAAACGACCGCGACCAGTGGCCTTCAGGCCGAAGCT
Organism: Corallincola platygyrae; assembly: GCF_039544265.1. Taxonomy (NCBI): domain Bacteria; kingdom Pseudomonadati; phylum Pseudomonadota; class Gammaproteobacteria; order Alteromonadales; family Psychromonadaceae; genus Corallincola; species Corallincola platygyrae. The sequence continues at coordinate 5,790 of NZ_BAABLI010000027.1, read as the reverse complement.
GCCGAAGCTTACCTTGTTACCGTTCAGAGCCAGACCGCGGTTACGGCCAGTCATCTGCTTACGGAATTTAGTACGTTTTGGTTGCAACATGGTCGGATCTCCTACTTGCTGCCTTTACCTTTACGCTTAGGCGCTTGTGGCTCTTCAACTGGGTTGAAACCACCAAGTACCTCACCTTTGAAGACCCATACTTTGACACCGATGATGCCGTAAGTAGTCAGTGCTTCAGAGGTTGCGTAGTCGATATCAGCACGCAGAGTATGAAGTGGTACACGACCTTCACGGTACCATTCGGTACGCGCGATCTCGGCACCGCCAAGACGACCGCTTACTTCAACCTTGATGCCCTTCGCGCCCAGACGCATAGCGTTCTGAACAGCGCGCTTCATAGCACGGCGGAACATAACACGACGCTCCAGCTGGCTAGAAATGCTGTCAGCTACCAATTTAGCGTCAAGCTCAGGCTTACGTACTTCTGAAATGTTGATCTGTGCAGGAACGCCAGCCAATTTGGCAACGTGCTTGCGCAGCTTTTCTACATCTTCGCCTTTCTTACCGATCACAACACCTGGACGGGCAGTGTGAATGGTAACGCGGATGCTTTTTGCCGGGCGCTCGATAACGATGCGAGACACAGAAGCGCTTTTCAGTTCCTTAGTCAGGAACGCGCGCACCTGGTGGTCACCGTGCAGGTTATCTGCGTAGTCCTTGGAATCTGCATACCAAGTTGAGTTCCACGGCTTTACGATACCGAGACGGATACCGTTTGGATGTACTTTCTGACCCATTTCGATTTCCTCTTAGCGTTCGGCCACGACCACAGTGATGTGGCTTGTGCGCTTCAGGATACGGTCAGCACGACCTTTCGCACGCGGTTTAATGCGCTTCATGGTCGGCCCCTCGTCTACGAAGACCTTAGCGACCTTCAGCTCGTCAATGTCAGCACCTTCGTTGTGCTCTGCGTTAGCAATTGCAGACTCAAGTACTTTCTTAACCAATACAGCCGCTTTCTTAGGGCTGTAGGTCAGCAGTTCAAGAGCACTTTCAACTGACTTACCGCGGATCTGGTCAGCAACCAGACGCGCTTTTTGAGCCGAAGTACGGGCAAATCGGTGTTTAGCTAAAACTTCCATCTTCTACCCCTTAACGCTTCTTGGCCTTCTTATCAGCGGCATGGCCGCGATAAGTACGAGTCGGGGCGAATTCACCCAACTTGTGGCCAACCATCTCTTCAGTAACGAATACTGGGACGTGTTGACGACCATTATGGACAGCGATGGTCAACCCAATCATATCTGGGAAGATCGTTGAACGGCGCGACCAAGTCTTAATAGGCTTTTTGTCGCCGCCTTCCACCGCTTTCTCTACCTTCTTCAGCAAGTGCAGGTCAATAAATGGACCTTTCTTGAGAGAACGTGGCATGGTGAATCCTCTTCTAAATTACTTAGTACGACGGCGTACGATGTACTTGTCGGTACGCTTATTCTTACGCGTCTTGGCACCCTTAGTAGGCATACCCCAAGGTGATACTGGATGACGGCCACCTGAGGTACGACCTTCACCACCACCATGTGGGTGATCTACTGGGTTCATCGCAACACCACGAACGGTTGGGCGAACACCGCGCCAGCGAGAGGCACCTGCTTTACCCAGCTGACGCAACATGTGCTCAGCATTACCTACTTCACCGATGGTAGCGCGACACTCAGACAGTACTTTACGCATCTCACCGCTGCGCAGACGCAGGGTTACGTAGCCGCTTTCGCGAGCAACGATTTGTACGTAAGCACCGGCAGAACGTGCGATCTGACCGCCTTTACCAGGCTTCAGTTCGACGTTGTGTACCGTGGTACCAACAGGGATGTTACGCATTGGCAGGCTGTTACCTGCTTTGATTGCCGCGTCTTCACCAGATTGCACTTTATCGCCAGCCTGCATGCCCTTAGGCGCCAGGATGTAACGACGTTCGCCATCTGCGTAAAGAACCAACGCAATGTTTGCGCTACGGTTCGGATCGTATTCCAAACGCTCAACAGTGGCTGGGATGCCATCTTTAGTGCGTTTGAAGTCGATCAAACGATAGTGCTGCTTGTGACCACCACCAATATGACGGGTAGTGATACGACCGGCGTTGTTACGACCGCCAGACTTGCTTTTCTTATCCAGCAGCGGAGCGTAAGGCTTACCCTTGTACAGGTCACCGTTAACCACTTTAACAACGTGGCGACGACCGGCAGAGGTAGGCTTGCACTTAACAATAGCCATTGGTGTACTCCTCTTACTTATTCACCGCCGCCAACAAAGTCGATCTCGCTACCTTCTTTCAGCGTAACGTAGGCTTTTTTCCAATCGTTACGCTTGCCGATACGAGCACCGTGGCGCTTGGTTTTGCCTTTGACGTTCACAGTACGAACGCCGTCAACTTCAACTTCGAACAGCTTCTCTACAGCAGCCTTGATTTCTGCTTTCTGCGCATCTGTTGCAACGCGGAACACGATAGTGTTCTGCAGTTCAGCAGAGATTGTCGCTTTTTCAGAAACGTGAGGCGCCAAAATAACTTTCAGCAGACGTTCTTCGCGGATCATGCCAGCTTCTCCTCGAGTTGCTTAACTGCGCCAGCAGTCATCAGCACCTTATCGAAAGCGATCAGGCTCACAGGATCGATACCAGCGGTATCACGAACGTCAACCTTGTACAGGTTGCGCGCTGCCAGGAACAGGTTCTCATCAACCTCTTCAGTTACGATCAGCACGTCGTTCAAATCCAGCTCTTTCAGCTTGGCATTCAGTTCTTTGGTTTTAGGAGCTTCAACACCGAAACTCTCAACCACAACAAGACGCTCCTGACGAACCAGCTCAGACAGAATGCTCTGAACTGCACCGCGGTACATCTTCTTGTTAACTTTCTGGCTGTGATCTTGTGGCTTAGCCGCAAAAGTCACACCACCAGAACGCCACAGAGGGCTACGAATAGTACCGGCGCGTGCGCGACCAGTGCCCTTCTGTTTCCAAGGCTTCTTGCCGCCACCAGCTACTTCGCTGCGAGTCTTCTGAGCACGAGTGCCCTGACGCGCACCAGCTGCGTATGCAACAACAACTTGGTGTACCAACGCTTCGTTGAACTCACGCCCGAAGATCGTCGGATTTACTTCAAGAGCGCTTTGCGCATCTTTCAATACCAATTCCATCACCAATCTCCTAAGACGTTAGGCTTTAACGGCTGGTTTAACGATAACGTCGCCGCCAGTTGCGCCTGGGACTGCACCTTTAACCAGGAGCAGCTTACGCTCTGCGTCAACACGTACCACTTCGAGAGACTGCACAGTTGTGCGCTCGTCACCCATGTGGCCAGCCATTTTCTTACCCTTGAACACGCGGCCTGGGGTCTGGTTTTGACCGATAGAACCGGGTGCACGGTGGCTCAAAGAGTTACCGTGGGTCATATCCTGAGTGCGGAAGTTCCAACGCTTAACAGCGCCCTGGAAGCCCTTACCCTTGGAAGTGCCAGTTACGTCTACTTTGGCAACGTCGTTGAACAGATCAACGTTCAACTCTGCGCCAACTTCAATATCTACGCCTTCACCATCTGCCAGACGGAATTCCCAAGTGCCACGGCCAGCTTCTACGCCAGCTTTAGCGAAATGGCCCGCTTCTGGTTTGGTAACGCGGTTTGCTTTCTTAGTGCCGGTGGTCACCTGAAGTGCGCGGTAACCGTCGTTGTCCAGGTTTTTAACCTGAGTCACGCGGTTGGCTTCAACTTCGATCACGGTAACCGGAACAGATGCACCATCTTCAGTGAAGATGCGCGTCATGCCCACTTTACGACCGACTAATCCGATAGCCATTGTTTAAACCTCTTAATCGTTTCGAGAGCTTCAATTAGCCGAGGCTAATCTGAACGTCTACGCCAGCTGCCAGGTCCAGACGCATAAGTGCGTCTACGGTCTTGTCGGTCGGCTCTACGATATCGACCAGACGCTTGTGAGTGCGGATCTCATACTGATCACGCGCGTCTTTGTTTACGTGCGGAGAGACCAGAACGGTGAAACGCTCTTTGCGCGTAGGCAGTGGGATAGGACCACGTACCTGTGCGCCAGTGCGCTTAGCTGTTTCTACGATCTCTGCGGTTGACTGGTCGATCAGACGATGGTCAAACGCCTTAAGTCGAATACGGATTCGTTGGTTCTGCATGGACCAAGCTCCAAATAAATAAAGAACAAAAAACACGCACCCTACCATCCCTCAGGAGGGAGGAGAGTGGGTTATACATATCGTTCAATCCCCAATCGGGATTGCTGTCGAGGCTTTTCTAAAGCAAACAAGCGTAAGCTTTAAATCAACCAAACTCATGACACTGCAATAAAGACTCATCACGAGTGGACGCGCATTATACGCGAAATAACCACAGCTGCAACTGTTTGATTGATTTTCGGCCAACCCTGGCAATGGGCACTGGTAGACCTGTCATTTTGAATCTAATCTTTAAGCTATGAGCCTACGCAGTAACATCATGTTATTTAGAAACTTATTGCTTATGGTGGTCGCAGTTCACGTGGGCTCAGCGTATGCAGAGCCCCAGCCCCCGCCAGCCGCGCAAGATACAGACAGCGAAGAGATCTACTTGAGCTGGGAGGAAGCAGAGCAAGTCATTCGCCCCTGCCAGCAAAATAATGTCGATAAGCTTGGCTGGTTTGACCGCGCCCACCTTTTACTGTCAGACGGCGTTTGTGAACAGGCGCTCTGGTTCGATAGCTTCTTTGGTGACATGGAGCAAAATGAAACCGCGAGTTCGTTAGTACGGATCATCACTGAAGTAGAGTGGCATCGCGAAGAGGGCTGGGACTTCAGTCCACGTATCTCGGCTAGCTTTCACCTCCCGCGCATGAATGACAGTGTACGGCTTATTATTGAAGGGGATGATGGCAGCACAAGGAGTGCATCCCGTGAGTTTAATGAATCAAGCGACCTCCGGGGCAGCGACGACGATCGCGGGCTCGCTGCAGCGTTGCGTTGGACGGTGCGTCAAGTTGAAGACAGTGACCTGGATTTTGATGCTGGCGTTCGGTTGCGCAGTGGAGAAATAGACCCCTTCACCCGTTTGAGATACCGATACAACTACGCACTGAGATATGACACGGTAGCCAAGTTCACTCAGCAATTGCGGTTAAGAAACTCCGATAAGTGGAGTGAAACTACCAGCCTGGATCTGGACCATGTGCGAGGTTCGGTCGGTTATCGCTGGGCAAACAGTGCAACATACGGTGAAGAGACCGATGGTTTTGAGTGGGAAATTAGCTTTTCCAGGGTTAAGCAATTAGACAGGAAGTCTGCCTATTCCACCTATATATCCTTCAGTGGTGCCACCGACGAAGACGACAAAAATACTGAAAGATGGCGCGTGGCCGGAAACTATCGCAGAAGTTTTTACCGTCCATGGTACTTCTTTGAAATCGAACCACAGATGAATTATGAGCGGGAATACGGTTGGGAATGGAATCCTGCTATCGTTTTCTCTGTTGAGATGCGATTTGGTAAGAGTCGCCGTGGTGCCGGTTACCGAAGAATGCCTACCGAAGAAGAAGCGCCACCACTTGACCCGGAAGAGCGCCTTCAGTCTCATGACAACGAAGGTTGATCCTATTTACACACAAAACTCTGTAGCCTAAACGCAAAAAGGGCCGCCGAAGCGACCCTTTTCAGTATTGTTGGATTATCGATTACTCGATGATCTTAGCAACAACACCGGCGCCTACTGTACGGCCACCTTCACGGATCGCGAAACGCAGACCTT